>CAZOSI010000196.1:0-3674 GCA_964582485.1 uncultured Novosphingobium sp.
GGCCGTTGCCGGCACGATCAACGCGCGCGGTGGGGTCGACTGGAGCTTCACCCGCAGCCGGACACTAGGAGTGTAAGTGATGGTGCAGCCTTGCCCCTTCGCCAGTCCTCCTCGTTCTTCGCCAGGTTGCGCCGGCAGGCATCCCGGCCTTGCGCACGTGCGCCAATCGCGATTGGACAAGCCGGAAGGAGAAGCTGATGGCCGCGACCAAAATCCTCTGGGGGCAGATTCTCGCTGTTTTCCTGCTCGTGCTGACCGGGATCTGGTCCGCGACGCAGTGGACCGCATCCGCCCTCGGGCATCAGCCCGAACTCGGTCGGCCTTGGTTCGTGCTGCTAGGGTGGCCGGTCTATCGGCCCTACGACTTTTTCTGGTGGTGGTTCAGCTATGACGCCTATGCGCCGAAGGTGTTCGACACCGGCGGGCTGATCGCGGCATCGGGCGGTTTTACGTCCATCATCGTCGCGATCGGCATGTCGGTCTGGCGCGCCCGCGAAATGAAGACGGCTGCCACCTATGGCACCGCGCGCTGGGCCGACCGGCAGGAGATCAAGGCCGCCGGCCTGCTCGACGACAAGGGAGTGGTGTTGGGTCAGTTCAACAATGAATATTTGCGCCATGATGGCCCCGAGCATGTCCTCTGCTTCGCGCCGACCCGCAGCGGTAAGGGTGTCGGCCTCGTTATTCCGACTCTGCTCACCTGGCCGGGCTCTGCCATTGTCCATGACATCAAGGGCGAGAACTGGACGCTGACCGCGGGCTACCGCTCCGGCTTCTCGCGCGTGCTGCTGTTCGATCCGACCAACGCAGATTCCTCTGCCTACAACCCGCTGCTCGAAGTACGGCGCGGTGTGTGCGAGGTGCGCGATGTCCAGAATGTCGCCGACGTGCTGGTCGATCCCGAAGGTAGTCTCGAGAAGCGCAACCATTGGGAGAAGACCAGCCACTCCCTGCTGGTCGGCGCTATCCTCCATGTTCTCTATGCTGAGCCCGACAAGACCCTAGCTGGCGTCGCAGCCTTCCTGTCCGATCCCAAACGATCGTTCGAGTCCACACTCGCAGCGATGATGATGACCCCCCACCGTGGCGACGACGGTGTGCATCCTGTCATCGCAAGCGCCGCGCGCGAATTGCTCAACAAGTCCGAGAATGAGCGATCAGGCGTCCTTTCGACCGCCATGTCGTTCCTTGGCCTCTACCGCGATCCCGTCGTCGCGCAGGTGACCCGGCAGTGTGATTGGCGCATTGCCGATCTCATTGACGCCAAGAGGCCAGCCACGCTTTACCTCGTCATTCCCCCGTCCGACATCAGCCGGACCAAGCCGCTGATCCGGCTGCTGCTCAACCAGATCGGCCGCAGGCTGACCGAAGAACTGTCACCCGACGCCAAGCGTCAGCGGGTGCTGATCATGCTGGATGAGTTTCCGGCGCTGGGGCGGCTCGACTTCTTCGAAAGCGCTTTGGCGTTCATGGCAGGCTACGGGATGAAGGCGTTTCTGATCGCCCAATCATTGAACCAGATCGAACATGCCTACGGCCAGAACAACGCGATCCTCGACAATTGCCATGTCCGGGTCTGTTTTGCGACCAACGATGAACGCACTGCCAAGCGGGTGTCGGAATCGCTGGGCACAGCAACCGAGCTGCGCGCCATGAAGAACTATGCCGGGCACCGGCTGTCGCCATGGCTTGGCCACCTGATGATTTCGAAGTCGGAAACCGCCCGCGCGCTTCTCACCCCAGGCGAAATCCAGGAACTTCCCGCGACTGACGAGATCGTGATGATGGCCGGCGCCCATCCCATCAGGGCGAAGAAGGCGCAATATTATCGGGACAGGCGGCTTTCCGCACGGGTGATTGCGCCGCCCAAGGTCAGGACTGCCGGCAAGGAAGCGGCTTCGCCCCACGATTGGCAGGGCATGGTTGCCAAAATGCCGGCGACCGCGAAACGCGCAACCGTACATGGCGACCCACCCGATACTGACCCTGAGAATGCCGGAATACGCACCGAGCCCGAATTGCCGGCCCATGAGGATATCGCACCTCCACCCAAGCCGGTCGCCAGGGAGTTCGATTTCGATCACGATGAGCAAACTGACGACGATGCCGCGCGCAACCGCCGCCTGCAGGAGCGGATGCGCGGTAATGCGCGTCGCGCATCACTCGATCCGAGCGATGGAATTGAGCTATGAAATCCGGCAACCGCATCAAGCACACCTTCCGCCTGCCGCCGGATATCTCCCGGCAATTGGCCGAATTCGCAATTCGCAAGCGCGCCACACAGGCGTCGATTGTCGAGGCGGCCATTGCCACGTTCCTGTCGCCTGACGGTTCCGAACGCATGGAGGCGGCCGTCACCCGGCGCCTTGACCGGCTGACCAAGCAGAATGAGCGACTGGAATTTCAGATCGAGGTGACGAACGAAGCCTTGGCCTTGTTCGTGCGCTTCTGGCTAACGGCTAACCCGCCGATGCCCGATGCCGCAATGGCCGCAGCGCAGGCTCAGGGAAAACAGCGATATGATGGTTTCATAGAGGCGCTGGCACGCAAACTGGAAACCGGCCCGCGCTTTGTTGGTGAATTGGGGAACGCCGGCGGCTGAGTCCCACCTCGTAGGCAATGCTGGACCATGTTATGCCACTGGTGAAGTCTATTCGAATCCACCAGAAATTTGGGGAGATCGAGGCAGTCGAGTTACAGATGACAGGCTTACGATAGCTGCCATTCACTATGCCTGAGGTCGCGGGAATTTTCATCCCGCCCTTCAAAGTGCTCTACCAAGGTTCCGCTGCATCAAGTCAAACGCGTAATCGGTTGGTTCCTCGTCGTCCTGATATCGCCAGACGGCGCGACCAAGGTGCAGAAGGGAGATCGTGAAGTCGTAGTGGTCAGATACGAGCGCGATTTCCTCGCAGGCCTCGGTGAACCAAATATTTGCGTCGTGCTCGACCGTGTCTGCTCCGACCAGCAGGGATGGGCGTGCAGCAAGCGATAGGGCCGGGATCGGAATCGGCGGGCGTCCGACGGTCTTGAAGTAAGCACCGGTTCGCAGCGCTCGCCCACTTGAACGCGCCCAGAGGATAAAGCCGTCCCGCGACACCACCAGTACCGACCGGCGTTCCGTATATTGCAGCCATCGCAAGGTTGCGGCGATCAGCGAGACATCATACCGCTTTGCGCAAGCTCCAATTTCTTCAAGGCTGGGCTTGGCCTTAGGGTCGATCTGTCGCCGGAAGTCATCGAGCGGCATCAGAAGCCCCACTGCAAACTCATTCGCTTGCTGCTCAAGCTGGGCATAATCGCTGTCCCAACGCACCATATCCTGGTCGCCACATTCGATACCGGCGGGATGGGACAGGCGATGGATCAGGTAGTGCCCGAATTCGTGTCCGAGCGTAAAATTTATGCGGCCCGCAGATTTGATGGCATCGTTGTAGATGATGCCCCAACCCTTTTTGGCTGCAGGTGCACGGTAGAGCGCGCCATCGAAACCAGGGAGTGGAGCCCCTTTCACGAGTGTGATCGGATCGTCGGGAAAGCGTTGATGCGAATAGTCACGTGCAACAAGTGGTACATTGACGGGGAAGCGCTCCGGGGTGGTGCCGTACACGGCGTTGAGCATCTTCGTGATCGAATTAGCCCACCGAACCGGCGACCATGGCAGCGTCACGAAT
>CAZOSI010000196.1:3684-5704 GCA_964582485.1 uncultured Novosphingobium sp.
CGAATCTACGTCCCATAGCTTGATGATCTGCCGAACCTTTGCCTTGGTGTTCGGGTCCATCTTTCGGTATTGACGATAGAAACGTGCGTCGGCTGCGTCCTCCTGCGTCACATCCTCTCCTTCGTGGAGAAGAAATTCGAGCGTAGTCTCCAGCTGCCCGGCGATCTTCGTGAGCTTGTCAGCCGAAGGCCGCGGGGGGTTCTTGTTTTCAAGTTCCCAGATATAACTCTTGCTCGATCCCGAGAGCTCCGCGAGCTTATCGAGCGTCAATCCCTTGTCTTTCCGCAACTTGCGGATCTTGTCCCCCAGCGTGTTGGTCAAATGGGTGTCTCCCTCTCTAGGCCGTGTTCGGTATAGGCGCATTTTATAGCCTTGACTAGCGGATATCAACCGTGGCAGCTTGTTCGGAGTAGGCGCATTTATTGAACCTCTTTGATGTTAGGAACCAGCATATGAGCAAAGGCCCGAAATCTCACCATGTCGTGCCGAACCCTGATGGCGGTTGGGACGTGAAGCGCGGCGGCGCGAGTCGTGCCAGTGTCCATACAGAGACCAAACAGGAAGCGATTGACCGTGGGCGCGAAATCAGCCGCAACCAGGGCACGGAATTCCGGATCCACAACAAGGACGGCCGCATCGCAAGCAGCGATAGCCACGGGAATGATCGCAACCCTCCCAAGGGCTGAGATCAGGACGACGCGCCGCAGGGTATTGCAGACACTAGTAATTCTATCACCGCAGTGAGCGGCACGAGGCAAAGACAATGCAGAAGCTTTCAGCGGTACCCAACGAGGAATTCAATACGCCCAAAGGCATCCAGCGTGCACGGCGGCTCCCTGATCCCAAGCTCGGTGTGCTGTGGGATTCGATCGTGCTGGACGATCGTCTGAAGGCGCAGCTCGTTTCCCAGGCGATGCTGAATTTTACGATGCGCGGTAAAGTAGATCGCAGTGTCATCCCGCTTCACGGTGTAATCTTGCTGGTTGGTCCACCCGGGACGGGCAAGACTTCGCTTGCACGCGGTCTGGCTCACCGCACCGCAGAATCGTTCCCCGGTGCGGGGTTCCGCCTGCTGGAGGTTGAACCGCACGCATTGACGAGTTCGGCGATGGGAAAAACGCAGCGGGCGGTATCGGACCTGTTTTCGCAGTCGATTGCGGAATCTGCGGCGGCTGGGCCGACCATCGTGCTCCTCGACGAGGTCGAGACGCTCGCGGCGGATCGGTCGAAGATGAGTCTCGAGGCAAATCCCATCGATATCCATCGCGCGACGGACGCAGTTCTGGTCCAGCTCGATGCTCTTGCCGAGCAACACCCGAATCTCCTGTTTCTCGCGACCAGCAACTTTCCCCAGGCCGTGGACGCCGCCTTCACGTCGCGCTGCGATCTTGTCCTTCACATTCCCTTGCCGGATCGCGAAGCCTGTGCCCGTATCCTGAAGGATTGCCTGACCGGCCTCGGCAAGACTTATCCCGCCATTGCGAAATTGCCGAATGGCCCAGGATTTGCGCGTTGTGCAGCTGAGTGCGTTGGCCTCGACGGCCGAGCCATCCGCAAGATGGTGGCAAACGCTTTGGCCTCCAGCCCGCAAACGGCGATGAATCCGGAACGGGTGACGCTTGATGACTTGCTTGCCGCTGCCCGCGCCGCCAAGTCAGGACGTCTGCCGGGAGGTGTGGCGCAATGAGCACCGTTGCCAGCCGCACCTTCAAGAGCACGCCTCAGCGCGATGCCGCCGGAACATGGACAGCGATTGTCGATCTGCTGACCCAGGGGAAAGCCGATACCGCGCGCTCTGAGCTTCTCGCTGTGGCCGGCGTCGCGGCCAGCGTGATTGCTGATCAGGCGCCCAAGGATGCGGCGATTACCGTCACCTGCGATGGCCCTCGCACGCGTATCTACTGCCTTTATGACGACGATGCGATCGATGGCTCGGACGCCAATGAGGACGCACTTGGCTTCGATCCGCTCAAGGGCGACTGGCAGGTTTCGCTACCCTGCCTAGCCGATGATCTGGCCT
>CAZOSI010000197.1:0-5657 GCA_964582485.1 uncultured Novosphingobium sp.
TTCTATGCATAATAAGGGGATGCAAATGGAATGGATGTTGATGCCCTACACGCGCTACGCCGAATTTGACGGGCGCTCGCGGCGGATGGAATACTGGATGTTCACGCTGTTCTCGATCATCGTGATGGCGCTTTGTCTTGGCTTGATGTTCGCTGGCGGCCTGAATTTGACCGAGATCGATAATGGAACGACCCCTGAATTCGGGATTCTGTTCTGGATCGGTGCAGTCTTGTTCTCGATCTTCGTTCTGGGATCGATCATCCCCAGCATTGCGGTCACGATCCGGCGGTTTCACGATCGTGATATGTCGGGCTGGTGGTATCTCGGCTTCGTTGTGCTCGGGATGATTCCGATCGTCAGCACCATTTCCGGGATTGCCAATCTGGTGATTATGGCCCTTCCGGGGACGCAGGGCGCCAATCGCTTTGGCGACGACCCGCTGAATCCAACCAGCGCTGACGTCTTCTCCTAAAGTTCCCGCAACGCCTGCGCCGGCTTCGCTCTCAGCAAGGGGAGCGAAGCCGCCAGAGCAAAGGCGATCACCAAGGCCAAGCCTAGGCCAAGCGTGGCAAGCACCGTCGGCCAGTCCGGCAGCCAGTCGAACTCGAACAGCTTGACCACCACAAGCCAGGCAGTGCCCATGCCGAGCGCCAGGGCAACTCCGGCCAGCACAGTCGCCAGCAGCGCATATTCGGCCAGTTGCAGGAACAGCAGCTGACGGCGGCTCGCCCCCAGAACCCGCAGGATCACGTTGTCATAAATCCGGCTGGCCCGCGCCGCAGCAATCGCGCCGAGCAGCACGGCGATCCCGGCCAGCACCGCGACCGAGGCCGCAGCCAGCACCGCCAGGCTGACCTGCCGCAGCAAGTCGCGGGCCTGGGTCAATACGCCGCCAACCTCGATCACCGAACTGGAGGGAAAAGCCTGAACCAGCGCGCGGAGCATCCCGCCGCGCTGCGCATTCTTGGGCAGGTCGACCATTGCCGCCAGATTGTGCGGCGCGTCGGCAATGGCGTTCGGGCTGAACACCAGCACATAGTTGAACCCCATCGAATCCCAGTCGATCCGCCGGAACGACGCGATCCGGGCGGTTCGTTCCACTCCGAGCAGTCCGATTGTCAGCTGGTCTCCCAGATTGAGGTTCAGAGCTTCGGCCAGCCGCTCGTCAATCGAGACCAGTGGTTCTCCGGCGTAGTCTTTTGGCCACCACTTTCCGGCAGTCACCACGTTGCCCTCTGGCACCATTTCGGAATAGGTCAGCCCGCGCTCGCCGCGCAGCGGCCAGGCGCTTTCTGGGATCTCTTTGAGAGTCGAGACACGAACCATCGCTTCGGCCGGGCCATAGGCCAGGATCGCACCGCGCAGCGCCGGAACGCTGCGGACGCTGGAGCCGGGAGCCTGCTGCTGGACCGTGCGGGTAAATTCACCAAGGCGTTCACGCGGCACGTCGAGCACGAAATAGTCGGGCGCCCGCTGCGGTACCCGGGCCTGAATGTTGGCATCAAGACTGGTCTGGATCGCGGCGAGCAGAACGAAGGAGGCAAGACCGAAACCCAGCGCCGTAACCAGCGCGCCGGTCTGCGCACCGGGGCGGTGCAGGTTCGAAAGTGCGATCCGCAGTAGCGGTCGTTTGGGCCGGGGAAGGCGCGCGGCAGTAGCGCGGATCGCCCAACCAAGCGCGCCCAGCAACAACAGGAGCACGGCCGCCCCGCCCAGGAACCCCAAAACCATTTGCGGTTGACGGCTACCGATCAGCGACAGGCCGACAATTCCGATCAGGCCCAGCGCCACCGGGATCACGGCGTCGCGCCAGCGGCTTGATAATGGGGCAACACGCGCGCGGAACAGTGCCATCGCCGGAAAGCGCCGCGCGGCGAGCAGCGGCGGCGCAGCAAAGACCAAGGCAACCAGCAGCCCGAACAGTGCAGCCCGAAGCAATGCCCAGGGATCAAAGGTCAGCCCGGTGGCAACCGGAAGCAGCTCGCCTAGCGCCCGCGCCAGCAGCGGGGTGACCAGTACCCCTGCGGCGAGTCCGGCCAGACTGCCGACCAGCGCCGCAGCAGCGATCTGAAGCAGATAGATTCGCGCAATATCTCCGCTGGTCGCGCCCAGCACCTTCAGCGTAGCGACCGAACCGCGCCGCGCCTCAAGGTAGGATGACACCCCGCCGCCGATGCCGATCCCGGCAATCACCAGTGCGGCCAAGCCGACCAGGATCAGAAAGTCGCCCATCCGGGTTACGAACCGCTCAGCTCCAGGTGCCGCGCGATCGCGGGTGCGGCCCTCGAACCCGGCTGAAGGGAACTGCTTCTTGAGGTCGTTCACTACCTTTTCGGGGTTTTGTCCGGCAGGCAGCGCGATTCGGTACTTGGCGCGGTACATGGCACCCGGCGCGGTCAGTCCGGCCCTGGCAGGGACATCCTCACGGGTGATAACCACCGGACCAAGGGTAAAGCCTTCTCCCAGTCGATCAGGCTCGGCAGCGATGATCCCGCCAACTTTCAGTGAGAGGGCGCCGATTGTGATCGCCGCGCCTTTGCCGATCCCCAGCCGATCGGCCGCGCCCTGACCGATCCAGACCTCGCCTTCGGCTGGCGCACCGACACTGCGGCCATCCTGCAAGGTCAGACGGCCGATCAGCGGCCAGGACTGGTCAATTGCCTTCAGTTCAATCGGCGCCGCGAGCTCGCCGGCGCGGGCCATGGCCTGCATCCGGTATCCGCCCGATAGCTTTCCGCTTTTCGCAAAGGCGGCCAGTTCCGCCGGGCTGGCGGCGCGTTGCCACACCGCCACTTCGACATCGCCGCCCAGGATGGTGCGGCCGCGGCTCGACAGTTCCTTGCCGATCGCCCCGGTCAGCGTGCCGATCGCGGCCAGCGCGCCAACACCGAGGAACAGGCAGACCAGCAGCAGTCGCAGCCCGCGAAACCGGGCTGAAAGATCGCGCCGGGCGATCGTCCAGGCGGCAGCCCAGCCGATCACGATGCGCAGGTGTCGCTGGCGATGCGGCCGTCGGCCAGGGTCACCACCCGTTCGCAGCGCGCAGCCAAGCTGGCGTCATGGGTGATGATCACCAGGGTTGCTCCGGCTTCGGCCCGGCGGGCGAACAGCAGATCAATGATTGCCGAACCGGTCGCGGCGTCGAGGTTGCCGGTCGGCTCGTCTGCGAAGACCAGCGGCGGGCGAGCGGCCAGCGCACGAGCGATCGCAACGCGCTGCTGCTCGCCGCCCGAAAGCTGGGTGGGATAGTGGTTCAGCCGGTGGCCCAGTCCGACTTCGGTCAGCTCTTCCGCAGCGCGGGTGCTGGCATCGGGCAGCCCAGCCAGTTCCAGCGGGGTCATCACGTTTTCCAGCGCGGTCATCGTCGGCAGCAGGTGGAAGGCCTGCAGCACAACGCCGATCCTCCCGCGCCGGGCGGTGGCCAGGGCATCTTCGTCCATCGCCGAAAAGTCCGCGCCGGCGACAGTCAGGCTGCCGCCGCTGGCCCGTTCCAGCCCGGTCAGCACCGCCATCAGGCTGCTCTTGCCCGAACCGGACGGGCCGAGCAGGGCCAGCGTCTGGCCTTGCGGCACAGCCAGGTCGATCCCGCGCAGCACGTCGACCGCGCTGTCGCCGCTTCCGAGGGTGAGGGTAAGGTTATGGGCGTCGATCGCCAGGGAGGGGCTTGTCACGGCGCAGGGATGCCATAGCTAGAGGGGAACGCAAGGAGAGTTGCATCATGAAATGGAAATTCGCTGTCGCACTTGCAACCCTGTCCCTGGGGGCATGTGGGGGCGATGCGGCGCCTGCACCGGTGGAAACCGCCGGTCCGGACATGCCTGACATGCCGGTGGTGGGTGCAGAAGTCACGATCCTGGCGCTTGGGGACAGCCTGTTCGCGGGTTACGGTGTCGAGCCCGGTCAAAGCTATCCAGCGCGGCTTGAAGCGGCGCTGCGGGCACGGGGAATCAACGCTAAGGTGGTCAATGCCGGGGTTTCGGGCGATACCACGGCGGCTGGCCTTGAGCGGATCAACTTTGTTCTGGACGGGATGAAGTCTGCTCCTGCGCTGGTAGTCGTCAGTCTTGGAGGGAACGATATGTTGCGCGGTCTGCCGCCCGAACAGACCCGCAAGAACCTCGACGAAATGCTGACCCGGCTCGACCAGCGCAAGATTCCCGTTCTGCTTATGGGCATGCTTTCGGCCCCAAACTGGGGTGAAAGCCATGCCAAGGCCTTCAATGCGATCTATCCGGACCTCGCCAAGAAGCACGGCGACAGCCTGGTGCCGTTCTTCCTGCAGGCGGTGATTGACAAGCCGCAGCTGATCCAGCCCGACCGGATCCATCCAACCGCCGAAGGGATCGAGGCAATGGTCAAGGCTACGGTCGATAATGTCGCCAAGGCCTTGCCAGTCAAGCCAGCCGCTCAGCCAGCCCCTCGCTGATCCGCCAGATTGCCGCCTCGTCGGCGATCGCATCGAACGGGGGAAGTTCGGTCCCGGTCAGCCAGACCTGCGCGGTCCCGCCCCGCAGCCGGTTGAACATCGCCTCGCGCCGCAGTGGATCGAGGTGGGCCGCCACCTCGTCAAGCAACAGCACTCCGGGGCGGTCGCGATCAAGCAATCCGGCATGGGCCAGAGTGATCGCGATCAGCATCGCCTTTTGCTCGCCGGTCGAACAATCAGCGGCGGGCTGATCCTTGCCGGCCATGGTCACGCCAAGCTCGTCGCGGTGCGGTCCGGTCAGGGTGCGCTGGGCAGCGCGGTCGCGGCGACGGGTAGCGGCAAGAGTGGCGGCCAGTTCACCCGCGGCAAGCGGGCCGCCCGCCTCATAGCGCAGCAATGGGCGAGCGAAGGGTGCCTCCGGCAGCGTTTCGAGTGCGTCCGACAGGCGCTCGACCAGCCGTAGCCTTGCCTTGGCGACTTCAGACCCGGCTTCGGCTAATTGCATTTCGATTCCATCGAGCCAGGCGGGATCGGGCTCCTGCTCCTCGCCAAGCAGGCGATTGCGTTCGCGCAGTGCGCCTTCCAGTTTGGCAGCGTTCCGTGCGTGGCTCGGATCGAGCGCCAGTACCAACCTGTCAAGAAACCGGCGCCGTGCTCCGGCTCCCTCGGCAAAGAGCCGGTCCATTGCCGGGGTCAACCAACCGATTGACAGCCATTCGCCCAGGCGCACCGCCGGAACGTCCGCGCCATTAACTTGGACGATCCTGCGCCCCGGGCGCTCTGGACGCACTCCGGTCCCCAGCATCACAGCGCCGTCCAGCTCGGCGCTCACGGTAAAGCTGGCATCGCCGTCCTTGCTCGGGATTTCTGGCAAGGCAGCCCGGCGCATTCCGCGTCCCGGGGCTAGCAGTGATAAGGCTTCGAGCACGTTCGTTTTGCCCGCACCGTTCTCTCCGATCAGCAGATTGAACCGCGCCGTACCGTCAAGCCGGGTGGCCCGATGGTTGCGGAATTGAGAGAGGGTTACGCGGTCAAGCCCCATGGAGCGGCGATAGAGGGAGAGAGAGCGGCCTGTCACGTCAAAGCGTGATCCGAAAAGTTGGGAATTTTCACCAACTATTGATTCCTGCATTCCGGCAAACAAGTCGTTCAGCTTGCCGAAAGCTTGAATTTCCCGGGTTTTTCGAAATTGGCACGGCTTCTGCAAACAGTCTGGCATCTGCGGAACAAT
>CAZOSI010000198.1:0-5619 GCA_964582485.1 uncultured Novosphingobium sp.
GCCCGGGATTTAAATAGGGACAGTCCCTATTTAAATCCCGTGAGGATTGAGTCTGAGAGTATGTGTGTTTTTAAATAGGGACTGTCCCTATTTAAGCAGCGCTGCGGGTGGACTCATACGCCCAGTCGAGCCACGGCCCGAGCGCTTCGATATCGGCGGTCTCAACCGTCGCGCCGCACCAGATCCTGAGGCCTGGCGGGGCATCGCGGTAGCCAGCGATGTCGTAGGCCGCGTGCTCCTTTTCGAGCGCACCGGCCATGGCCTTGATAAACGCCTCGTCCGCGCCTTCGACCGTCAGGCAGACCGAGGTCTTCGAGCGGATCCCATGATCCACGGCCAGGTGGCCAAGCCAATCGCGCTCTGCGACGATCTTGGCCAGGGCATCGGCATTGGCGGTGCAACGCTTTTGCAGCTCTTCCAACCCGCCGACCGACTTGGCCCATTCGAGCGCAAAGATCGCGTCTTCGACCGCCAGCATCGAGGGGGTATTGATCGTCTCACCCTTGAACACGCCTTCGGAGAGCTTGCCCTTCGAGGTTAGCCGGAACACCTTGGGCAGCGGCCAGGCCGGAGTATACTCCTCCAGTCGCTCGACCGCGCGGGGACCGAGGATCAGCACACCATGGCCGCCTTCGCCGCCCAGCACCTTCTGCCACGAGAAAGTCGCGACATCGATCTTGTCCCACGGGATATCGTAAGCGAACACCGCCGAAGTGGCGTCAGCGAAGGTCAGACCCTCGCGGTCGTCCGGAATCCATTCGCCGTCCGGAACGCGCACGCCGCTGGTGGTGCCGTTCCAGGTGAACAGCACGTCGTCGGCGAAATCGACCTTGGAAAGATCGGGCAGTTTGCCGTAATCGGCGCGGTGCACCTTGGGTTCGAGCTTCAGCTGCTTGACCGCATCGGTGACCCAACCCTCACCAAAGCTTTCCCAGGCAAGGCAAGTTACCCCGCGCGCGCCCAGCATGGTCCACATCGCCATTTCGAATGCGCCAGTGTCGCTGCCGGGGACGATCCCGATCCGGTGCGTATCGGGCAAACGCAGCACTTCGCGCATCAGGTCGATGCACAATTGCAGGCGCGACTTGCCGATCTTGGCGCGGTGCGAGCGGCCAAGGCATTCGGTTGCCAGCTTGTCTGGGGAATAGCCCGGCGGCTTGGCGCAGGGACCAGAAGAAAAGAACGGACGCGCGGGTTTGCGCGCCGGCATTGGTACAGTCATGTAATCTCTCCTTGCAGAGAGCACGCGCGGCGTTGGGACCGCGTGGCCCGGAGCCGCAACTAGTGCCGCGCGGTGGCGAGTCAAGAGAAACACGGCACGGTTCGTCGGTTTTCATCGCATTAACCACTGAGGGTTCGGGCCCGTTAACCAAATTGATGGCATCATTCCGGACATGCGCGTAGTCTTGCCCGTTCTGACCCTGAGCCTGCTATTGGGCGGGTGTAGCGTGCTGCCGCAAGGCCGTGCGCCAGAGCAGCAGAGCGCCGTGCGCCAATCGGCCCAAGTACTCCCCGCCCGCCCTGAAGTTCGCGCCTGCCTTGCCGATCTGGGCGCCGCCAAGGCCGCCTTCACCCCGGTTCCCGACAAATATTATGGCGCTGGCTGCTCGACCCTGGGCACAGTCCAGCTTGCCAGCCTCAAAAGCGACGACGCCAAGCTTGGACTTAGCAACCTTGGCCCGGTAACCTGCCCGCTGGCCGAAACCTTCGCCGGTTGGGCCCGATTTGGGGCCGACCGCGCGGCGCAACAGATCCTCGGAAGCCCGATCGTGCGGATTGAGACCATGGGCAGCTACAACTGCCGCAACATCGCCGGTTCGCCGCGCCGCAGTGCCCACGCCACCGCCAACGCGATCGACATTTCGGGCTTTGTCCTGGCCGATGGCCGCCGCATCACCGTCGCCGGAAACTGGAACGACAAGAGCCCCAAAGTACGCAAATTCTTCGCGACCATCCAGGCGAGCGCCTGCAAACGCTTCGGCACGGTTCTTGGCCCGGCCTATAACGCTGCGCACCGCGATCACCTGCACGTTGAATTGGGCGGGCGCTCGTTTTGCAAATGAGGTCCGGCGCAATGTTGGCTTTTGCGCTGCTGGGCGCTTGCTCGGCCAACGCCGATCCAAATCAGGTGCCCAGCAAAATGGCCAAACTGCAGCCCAGTGACGGCCTGGTCGAACTGCGGAAGCTGTTTGCCGCAGGCCATGTTCGAGCAGCAACACAAGCTGATATTGATGCCTACCATCGTATCGCGCAACAGGTTCAGCCCAACGGATCGCAGCCGCTGTATCTTCCGATGCTGATTCCGGATTATACGCTGGTCCTGATCCGCCCATTCAAAGCTACGCCGAAAATGGGCGAAATGACCGCGCGTCAGATCATTGTTCCTGTCGGCGTAGGCAAAAACGACGATCCCAATCCGCTGTTCGGCTATTATGAGTTGGCGACCGGGCGCTGCAATTTGCCAGGTACGAATTGCCTAGGCGCCCCAAAGGTGAACGAAGCTTGGCACTCTCGTTCTCGGCGCCTTAGTGGAATGGAGCCCGACAACGCTGCCCTCTCCGAAGGTGAACGCGAAGACGGGAACTGGGCTGAAGGAAGCAAAAAGGACAACGCTCCCGAACCATCCAACGGAATGTTAGGGCAACTGCCGTTGGATTGACTCTCCGCGGCACATTCCGCCACATTGGCCTTCGTCCGCGCGCTAAAGCTTGCTGACAGCCCCCTGCAGCAAAATCCGCGAATACCAGCGATGAAAGCCAAGCAGTGCACTAAATACCAACCGATCAGCGCCGCGCTTCTGTGGGACCACTGCCGAGCCGAAGTGCAGTCGGGTGCCGCCAGCAATCGGCCGGACCAGTAGCCACGACCGGGTCCGGCTCTGGAAATCGCACAGCAGGATCTCATCTTCGCGCAGCGCCTCGACGCTCCAGGCCGAAAAGCATGAGGTTTGGCCGGAAGCGAGCTCGGCAACGTCGCTATCATTGGCCTTCTTACCCAGCACTACGCCGAGTAGCCAACGCTCAGGACGAAACACGCGGCTGGTGTAGAACGCAGTGATCAGCTGGCCCAGATCGACCGCGCGCGGCACTTCGGCGACATAGCAATCAACATGGCCACCATCTACCCGGTAGCTATCGAGCAGCGCGCCAGGCGGCAATTGTCCGTCGTAAACGCCGAGGTTCATTTACTGACCATGCTGTAATCCGGCAGCGCGTGAAAAGCGTTCTTCAGCGCCTCGCTCCAGCCTGCCGAAACCGCCTGATAATAGGCATCGTCGGACTTGATCCGGCGCTGGTGGGCAGGCTCGAACGTGTCGCGCTCGATCACCATCAGGTCCAGCGGCAACCCGACCGAGAGGTTGGCCTTGATCGTCGAATCAAAGCTGACCATCACCAGCTTGATCGCGTCCTCAAAGCTCATGTCGCGGTCATAGCCGCGGATGATGATCGGGCGGCCGTACTTGGTCTCGCCGATCTGGAAGAAGGGCGTATCGAAGCTTGCCTCGATGAAATTGCCTTCGGGATAGACCAGGAACAGCCGCGGTTCACCGCCCTTGATCTGCCCGGCCACGATCATCGAGGCGGTGAAAGTGCTCGCCGCTTCCTCGCCGTTGCGCGCGGTGCTGGAGGCGATGGTTTCGCGCAGCAACTTGCCCACGGTCGAGGCGACCTGGAACATCGTATCGGCTTCCAGCAGCGAGTTGCCCCGCTCTGAATGGGCCTTGTTGCGCTCCTCGATCTGGCTGATCACCCCTTGCGTGGTGGCCAGGTTGCCGGCGGTCATGATTGTGACGATCCGCTCGCCCGGCACCGACCAGTGATGCATCTTGCGGAACACCGAGATGTTGTCGACGCCCGAATTGGTGCGGGTGTCGCTCATCAGCACCAGCCCTTTGTCGAGCAACATTCCAACACAATAGGTCACGCAGGCATTCCCCTTTGTGCCCGCCTACTGATCGGAATGCTGTTGTTCAACCGCCAGGCGGACTTCGAGCACGCTATCCCCAGCTCCGTAGCGCATGCCGGTTACCGGCGCGGCCTCGCGGTAGTCGCGGCCGGTAGCGACACGGACATAGCGTTCGTCCGGGCTGATCCGGTTCGAAACGTCGAACCCGACCCAGCCAAGCCCTTCGACATGGGCTTCGGCCCAGGCGTGGGTGGCCTCCTGTTCGATCCGGTCGTTCATCATCAGATAGCCCGAGACATAGCGCGCCGGCACCCCGGCCGCGCGGGCCGCGCCGATGAAGATGTGAGCGTGGTCCTGGCAGACCCCCATGCCCAGCCCCGCGGCTTCCTCGCCGCTGGTATGCACCTGAGTTTCGCCGGGGGCATAGCGCACCGCCTCGACAATCAGCGCGGACAGCCGGTGGAGCATCGGCAAGGTCTCACCGCGCGGCACATCCAGCCCGGCCATGATCGCGCGAACCTTGGGACCCGGCCGGGTCAGCGCCGACTGGGCCAGGAACGCCCACATTGGCATGTGGCCCGAATGGTGCCCCATGATTCCGGCATTGTCAGCGGTGGCGACCAGTCCTTCGCAGTGCACCTCAAGCGAACGCGCACCGGGTTCGACCGAGACCAGCACGGTGCGGTTGTGGTTGTGATCGTCGTATTCGACCTCGGCCCGCGCGCCATTGAAATGCATCTGCCAATCGAGCACTTTCTGCCCCTGGGTGTTCTTGGGCGTCAGCCGCAGCCGCTGCAGCCCGTGCGCAACCGGCTGCGAAAATTCATAGCGGGTGGTATGTTCGATCCGCAGCCTCATGCGTAGAACCGGTAATCGCGCTCAATCGCCTGGGCGACCTGCTGGTTGGCCTTGATGAAGGTCTGGATGAACTGGTGCAGCCCGTTTTCGAAGACCTGTTCGATCGTGGTCTGGTGGAACTGCGTGCCCAGCGCGCGCAATAGTTCATGCGCCTCGCTCTCATGCCCGTATTGGTGAGCCAGGCCGGCCAGGTTTGAGCGCAGCTTGTCGACGCAGAAGTGCAAGCTGCGCGGGAAGCGCTGGTCGAGCAGCAGGAACTCGGCGATCCCCTTGGGATCGATCGATCCGGCGTTAAGCCAGCGATAGGCACGTTCACCCGCGACCGAGCGCAGCACGCTCTCCCACTGGACATTGTCGAGGCTCGATCCGACCCAGGCCAGCGAGGGCAGCAGCACATAGTACTTCACGTCGAGGATCCGCGCGGTGCTGTCGCCGCGCTCAACGAAGGTCCCGATCCGGGTGAAATTGTAGTTCTCGTTGCGCAGCATGGTGCCATCGAATGTGCCGCGCACTTGCGTAGCCTGACGGCGGATCGCGGCGAGCACCTGGCCCAGCGCGCCTTCGCGCACCGGCCGGGCGAGCGCGTCCTTCAGCACCATCCAGGCCTCGTTGATCGCTTCCCACACCTCGCGGGTCAGCGCGGTACGGACCGAACGGGCATTGGTCCGCGCAGCCTCAACCTGGGCCAGCACCGATCCGGGGTTGGCCTTGTCGCGCAGCAGGTAGTTCCACACGCGTTCGCCGGCATAGTCGGGGCCATAGGCGGCTTCATAGGCTCGGCTCTGGCCCAGCGTGGTGATGACCGACTTCCACTCTTCCTGCGCCATCGAGGCATCGCGGGTCAGCGCCATGCGG
>CAZOSI010000199.1:0-5613 GCA_964582485.1 uncultured Novosphingobium sp.
TCGAACGGTGCCGTCCTGCGCGTAAGAGGCGTCGCGGAAGTCGCGTGGGGTACCGCGCGACCTAGCCACCTTATCCGCTACAACGGACATCAAGCGGTTGTCGTCTCGGTCAATCAGAATATCAACGTTGACTTGTTCGGCGTGACTGAAAGAATAGGCCAAGTTCTTGACGATTTTGAGAAAACTCTGCCTGGCGGCGTGCGGCTAGAGCGCCCCTATTTTCAAACCGAAAGTGCGGAGAATCGCCTTAATCATCTTTATCGTGATTTCTTCATTGCGTTTTTGGTTGTAAGTATTTCGCTTCTACCATTAGGTCGAAATGCCGCTTTGGTTGTAATGACCGCAATTCCTCTTTCATTATTGTGTGGAATAATCACACTGCAATTATTTGGATTTTCGCTGAACCAGTTATCAATTGCAGGATTGGTCCTGGCCCTTGGTCTGCTTGTCGATGACGCAATTGTAATCACTGAGAACATCGTGCGATGGATGGAGTTGGAGCCGGATTCTGACAATGCGATTGTACTGGGAACCTCACAAATCGCACTCGCTGTAATTGGCTGCACAGCCTGCCTGCTTTTCGCATTTTTGCCACTTCTGGCACTGCCCGAGGCTGGCGGCGATTTTGTTCGCTCGCTGCCCGTTGCGGTGGTGGGAACAATCGTCGGCTCATTGGTGGTCGCTTTGTTTGTCATTCCACTTGTCGCGAAACTGCTGCTCCGAAAGAGTCATGAGGTCTCCGAAAACCAAATACGCGAGCGGATCAAAGCTGCGATTTCGAAGTGGTACGCACCCATATTGAAGCGTTGTCTGGACAGGCCGAAGACGGCCGTTGTGATTTTGATTGGTGCGACTGCGCTCTCCATTCCCTTGTTGGGGGTAATTGGCTCGAGTCTTTTCCCTGCCGCACAAACCCGGCAGTTTCTAGTTCGCGTCGAAGCGCCCGAAAGCGCAACCCTGGGGGTTACAGATGGCCTTACGCGGAAGGTTGAGGCGGCGCTGCAGGCTGAACCATCGGTGCAATGGGTCATCGCAAATGTCGGCCGCGGCAATCCGGCGATCTACTACAATCAGCCGCAAAAGCCGGAAGATGAGGCTTTCGCCGAACTGGTAGTCGGCCTTAAGGATTGGAACGCGGAAACCCGTAGCAAATTGATCGACCGATTGCGGGATAGATTTGCCAACGATGGCACAGCCAGGCTTAGCACGGTCGAATTCGTTCAAGGCGCCGTGATCGAGGCGCCCATCGTCATCAGGATCTCTGGGCCAGATCTCAAGACATTACGCGAGCTTGCTGGCCAAGTGAAAACTATTATGGCGGGCACAAAGGGCCTGCGCGACATAAAGAATCCTTTGGGCGCATCGCAAATCGACATGACGCTCGACACCAACGAGGCCGCCGCGGCGGCATATGGCATTGGCCCGGCAGAGCTTCGAGATGCGATGCGAATTGCCTTGAACGGGACTGCGGTCTCCCAACTCCGTGACGTCGATGGAGACACTTATCCTATCACCTTTCATGCTTCCGAAGGGAGGGATCAACAACCAGTGCCGTTCGCGCAGATCTACGTCATGGGCCGGGGAGGGCAAGCGGTTTCGCTTGACAGTCTTGTAACCAAACGACTGATTTCAGGTCCCAAGCAGATTGACCGCATCGACAGGATGCGGGTTGCGACCTTGACCGCCAATGTCGACAAGGACGTGCTGATATCACGCGCCACTACGGATGTGATTGAACGAATCCGCGAGGCCGTCAAACTGCCGGCTGGCTACACCTTGTCGCTGGGCGGTGAAGCAGAATCCCAGGATCGCAACTTCTCCGGTCTGGTTCCGGCCGCCCTGATCGGACTCTTCGGCATTCTTGCGGTCCTGACCCTCGAGTTTGGGCGACTCCGGATGGTAACCGTTGTGATTGGTATCATACCCTTTGGCTTTTTTGGGGCAATCGTTGCGCTTTGGCTGACAGGAAATTCGTTGTCGTTTACCGCGGCGATCGGCTTGATCGCGCTCATTGGAATTGAGATAAAGAATTCGCTCTTGCTGGTTGAATTTGCAGAAAAACTACGCGCGCAAGGGGTCGGAATCCGGCAGGCAACGGAAGAGGCCGCCGAACTGCGTTTCCTTCCCGTGCTGCTCACGACTGTCTCTGCCGTTGCCGGCCTTTTGCCTTTGGCGGTTTCGGATAGCGGTCTGTACGGGCCGCTCGCAATCGCGATAATCGGCGGGCTGATTGCCTCTACGCTGTTGGCCAGGATAGCGACCCCGGTGATGTACGTACTGTTGGCCCCTGCTACAGCTAAGACCTCAGGAAGCTAAGCATGAGGCACTTGGCGAATTTCTTGCTTTTGTTCGGTTTGGTGGGATGCGTGGCGGGCCCCGATTACACGCGGCCCGATCTGCCGGTTGCATCCGATTTCAAAGCGAAAGGCGGATCGGAACCGATTAGCTCGCAATGGTGGCTTGCCTATGGCGATCCCAGACTCAACCAACTGCAACTCGAAGCGCTTTCGAAGAATCTGTCGATCGAAGCCGCCTTGGCGCGGGTCGACCAGGCCCGAGCGACGCTGCGCGAGCAGGGCGCATCGATTCGCCCAAATCTCAATGCGGAGGGTTCAATTGGGCGTGCCGTGCAATCCAAGAACTCTGGTGTTGGCATACTCTCACGAATAATCCCGGACTACCCGAGAACGATCACCGACGTTTCGGTGGGATTTGGATCGACCTGGGATCTCGACTTGGCCGGAGGCCACAAACGTCGCGGGGAAATCGTCAGAGCAGAGCTTGCCCAATCCGAATGGGGCGTCGCGGCGGCTCGGGTTGCGGTTTCTGCTGATCTTGCCGATGCCTATTGGGGACTGCGCGGAGCGCAAATCCGACAAGCGCTC
Source organism: uncultured Novosphingobium sp. (assembly GCA_964582485.1). GTDB lineage: Bacteria > Pseudomonadota > Alphaproteobacteria > Sphingomonadales > Sphingomonadaceae > Novosphingobium. Next base: position 2,886 of record CAZOSI010000199.1, read on the forward strand.
TATGCCCGGCTGGTTGCACTGGCTGAACGCCAGAACAAGATCATTGTCGGTCGATGGCAACTTGGGGCGGCCTCTGAACAGGAAGTTGTCAGTTCAGAGGCCGATTTGGTTCAGCTTCGCGCGGGTCAGCCCCTGATCGACGCGGACGTGGGGCGCTATGAAAATACCATTGCGGCACTTCTGGGAAAGTCTGCCAGTCAGTTAATACCCTGGCCGCCTGAAAGTTTTGAATTTGCTGAGGTGCCCAATCCCGAAGCCGGGTTGCCGGCTGACCTTGTTTCGCGGCGGCCGGATGTGATCATCGCAGAACAGCAGCTGATTGCCGCCAACGCTGGGGTTGGTCTTGCAGTGTCTGAGTATTATCCAAAGCTCTCGCTTAGTGGCCTCTTCGGGATTCGCGGAGCGCGTCTTGGCGATGTTGGTCGAGCGGATTCGATCACGGCGTTCGGTGGCGTCGGCTTGCGTTGGCGGTTGTTCGATTTCGGCCGCATCGACGCCGAGGTCGCCCGGGCCAAGGGCCGGACCCGAGAAGCCTTGGCCGAATATCGCCAGGTCGCTTTGGCCGCGAGCACCGAAGTTGAGCAGTGCTTCGTCACGCTAAATGGCGCACGCCAAGCGATAGCCTTCATGAATGACGCGATGAAACGGGCAACAAGGGATGTGGAAATCGAAGAAAGAGCGGCTTCGTTTGGCGGCCGCAGCCTGCAATCGCTTTTGAACCATCAAAGGCAGCATGCGGAAATCGAAATTCAACTTCTCAACGCGCGCGAAACGGGGTTGCGGGCGAGCGTGGCCTGTTACCGAGCCCTTGGGGTGGTACCGTGACAGCGACGGCGGTTCGCTGCAGGCTTGTCGGTCAAGCTTACGGGACTTTTGTATTCGCTTGTCTTTCCTGAATTATTCGGGCCTGCCGGACCGACTTGGGGGTGACGCATTACGAAGGTTAGCGGGATGACTGCCAGGGTCATCCAAATCATCAGGTCAAAATCATTGATACAGGCGATCATGGCCGCTTGCCGGTTTGCCTCGCCATCCAGCGCCACTAGCGCTGCTTCGCCCAGCCGTTGAAACTGATCGATGGTCGAAGATTCGTTCACCCCGCTGCCCGAATTGGTGACGTTGCCAGCCAGATCAGCGTGCGAAGTCTGCAGGTTGCGGGCGAACATCGTTATCACGATCGAAATGCTGACTGACGAGCCGATGTTGATGTTCGAATGCTAGGATGACAGAGATCGAAATCAACTGATCGATTGGGCTACGAATCACCCTCGAATGGGCACAAGATAAAGGCCCGTTCTCTGTGTTTGGTCCGGATGCGGAAGCCGCAGAAATCTGGGGTTTTGAAATTGTTCGAGTCCTTAAAATGGCATCGAACCAATATCTTATCAGACCGTTCGGGCCTTTTTTCGGGTAACGCAAGAAGCCGAACTGCCTAACATTCTGATAGAAATATGAAAATTTGCTCCGATGCGGGTCCTCTTCTGGCACAATTTGCCGCTGGCAATTGCGTTTGGCCGCTAGGCCAGACTGCCGATCTCTTGGCGATGCTTGGTGTTAATTCACTTAGTTGCTGGCTTGGGTTCGTGCGGCCTGCGTGCTTTCGGCGGCTTGGGCCCGTTTTGAGGTCACCTTTGCCCAGTGGTTTTGATGCAATTACATCCTGGCCAAGGTTGCCGCAAAGCGCGACTTCTGCGAGCACTACCTCGAAGAATTTTCAGACAGTCTGTGGTTCGAAGGACGGACGAGAGTGCATGCAGCGAAAGCTATCGACCGATGTGCTGGTGATCGGGGGCGGAACCGCCGGGTTTGGAGCGGCCCTCGCGGCCGCGAGCCAGGGAGCGCGTGTCCGGCTAATTGAAGGTACCAGCAAGATTGGTGGGGTCATGGCCTTTTGCCCTGGCATGCCCTGGGGCGGTGGATACCCCACTGGACGCAGTATCGGCGGCGTTTTCGAAAAGCTGACCGCGCAGCTTTGCGCCGCGCAGCCACCGCTGGCCCAGATCCGCCCGTCAACACTCGCGAATTTTGGCCATGAAGTGATCTACGACCACGAGGCAGCTGTCTTCGCGATGTTCCAGATGCTTGAGGACGCAGGCGTCGAGGTTCATCTGAACACCTTTGCCGGTGCGCCAAGCATGGAGGGCAAGCGGATCCGCTCAGTCGACTGCTATGACCGGACCGGACCCTTGACCGTTGAAACTGGCATGGTGATTGATTGTTCGGGCGATGGTGACATTTCAGCCAAGGCGGGCGTGCCATTCGCGGTTGGCGACGGGCGCGGCAATATGATGGGCGTCACGCTGTCATTCTCGATGCTCAACGCGCGCTGGGAAGAGGTCTTTGCGAGCGGCGACCCCTATTTCACAAAAGAGGCAGAGCGCGGTATTGCCGAGGGTAGGCTGCATCCCGATCTCGGCAAGCTCTATCTGATGCGCGGGTTTCATCATGACACCGTGTTTTGCAACTCGGTCCATATCCGCGGGGTGGACGGCACAGATCCGCAGCAGGTGACCCGGGCAACACAGGAAGGGCGCCGGCGCTGTCATCAGCTCGCCCGTTTCCTGGTCGACAGTGTCGCTGGTTTTGAACAGGCCCGGATGAGCGAACTGGGCCCTACGGTGGGCGTGCGTGAAACCCGCAAACTGGAGGCGATACACCGGATCCTGACGCAAGAGCTTACGGCGGCGACCAAATTTCGGGATGGAATCGTTTGTTGCGACAATCCGAT
>CAZOSI010000200.1:0-5597 GCA_964582485.1 uncultured Novosphingobium sp.
AGGCGATCTGGTGGTCCATATGGATCACGGGATCGGGCGCTACATCGGGCTGCAATCGATTCCGGTCGGCCAAAGCCCGCACGATTGCGTTGCACTGGAATATGCTGGTGGCGACAAGCTCTATGTCCCGGTCGAGAACATCGACGTCCTCTCGCGCTATGGCAGCGACAATGAATTCGTCGCGTTGGACCGGCTCGGTGGCGAAGGCTGGCAAAAGCGCAAATCGCGCCTGAAGGAGCGGATCCGCGAGATCGCGCACGAACTGCTCAAGACCGCGGCATTGCGCGCACTCCGCCAAGCCCCGGTGCTGCTGCCCGAACAGGGAGCATACGATCAGTTCGTCGAGAAGTTCCCCTGGCAAGAGACCGAGGACCAGGAAGCCGCGATCGAGGATGTGCTCAAGGATCTCGGCGAAGGCCGGCCAATGGACCGGCTGGTTTGCGGCGACGTCGGCTTTGGCAAGACCGAAGTGGCTTTGCGGGCAGCCTTTGTCTCCGCCATGGCCGGGCAGCAAGTGGCAGTAATCGCGCCGACCACGCTGCTGGCACGCCAGCACTTCACCGGCTTTACCGAGCGGTTTGGCGGATTTCCGGTCAAGGTTGGCCGACTTTCGCGGCTGGTTGGCGAAAAGGAATCGAGGGCGACCAAGGAAGGGCTGGCCGAAGGCACCACCGATGTGGTGGTCGGCACGCACGCACTTCTTTCAAAGAGTCTCAAGTTCAAGCAGCTTGGCCTTGTAATCGTTGATGAAGAGCAGCGCTTTGGTGTCAATCACAAGGAAGCACTCAAACAGCTGCGCAACAACGTCCACGTCCTCACGCTTACTGCCACACCGATCCCCCGCACCTTGCAAATGGCAATGTCCGGCTTGCGTGAATTGTCCACCATCCAGACGGCCCCGGTGGACCGGCTGGCGGTGCGCACCTATGTCATGGAATGGGACGACATGGTGATGCGCGAGGCGCTGCTGCGCGAGCATCACCGCGGCGGGCAGAGCTTCATCGTCGTCCCCCGGATCGCCGATATGGACGAGGTCGAGAAGTGGCTGTGTGATACCGTGCCCGAAGTGCGCTTCGTCACTGCCCACGGCCAGATGGCCGCCGGCGAGGTTGAAGAGCGGATGAGTGCCTTTTACGAAAAGAAGTATGAGGTGCTGCTTTCAACCACGATCGTCGAAAGCGGGCTGGATATCCCCAGCGCCAACACGATTATCATCCACCGCGCCGACCGCTTCGGCCTTGCCCAGCTCTACCAGCTGCGCGGCCGGGTCGGCCGGTCAAAGCTGCGCGCCTATGCCTACCTTACCACCCCACCCGACGTGCAGCTATCCGAAGTAGCGGAAAAGCGGCTCAAGGTCCTTGGCGATCTCGATAGCCTGGGGGCCGGTTTCCAGCTTGCCAGCCACGATCTTGACATCCGCGGCGCGGGCAACCTGCTGGGCGATGAGCAATCGGGCCATATCCGCGAAGTCGGGTTCGAACTTTACCAGTCGATGCTGGAAGACGCGATCCTGGCCGCGAAGGCCGGCGAACTGGGCCTGGCCAAGGAACGTCATTCGCTCAGCCCGCAGATTACGGTCGATGCGCCGATCATGATCCCTGAGGACTATGTCCCCGATCTGGCAGTGCGGATGGCGCTGTATCGCCGCCTCAACGATGCCGAGGACATGGCCGAGGTGGAAAGTCTCTCGGCCGAAATGATCGACCGCTTCGGCCCCCTGCCCGGCCCGACCGCCAACCTGATCAAGCTGATCCAGATCAAGCAACAGGCGATCGTGGCGAATATCTCAAAGATCGACGTCGGCGCTAAGGGCTCACTGGTTTCGTTTCACAGGGACGAGTTTCCAGACCCGGTCGGCCTGTTCGCCTATGCCCAGCGTCTCGAAGGGACGATCAAGCTGCGCCCTGACAGCAAGATTGTAGTCGTGCGGGCCTGGGCCAATCCCGAAGCCCGTCTCAATGGCCTGTTCCAGCTTACCAAGGGACTAAGTGCGATCGCGCGCAAGGCGAAGTAGGTCCGCCTCCTTGGGGCCGGCCTAAGCCTGCGCCAGTTCCAGAAATTCGTTTGCCCCCAAGGGCTGCGCGCGCAGAAACCCCTGGTAGGATTCGCAGCCCTCCGCAGCCACCAGGAGCCGCTGGTCCTCGCGCTCGACACCTTCAGCGATCACCGAAAGCTCCAGCGCCCCGGCCATGGCCAGGATCGCCCGCAGGACTGCGAGGTCGCGGGGGTTCTGGGCCCCTTCGATCATCGAACGATCCAGCTTGAGATAGTGCAGCGGAAGCAGCTTGAGGTAGCGGAAGTTGCAGAATCCCGCCCCGAAATCATCAAGCGCGATCCGCATGCCGAGACCGGAAAGCTCCTCCAGCGCCAGCGCCGCCTGGGCAATATCGGCCAGCAGCACCTGCTCGGTTACTTCCAACGTCAGCCGTTCGGCCGGAAATCCGCTGGCCTTGACCAGTGCAGCGAAATCGCTGGCAAAATTGCCCTGGGCCAGGTCATTGGGGGTAACGTTTAGCGACAATCGCAGCCCGCCGGGCCAGTCGCGCGCACCTGCCAGAGCAGTCTGAGCAATGTGGCGGGAAAGCTGCGCGACATGGTCGGCGCGCTCGGCAATGGCGAACAGGGTGCCAGCACCGATCCGCCCAAGCCGGGGATGATTCCATCGTGCCAGAGCCTCGGCACCGGTCAGCCGGTCATCGGCGCTGGACCATTGTGGCTGATAGACCACCTCGATCTCACCCAGGTCGATCGCCCTCATCAGGTCGCCCTCCAGCTGGGCGGCGCTGCGTCCGGCGCGGGTCATCTCGCCATCGGCCCAGAGCAGGCGGCGGCCCGAAGCGGTCATCACCGTTGCAAGCGTCTGGCCCAGCCGGTCGAGCAGCGAGTCTGCATCCTCTCCGCCCAGCGAGCGAATCAAGGCGCCGCGCGGTGAAAGGCGCAAGGTGTGGCCGCCGACCGGGATCGGCCCGGCCAGCAGATCGAGCACCTGAGCCCCGACCATCTGCCAGCGCTCACGGCTGCAGGCCTCGGTCGCGATTACCAGGAATTGCCCACCACCGCCGCGCGCGGCGATCCAGGCGCCGTCGATCTCGCCATGGGCAAAGTGCCGGATTCGCGCCGCAACTTCGGCCAACGCGGCATCGCCTGCAGCCGAACCATAGGCGAGATTGACCGCATCGAAGCGCCGCAGCCCGATCAGAAAAGCGTGTACCGGCTCACCCCGATCGAGCCATTCGCCAAGCTTGAGGCGCGCGGCATCGCGGCCCGGCAGCCCGGTCAAGGCGTCGGGACGAAGCGAAAGCGCGTCAGGATGCATCGCGTCCATCCTGGCACGCCTAGCACAAGGCCCCTACCAAAGTGTTCAAATTGCCCATATGCACCCCGCAGATGAGCAAAACCCCCGCCCTCGCCCTGCTGGCTTCCGACACCCCCCGCGCGCAGGAGGCGGCCGCGCTGTTGCGCAGCGAGACTGACTTTGTGCCCTTGGCAGAGGCCGATATCGCGGTCGTTCTGGGCGGTGACGGGCAAATGCTCCACGCGCTGCACGAAATGCTCGATTGCGGCCGCCTGGTCCCGGCCTATGGGATCAACTACGGCACTGTTGGCTTCATGATGAACAAGCCAAAATCGAGCCGGACCCTGACCGAGCGGATCACCCGGTCCAAGCGGCTTGCCATCACACCGCTCGAAATGACCGCGACCCTGGGAAGCGGCAAGCAGGTTGGCGGCCTGGCAATCAACGAAGTGTCGCTGCTGCGCGAAACCCGCCAAACCGCGCGGCTGGAAGTATCGGTCAATGGCAAGGTGCGGATGGCCGAGCTGTTCTGCGACGGCGTGCTGGTTGCAACCCCGGCCGGATCGACCGCCTACAACCTGTCGGCCAACGGCCCGATCCTGCCGCTGACCTCCAATCTGGTCGCACTGACCCCGATCAGCCCGTTCCGCCCGCGGCGCTGGCGCGGCGCGATCCTGCCCGATCACTACGAGATGTCGTTCCGCGTGCTTGATCCCGACAAGCGCCCGGTTGCGGTGGTGGCCGACCAGAAGGAACTGCGCGATATCGTGGAAGTTGACGTTCGGGTCGCGCGTGATCGCGAATTGACCTTGCTGTTCGATCCGGGAAAGACCCTTGAAGAGCGGATCTTTGCCGAACAGTTCGAGGTCTGATTTTTTGCGGCAGACCGGCTTGCCAAAAGCACCGACGCTGTTATAGGCCCACCCCTGCCCGCAGGCGGGGGAGCATTCCCCGATAGCTCAGCGGTAGAGTAGGTGACTGTTAATCACTTGGTCGTAGGTTCGAATCCTACTCGGGGAGCCACCCCGCCCGGGCATTGCAAGGCCTCGCCATTTTGGCGGGGCTTTTGCTTTTTCAGCCCAGAAAAAGCCTTGATCCGGCCCAGATTGTCAGCGCTGCGGTCAGCCAGCGGATCACCCGTTCAGGCAGCCAGCGCAGCGCCAAGAGGCTTCCAAGCTGCCCGCCGAGTACAACCGCGATCAGCAGCGGCAACGTCGGTGTCAGCGCGTCTGAAATGCGCTCCACCCCGTTCTTGGCAAGCTGACCGGCCAGCCCAGTCAGCGAGTTGATCAGGATGAACAGGCTTGCGGTTGCCGCGATTTGCCGCGCACTTGCCCAGCGGGTCAGGTGCAGCAGCGGAGCAAGGAATATTCCCCCGCCGATCCCAACCAGTCCGGCAAGGTAGCCAAGCGGTGCGGCCAGCAACGGCATGAACCGCGCTGCAGCCGCCGGCTCTGCCTCAGCATCCGTCGCGCGCGGGATGAACAGGGCCAGGCCCGCCCCGACCAGACTCAACCCCAGCAGGAACAGGAATGTCTCCTCTCGGATCGGGGTAAGCCCGCCAAGGAACGCCAGCGGCGCGGCGACCAGCGAGAGAAGCAACGCGCGCCGCCATGGCACCACCCCGGCCCGGGCAAAGCGGATAGTCCCGCCCGTCACCACGATCACGTTGCAGCACAGGCTGACGATCGGCAGCAGCCGGAAATCGAACCCGGCCAGACTGAGCAGCGCGTTGTAGGTCGATCCCCCGCCGAAACCGACCGAGGCATAGAGTAGCGCAGTGACGAAGAAGGCGGGGGTCAGCCAGTCCATCTATTGAACAGGCCCTCCCCTGACCCCTCCCGCAAGCGGGAGGGGAATCTGTTCCCCAAACCCTCGCGGGGTGAAAGTCACCCCGCCGCGCCGTGGCAGTGCTTGTACTTCTGGCCGGAACCGCACGGGCACATCGCGTTGCGTGAAAGGCCCATGTCGGCATAGGGATCGACAGTTCCGGCTGCCGCAGCCGCAATACCCGAACCAAGCGCCCCCATCATCGCCTCTGCTCCAGGCGTGCGCGCGGCTGCATCGTTCTCTCCGGTGAAGGGATCGATATGGCTGGTCAGGAAATCGGGCAACTCGGGCATCTGGACCGGGTCCGGCATGCGCAATTCGCTGTTCATCAGGATCCGGGTCACGTCCTCGCGGATTGCGGCCAGCATCTTTTCGAAAAGGCCGAAGGCTTCCTGCTTGTATTCATTGATCGGCTGCTTCTGCGCATAGGCACGCAGGAACACCACCTGGCGCAGCGCGTCGAGCGTGGCGA
>CAZOSI010000201.1:0-5582 GCA_964582485.1 uncultured Novosphingobium sp.
ACCACCCGGAAATTTCGGACGCGCAGATCGGCAAGCTGATCGGCACCACCCGCAATACCATCGCCGCGATTCGCGACCGCAGCCATTGGAATATTGGCAACATCCAGGCCAAGGACCCGGTAACACTAGGCCTGTGCAGTCAACGTGAACTTGATGCGATTGTCGCCAAGGCCGCCAAGAAGGCCGGGCTAATCGACCAGGCCGGCGACGATGCGCGGCTGGGCGATGATCGCAGCGCCCTGATTGAGGAGCTGCGCGCCGAACGTGAAGCCCAGACCAAGGCCGCCGGCGAAGCCGCCCAGGAAGCCGAAGCAGCTGCCTGGCTTGAGGCCAAGCGGGCCGCCGAAGCTGCTGGTGGGCCGGCGGGCGACGAGTAAATTCGCCAGGACGCTAGGCAATCGCTTCGCGGCGGCCTATGCTGCTGACATGGCTGTCAATAATCTTGAATCGGAACCCTGGCACTCACACTTTGGCCATCCTGGCTCTTGGGACCTCGCGCTGCCGCCCTTGACCCTGGCAGAGATGTTCGGAGAGGCCGCAGCGCGCTATCCCGGCCGGCCGTTGGTCGATTTTCTCGGCCGTCATTTCCGCTTTGCCGAGCTCCATGCCGAGGCGGCCACCTTTGCCAAGGGGTTGCAGAAGCTGGGGATCGGCAAGGGTGATCGGGTCGGGCTCTATCTACCCAATGTCCCGATCTATGTTTCGGCCTATTTCGGCGCAGCGATGGCCGGGGCCACGCTGGTCAATTTCAGCCCTCTTTACACCGCCCAGGAACTGGCCGCGCAGGTCGAGGATTCGGGCACGCGGCTGCTGGTGACGCTGAATTCGTCGGCGCTGCTGCCGACTGCGCTCGAAGTGCAGCGCACCTCATCGCTCGAAACGCTGGTGGTCGGCTCGCTGGGCGCGATGCTGCCGCTGTCCAAGCGGATCCTGCTTGCCGTGCTGGGCCGCAAGGCGATCACGGCGATCCCGGGCCAGTCCGGAGTGCTGCACTGGGAGGCGGTGCTGGCCAAGGGAGTTCCGGCCCCGGTAGAGATCGATCCCGAAACCGATCTGGCCTTGCTGCAATATACCGGCGGCACAACCGGCACGCCCAAGGGAGCGATGCTGACTCACCAGAACATCACCGCCAATGCCCGCCAGGTCAACGCGCTCGATCCGCAAGCCGGTAAGCGCGATGTGATCGTCGGGGTGCTGCCGCTGTTCCACGTCTTCGCCAACGTCTCGGTGCTGAATCGGACAGTGATCAACGGCGGCTGCATCGCGATGCTGCCGCGCTTTGACGCCGGTCAGGCCCTGAAGACGCTGGAGCGGGTCCGCGCTACGGCTTTCTCCGGCGTGCCGACCATGTACCAGGCGCTGCTCGATCATCCGCGCGCAGCCAAGACCGATTTTTCCTCGCTCAGGGTCTGCATTTCGGGCGGGGCGCCGCTGCCGCTGCCGCTCAAGCAGCGTTTCGAGGCGTTGAGCGGTGCCCGGCTAGTTGAAGGCTATGGCCTGACCGAAACCTCGGGCGTGGTCTCGTGCAATCCCTATGAAGGTGAGGAGCGGCCCGGAACGATCGGCCAGCCGCTGGCCGCCACCCGGGTCCGCCTGCTGGACCGCGAAGACCCCACCCGCGATGCCGCGCGGGGCGAGCCCGGCGAACTTGCAATCCAAGGCCCGCAGGTGATGCAAGGCTATTGGCAGCGCCCCGAGGCAGCCGCCGGCGCCTTTGCCCAGCGTGATGACGGGCCCTGGCTGCGCACCGGCGATGTCGCGACGATCGACCCGCAGGGCTACATTTCGATCGTCGACCGGATCAAGGACATGATCGCGGTCGGCGGCTTCAAGGTCTTCCCCAGCCAGGTTGAGGCCGTGCTGGAAGAGCATCCGGGGGTAAAGGAAGTGCTGGTGATCGGCGTGCCCGAAACGCGGCTCGGCGAAGTGCCGCGCGCCTATGTGACATTGCGCGATGGTGCCGGGGTCGATGGCCCGGCGCTGCGCGACTGGCTCAATGCCCGGATCGGCAAGCACGAACGGGTCGATTCGGTGGTGGTGCGCGAAAGCCTGCCCAAGACGATGATCGGCAAGCTCGATCGCAAGGCCTTGCGTGAAGAGCTGGCGAAAGAGGTCTAGCTCGCCGCCAGCGCGACAACCGCGCTTTCCTCGCCCACCGCGCGCGGCGCGAATCGGCCGTCGACTTGGGCGCCCTGTTCGATCGTCAGCGAATCATAGTTGACGTCGCCGTGGATCCGCGCGGTTTTCAAAACCACCAGATCGCGTACCGAGATCGTACCGCGCACTGTGCCCGACAGACGGGCGCTTTCCGCCGTCACGCCGCCGACGATCTCGCCGCTCTCGCCCTGGATCAGCGAGGTGCAGGAAACGTCGCCCTCAACCCGGCCGTCGATGTGAAGATCGGCCGATGCCTTGACATCGCCCTTGATGCGGATGTCGGCGCCGAACACCGAGAAAGTCGAATTGGCCATCGCTTTACCGCCTGGGCTGTGCGGCGTCGCCGCCGGCTTTTTGGAAAACATTGGGAACGGCCTCCAGGAAGGGGCGGGGATTGACCGGCCGGTCGTTGATCCGGACCTCGAAGTGCAGGTGCGGCCCGGTCGAGCGGCCGGTGCTGCCGATCAGGCCGATCAGTTCACCCGGCATGACCGGCTTGCCGACTACGGTGCGGAAGCCCGACATGTGGGCATAGCGGGTGATCAGGCCGTTGCCGTGATCGATCTCGACCACATTGCCATAGCCCGAGCGCTGCCCAACGAAGCTGACCGTGCCGCGCGCGGCGGCATAGATCGGCGCGCCCATCGGACCCTTGAAATCAAGCCCGGGATGGAAATCGGCCCCGCCGGTAAATGGATCGGCGCGATAGCCGAAGCCCGATGAGATATATTCGAGGCTGGCCGGCAGCGCCTGCGGCAAAGCGGCGACCGACCGTTCCAGCGCCTCCATCCTTGCCAGGCTGAGGCCGAAACGCTGGAAGCGCGGGTCGATCGAACCATCGGCGGCAGTGGCCAGCATGATCAGGGGACCACCCTGCGCGCTCTTGTCGTCGAGCGAGGCGAGCATTGCCTGCGGATTGAGGCCCAGCCGGACCAGTTTGGCTTCGGCTGCGGCCGAGCGGCGATCGGCCAGCCGGGTCAGCCCTTCGATGAAAGCCAGCTGCCGGGCCTCGATCTCGGCCAAGGCGGCCGCTTCGGGCAGGAACAGGCTGACCTTCTTTACCGTGGCCGATGCTTCGGTCTGGCTGTTGGAAACGGTTTCGCCGACTTGCTCGTCCTTGGGAAGGTCACCGATATGGGCCTGGGTTACCTTGTCGATGAAATCCTGACGGCGTTTCAGATCGTCGGCCACCTTGCCGATGTCGTCGCCATAGGCCTTGAGCCGCGATTCGGAGCTGGCGACTTTGGCCTCGCGATCGAGCAGCGAATCGCGGTCGCGATTCGCCAAATAGCTGGATGCGGCCATCCCGGCCATCGACAGAATCCAGAACAGCAGCAGCGCGGCAACCACGCCGGCCGCGGTCATCTGAACCCGCGAAGAAACCTTGATAAAACGGACCTGTCCTTCGGACCGCATGAAGAACTCGCGATCCGGAAACCAGGTCCGCAGGCGGTCCTTGAATCCGCCGACGGAAAGATTTTGCAAGACGACCCCGAGTCCCTACCCAGTTGTTATGGGCCGCGCGCTAGCAGAGGGTTAATGCGGTGGCGAATCCGCAGGTGGCCGGACTCGCCGAATCGAAGCGCTGACGCGACGAATCGTTTTTGTTGCTGACATTTGTGAAAGTCGCTGAAGCGGTGACAAGCGCGGGCCGGGATGTTAGGCGCCTGCCATGTCAAAGCTCCTGCCTCCCGATGACCTGATTGCCCAGCTGGCAAGGGCCGGCCGAGAGGCGCAGCGCGCGCTCGGACGAATGAGCCATGACGCCAAGGCGCAGGCGCTGCGCGTCGCTGCGGCCGCCTTACGAAAGGCTGAAGCCGAAGTGCTTGCCGCCAATGCCGAGGACCTTGCTGCGGGCGAGGCTAGCGGCCTTTCCCCGGCCATGCTCGACCGGCTGATGCTCGATTCCTCGCGGCTTGCCGCGATTGCCGATGCGGTTGAAAATGTTGCCGATCTTGCCGATCCGGTGGGGCAGGAGATCGAGCGCAGCACCCGCCCCAACGGGCTGGTGCTGAGCCGGGTGCGAGTGCCGGTCGGGCTGATCGGGATCATCTACGAAAGCCGGCCCAACGTGACGGCGGATGCTGCAGCGCTGTGCGTTGCCTCGGGCAATGCCGTGCTGCTGCGCGGCGGCAGCGAGGCGGTGCGTTCGAACCGGGCGATCCACGCTGCGCTGGTTCGCGGGCTTACCGCAGCGGGCGTACCCGAAGCTGCGGTGCAATTGATCCCGACCCAGGACCGCGCGGCAGTCGGTGCCATGCTGACGGCGGCGGGCCTGATCGACATGATCGTCCCGCGCGGCGGCAAGAGCCTGGTGGCGCGGGTTCAGGCCGATGCGCGAGTTCCGGTGCTGGCGCACCTCGACGGGATCAACCATACCTATATTCACGCCGCCGCCGACCCGGCCAAGGCGATCCAAATCGCGATCAACGCCAAGCTACGCCGTACCGGGGTTTGCGGGGCAATGGAGACGCTGCTGCTTGATGCGCAGTTCCCGGCTGCGCCGGCCGTGGTGGCGGCCCTGCTCGATTCGGGCTGCGAGCTGCGCGGGGATGCCCGAGCCCGGGCGCTCGATCCGCGGATCGGCGCCGCAAGCAACGAAGACTGGGATACCGAATACCTCGATTCGGTCCTGTCCGTTGCCGTGGTCGATGGTCTGGATGCCGCGCTGGCGCATATCGCAGCGCATGGCTCGCAGCACACCGAAGCGATTGTTTCCGAAGATGAAACGGCGGTCGAGCGGTTCCTGTCCGAAGTCGACAGCGCGATTGTCATGGCCAATGCCAGCACCCAGTTCGCCGATGGCGGCGAATTCGGGCTCGGCGCGGAAATCGGCATTGCCACCGGGCGGCTGCACGCCCGCGGCCCGGTCGCGCTTGAAGGGCTGACCACCTACAAATGGCTGGTCCGCGGAACAGGTCAGATCCGGCCGTGATGGCGAGGTTCATTGCCATGAACCCGGGCCAGCCAGAGACCTGTCGCCTTTGTCGCGACAGCCAATGAAGCGCATCGGGCTTCTGGGCGGGAGCTTCAACCCCGCGCATGGCGGGCACCGCCGGATCAGCCTGTTCGCGCGCAAAGCTCTTGGGCTCGATGCGGTCTGGTGGCTGGTTTCGCCGGGCAATCCGCTCAAGCCCAAGGCCGGCATGGCCCCGCTGGCGACCCGTCTGGCCTCGACCCGCCGGCAGACCCGCCGTGCGCCGATTCTGGCCACGGGAATCGAGGCCGAACTGGGCACGCGCTATACCATCGACACTCTGCGCGCATTGGTCCGGCGCTATCCCAAATGCCGCTTTGTCTGGCTGATGGGGAGCGACAATCTGGCGCAATTTCATCGCTGGAAAGACTGGCGCGGGATCGCCCGCACCATGCCGATTGCGGTTATCGCCAGGCCGGGCTATGATGGCGCCGCCCACGCGAGTCCC
>CAZOSI010000202.1:0-5577 GCA_964582485.1 uncultured Novosphingobium sp.
ACCAGGCGATCCGCAAGGCGACCGCAGCCGAGATCGAAACGATCGACATGGCCCGCCGCGGGGTCCACAACGAGGCGGCTGAAATGCTGCTCGAACGGCTGGAAGGGAAAGTGGAAACCGATTTCGCCACCGCCCGCCGGCTCTTTACCCTGATCTGCGTCCTGCATATCAGGGGATAAGTTGCTTTCCGCCTCACGGCGGGGCAACACCGGCCCGCTCCCCCTCCCGGCCACCCTATCATAGGTAGCCTATGGGTGGCCGGGAGGGGGAGCGGGCCGGTGTTGCAAGCCAATTGCGGAGGTGATTGGCGCACCAAACAAGGGGATTTCGCAAACCTGATGGCACGCAAAGCAACCAGCCGCTGGCGCATGCGCCTGATCGGCGCGATCGCACTGCTGGCGATTATTGCCGGGATGTGGGGCTGGTGGACGATCCAGCACTGGCGCCCCGACAAACGCGAATTCCCGATGCAGGGCGTTGAGGTTTCGGGCGAGGACGGCACGGTTGACTGGAAGGCGCTGAAAGCAGTCGGCGCCAGCTTTGCCTATCTCGATGCCTCGGCCAGCGCCTTTGCCCGCGATCCCGCATTTGTGAAAAACCTGGAGGATGCCCGTGCCGCCAAGCTGCGGGTCGGTGCGGTCCATCTTTATGACCCGTGTCAGCCAGCCGAAAAGCAGGCGGCCAATTTCGTTACCGTGGTTCCGCGCGATCGCTCCATGCTGCCCCCGGCAGTCGATCTGGACATGCTGGCCGACGATTGCCCGGTCAAGGTCAGCGATGCTGCGGTGGAAAGCGAGCTGATGACTTTTCTCAACCAGATCGAAACCCACACCGGCAAGCCGACGATCCTGAAGATTTCGCCTGCGTTCGAAGACCGCTATCATCTCGCTGCCGGGATCGACCGCAACCTGTGGCTGGTCCGGAGCGTGTTCCAGCCAGATTATGCCGGCCGGCCCTGGACCCTGTGGAGTGCCAATCCGATGCTCAAGACCGAAGCCGCAAACGGCCCGCTCAACTGGGTGGTGGTGCAAAGATGAGCTGGACCCGCGAGAGCCTGATCGCCGCTGCGCGCGATGCCGCGACCCGCGCCTATGCGCCCTATTCCAACTTCCACGTCGGTGCAGCGCTGGGCTTTGCCGATGGCTCGGTGGTGACCGGCGCCAATGTCGAGAACGCCAGCTACGGTCTGACGCTGTGTGCCGAAACGGTCGCTGTCGGTAAGGCGCTGAGCGAAGACTGGCGCGGGCGGCTGGAAGCAGTGGCGGTGGTCGGCGGCAAGGCTGGCGCGGTCGGTGCGGGCGATCCGGTGAGCCCGTGCGGGCGCTGCCGCCAGGTCCTCAACGAAGTGGCCGCGCTGGGGGACAGCGATCCGGTGGTGTGGTGCGTTGGGGAAAGCGACGTGCTGGAACTTGTGCTGTCGGATTTGCTGCCAAGGGCCTTCGGGCCGGATAGCCTCGGTTGATCGGGCGCCGCGCGGCACTGGGAGCGCTTGGCGGGATCGGCGCGGCACTTGTCGCACCTCCGGCGGGCGCGGCACGGCTGACCAAGCCGCCGCGTCTGCGGCCCGGCGACACGGTCGGCGTAATCGCGCCAGCCAGCGCCGCAAACGCCGAGGACAGCTTCGCGCGTGCCGCATGGTGGCTCAAGGGCATGGGCCTGGTGCCGAAGATAGCGCCGGGTGCCGACGGACGGTTCGGCTATCTGGCCGGCACCGATGCGGATCGCGCCGCCGGCTTGAACGCGATGTATGCCGATCCCGCCGTGCGCGCGGTCTTCGCGCTGCGCGGCGGCTGGGGCAGCGCGCGGATCCTGCCGCTGCTCGACTGGGCCGGGATCCGCCGCAACCCCAAGCTGCTGATCGGGTTCAGCGACGTAACCGCGCTGCACCTCGCCTTCGCCGCGCGCGCCGGTTACGCGACGATCCACGGCGGCAATGCGGGAAGCAGCTGGCATCCGGTTGCCTGGGAGAGCCTGTGGCGGCTGGCCTTCGCCGCCGATCGCCCGGTGCTGGGCGGTCCCGCGGTCGAGGCAGCAACCGGCCGGACCGGTCGCACGATCCGCGGCGGGGTTGCCCGGGGGCGCTTGCTGGGCGGCAACCTGACGATTGTCTCGACCCTGATGGGGACCGGCTGGCTGCCACCGTTCAAGGGCGCGATTCTGTTTGTCGAAGAGGTCAACGAAGCCGAATACCGTGTCGACCGGATGTTCCAGCAACTGAAGCTCGCGGGCGTGCTCGGCGAACTTGCGGGCATTGTCTTCGGCCAATGCACCAAGTGCCAAACGACCGAGCCCGACTACAACGGGTTCACCCTGGACGCGGTAATCGACCAGTACCTTGCGCCACTCGGCATTCCGGCCTTCACCGGCGCCAACTTTGGGCACGTTGCGAACCAGCTGTCGCTACCGTCGGGCGCAGCGGTCGAAATCGACGCCGACGCGCGTACATTAACCCTGCTGGACTCGATCGTCGCCTGATTGCGACTTGGGTCAGCTGCCTAACCATTCCAGCAACGCGCCCATGCAGTCGCGGCCAAGGATCGCGCTGCGCTCCCCGCTCCAGCCTTGCGCTTCGCAGGGCAGGTCGTCGTTGTCCTTGAACGGCATTTCCAGCGTCATCGCCACCGCGCCGAAGCGTTCGGCGAGCTGGTTGGTGCTCATCGTCAGGTTGGCCTTGCCCGGGCCCGCAATCGGATAGCCGAGCCGTGTCTGGAAATCGGGGGTCCGCCGCTTTAGGATCGCGGAATAGCGATCATAGCCTTCCTGCTGTCCCTCCTGCATCGAGGGAATGCCGTGGAAGCCGGCCAGAAACACCGCCGGGATCGCCTCGTCGCCATGGACGTCCATCGCGAAGTCGACGCCGGTAGCATCCATTGCATCGCGAATGCACAGCACTTCGGGGCTCTTCTCCGCGCTGGGGCTGGCCCATTCGCGGTTGAGGTTGATCCCGGCAGCGTTGGTACGCAGGTGCCCGCGGCGCGAGCCATCCGGATTGGCATTGGGAACGATGTGAAACGTACAAAGCTGGCGCAGCTTGCGGCCGACCGGATCGGCCGGGTCGGTCAGGCAATCGAGTGCGCCTTCCATCCACCATTCGGCCATCGTCTCGCCGGGGTGCTGGCGGGCATAGAGCCAGACCTGCTTTGGCCCCTCGCCCAGATCGAGGCAGTCGATCGGCTGGCCATCAAGGCTATGGCCCAGCACCCGGTGCGAGACGCCCAGTTCGAGCGCAGCGGCGCTGACCAGGTCATGGTGGCGTTCCATCGAATAGGGCGCGAAATAGGCGAACCAGGCAATGTTGGCGTCGGGAGTGAAACGGATAGTCAGAGTGCCGCCGTCTTCGCCCTTGTCATAGCTTGAGGGCGCGCGGCCCCAGAATTCGCGATCCTCGCTAACTGCCGCGTTATAGCGCGGCCAGCCCCCCGGATAGGCCGAGCCTTCAAGCCCGGTAATCTTGAGCACCAGTTCGCGCCCCGCGCAGTTCGATACCCGGAAGTGGAACCACTGGAAGAAGTCCGAAAGGTGGTCCTTGCGGATTGCGAGGCGCGCGGTTGCACCTTCAACCGAGAGGACTTCGATATTGCCGGCGTCGAACGCCGCGTCGATCAGAATTGCGCTCATTTCACTTCAATCGTTTCGCCCGATTTGCCGGGGAAATTGAGGAACAAAGCCTCGCTCATTTTCGGAGCGGCCAGGCCGGTAGCGGCGAGCGGTGAAGCAGTGCTGACAGTGAAGCTGGCGCGACCTTCCCACAGTGCCTTGCCGCTGGCCCGTTCGCGGATCGAGACCGCCAATTCGGTCGAGACCTGGGCCTTGGGCCTGGGCGTCAGATCGATCCCGATCCCCAGCCCCAGGCCTGAGCCATAGGTTCCGGTCGATCCTCCGACACCAACACTTACCGGGCTGCCGCTGCGGTCGGGCTGAAAGGTGCTGCGCGCCAGCCGCAGCTGCGCGACCTGATCGCTCGCACCCGGCCCGGCCTCGGTATAGCCGACCCGGACCAGTTGGCGCATCACCGCGGCGCGGTAGGTCTGCCATTCCAGCGTGGTGCCGTCGCTGCCTGGGGCAGGTTCGACCGCGATCGTCCCTTTGCCCAGCGGGCTGACATCCTCGGCATGGAAGCGCGTCACCTCGACCGGCCCGACCGGGGTAACGCAGCCGCTCAGGGCAGCAAGTCCAACGGCCAACATGGCGATCCGCAAGCACTTCATCTCGGGCGACCTTTCACTCCTGGACGACCCATGCTTTGTGGTGCCGATTGGCGCGCGATGCAAGTGTCAGCGCCGCTCGCGCATCTCGCCGGTGCGTTCGGGGAAGCCGGCGAACAACGATCTGGAAAGGCGCGCCGCGATCGCATCGTCGTCCCAGCGCTCGTCGCCATCGCGGCTCAGCATCTGGGCACGGCCTTCCCACAATATTTGTCCGTTAACGCGGTCGCGAATCCGGGTTTCGAGCCGGGTTGCGATCAGGGCCTTCCGGGGCTTGGAGCCATCGACATGGATCGCCATGCCCACCATCGAGCCGCGGTTGGAAACCCCGACGCTCATCTCGCCGCTGACCGGATTGCGCTTTTCCTCGGCCGGCTCGGCTTCACTGCGCACAATTCGCACCTCGGCAATCTGGCCGCCGGGCTCGCCGCCCTGCCCCGCAAGATAGCCATGCGAGACAAGCTGGCCTTCGACCGCCGCTTCGAAAGTCGCGGTCAGGCGTGGATCGTCGGCGCCGTCATCGCCTGGCATGCGGATCACTGCGATTGGCCCTTTGAACAAAGTGGCCGAATCGACGCCATCGGCCCGAAACCGGGCGACATCGATCTGCCCTTCAAGCGAAGGCATGACCCGCGCAGTGCGCCCGCTCCAGCCCGGATCGCCCCACCTGCCCGGCTGAGCCAGCAGCGCCGTTCCGGTCACTGTCAGAATGCCGGCAGCGAGATAGGGCAAGGCGCGGGCGGAAAATGCATGCATCGGGAACCTCCGGAGGGTGAAACGATCTTGCCCCCGCCCTCCTCTTCGCTCCGCTTCCTTGCGCCTGGCTGAACGGCGCAAAGGAATGGACCGGCGTTAACCACTTGCTTGCGCAATGCTGCTAGCTAACCCGCTTGTGATGACCCAGAAATATCCCGTCCTGGTAACCGGCGGCGCCGGTTATATCGGCAGCCACGCCGTTCTCGCCCTTGCCGACGCCGGCTGGCCGGTCGCGGTGATCGACAACCTGACCACCGGCTTTCGCTGGGCGGTGCCCGAAGGGGTGCCGTTTTATGAAGGCGATATCGAGGATGCCGCGCTGCTGGCCCGGATCTTTGCCGAACAGGGGATCAAGGCGGTGATGCATTTCGCCGGATCGATCATCGTTCCCGAATCGGTTGAGAACCCGCTGAAGTACTATCACAACAACACCGCCAAGAGCCGCGCGCTGATCGCAGCGGCGGTGGCCGGTGGGATAAGGCATTTCATCTTCAGTTCGACCGCGGCGACCTATGGCATTCCCGAGGTTTCGCCGGTCAACGAGGACAGCCCGAAGCTGCCGATCAATCCCTATGGCATGTCCAAGCTGATGACCGAGATCATGCTGGGCGATGTC
>CAZOSI010000203.1:0-5463 GCA_964582485.1 uncultured Novosphingobium sp.
CTTCCCCGGAGTGGGCGGCATCGGTCAATGGTGCGAGGCGTTGGCTCATCTAGACGGACCTTATTGCCCGCCGCGCGGCGCGGTGCAAGCCGGTTGGGGCAGTCGCTGCCTTGCCATGGCCCTAGATAAAATTGGCGATCAAGGATATATCGAAATGCAAGGGTTTCCATATACCTGCCGTATCGCTAAGGGCGGAGCGACGCATACTCGTGTTGCAACCACGGGAACGGGACGGGAAGCAGTTGAGCAAGCCAGAACTCATTTCCTACGAGCCGGCTACCGGCGCCGAAATTTGGCGCGGAAAGTATGGCAATGTTGATGATATCGTGGGCCGTGCCCGCCGCGCCTGGCCCGCCTGGGCCGCCCAGCCGCTGGCCAACCGGATGGAACTTGTCCGCCGCTTTGCCAACGAAGTGCGCAAGGAAGCAGACAAGCTTGCCACCTTGATCGCTCGCGAAACTGGCAAGCCGATGTGGGAAGCACGGACCGAAGTCGAAAGCGTCGTCAACAAGGTCGAGATTTCGATCCGCGCTTATGCTGATCGGACCAGCCAGCGCAAACTGGACAATGCGCTTCAAGGCACCGCCGCGCTGCGTCACAAACCGCACGGCGTGCTGGCAGTGCTTGGCCCTTACAATTTCCCCGCGCACCTGCCCAATGGTCATATCGTGCCGGCGCTGATCGCCGGCAACGCAATTGTGTTCAAGCCGAGTGAGAAGACCCCGGCCACGGCAGAGCTGCTGGTCCAGTGCTTCCACAAGGCCGGAATTTCTGCTGCGGTGGTGCAAATGCTCGTCGGCGGGCCCGACGAAGGCCAGGCGCTGGTAGGGCATGAGGGGATCGACGGTGTGCTGTTCACCGGATCTGCACATACCGGAATCGCGATCAACCGGCGCCTTTCGACTCGACCGGACAAGATTGTCGCGCTGGAAATGGGCGGCAACAACCCGCTAGTACTGTGGGATACGCCCAAGATTACCGACGCGGCCGCGCTGATCATCCAATCGGCCTTCACCAGCGCCGGTCAACGCTGCACGGCGGCGCGGCGTCTGATTATCAAGAACACGATGTACGAACCGATCATGGCTGAGGTAAAGCGCCTGGCCGATCGGATCATCGTCGGCGCGCCGTTCGATGACCCTGCCCCGTTCATGGGCCCGGTCATCGACAATGTCTCTGCCGATGGCCTGACTGAAAGCTTCCTTTACCTGCTCAGCAATGGTGGTAAGGCGATCAAGCATCTGGTGCGGGCCAACGACGACCTGCCGTTCCTCTCGCCCGCGATCATCGACGTGACCGCGATCAAAGAGCGCCCGGACGTCGAACTGTTTGGCCCGCTGCTGCAGGTCGTTAAGGTTACAGATTTCGACGAGGCGATCGCCGAAGCGAACAACACCAGGTTTGGCCTTTCGGCCTCGCTGATCGGCGGTTCCCCGACCGAATACAACCGCTTCTGGGCCAATGTCCGGGCCGGAGTAATCAACTGGAACCGGCCGACCAATGGGGCCAATTCAAGCGCACCGTTTGGCGGAGTCGGGCTTTCCGGCAATCACCGCCCCAGTGCCTATTATGCGGCCGACTATTGCGCCTATCCGGTAGCATCAACCGAAATGGATCAGCCGCGGGCGATGATTGGCGTCGGCTTGCGCGAGGCTTAAAGTCCAAAGGTGGCGAGATCGGCTTCGGTCAGGCCATCGGCCCGCGTGCGGACATAGACTGTAAAGCTGACCGCGCCTTGGCGGCCGCTGACTACTTCGTCCCCGCCTTCTTTGCGCCGCTGCGGTGCGAGCCCGGCATTGGTGGCGGCTGAATGATAGAAATCGACGACATCCGCCGCGGTGACCGGCGTTACGAAGCGCACGATCCGCAGCTTGCAGCCTGCTTCGTCGCTGCCAGCTGCGACACGGGCATGGCCGCGTGGATAGACCGGCAATTCCGCAGGCAAACGGGCCGCCCAGCCAAAGCCATAGCTCATCTTGGCCGGGCAATGTGTGCCGCCCAGCTTTAGAGCCCCGGCCACAGCTTGCAGGGTCCCAGCCTTGGCCAGCTTCGATTCAGAGATGGTTTCGTCTGACAGCGGGGCCGGATTGATCGCCCGTCCGCCCAGTAGATCGCGGGCGGCGAGCCTGGCCCGCTCGGCTTCTTCAGAGGTGCGCTTTTCGGGCGGGATTTCGGCCATGGCCGGGCCGCCGCCCGACAGCGCCGAGTCGCCTCTGTTCTGCGAGACCAGATCGGGATCGGCCATGATCGGATCATCGACGGCATTGGCGATCACGCTATCGCGCTCGGCGCGTGGATCTGCCTTCTTTTCGCTGCCGCAAGCCGCCAGGCCCAGCACTAGCGAAACCACCACCACGGAATGAAGCGACCACACTGTCATCAGATGACCATGCCCAATTTGCCCGCGCTTGGCCAGCACCCTTGCCACCCCGGTCCCACACCGCTAGCCCCCGCCCGTGCCCCCCAAGCCAGACCATACCAGCCAAAACGGCCTGCCGATGGCATTTGCCACCTATCTGATCTGGGGGCTGATGCCGCTGTATCTTCGGTTGGTGCATCAGGTGCCGCCGTTCGAGCTGGTCGGCTGGCGAATCGTCTTCACTCTGCCGCTGTGCCTGCTGCTGGTCATCTTGCTGCGCCAAGGCGACGCAATGAAAGCCGCGCTGGCCTGGCCGGTGCTCCGCTTGTTGGTAATCAGCGCATTGCTGGTGGGCGGGAACTGGCTGATCTACATCTCAGCGGTGCAATCTGGCCACGTGCTGGCGACCAGCATCGGCTATTACATCAATCCCCTCGCCAATGTGCTGGCCGGCACCTTGTTCCTCAAGGAAAGGCTCAGCCTGGCGCAGTGGCTGGCGGTGGGCATGGCTGCGATCGGCGTGTCGTTCCTGGCCTGGGATGCGCGCGATACCTTGTGGATCAGCCTGTCTCTGGCGATCAGCTTCAGCGCCTACGGACTGGTCCGCAAGCTTGCTCCGGTTGAATCGCTGGCCGGGCTCTCGGTCGAGACCTTGGTGCTGCTGCCCTTCGCGCTGGGCCTGGTGTGGTGGTATGCGGCCAGCCCGGCAGGCACTGCTATCGGCCACGATCTACCTTCCAGCCTGTTGATCGCCTTCTCAGGAGTGATGACGGCGGTGCCACTGCTGCTGTTCGCCTATGCCGCGCGGCGGATGGACTATTCGACGCTGGGCATGATCCAGTTCGTTAGTCCGACAATCGTCTTTTTCCTTGGTCTGTTCGTTTTCAAGGAGCCGCTCAAGGGCGGGCAGCTGGCTTGCTTCTTTGCGATCTGGGCGGCGATCGCGGTGTTCATGTGGGATCTGTGGAGCCAGCGTCGGCGGCGACTAGCCCAGGAAGCGCCAGCCTAACTCTTCGCCAGCGTGGAACGGAACAATTTCGGATCCGTTGGCATCTATCCGTTCAGGAACCACGGCACTGCCGCGTTCCAGCGTCACCATAACCTCATTGGCAGGCAGGCCATAGAATTCAGGACCGTTAAGCGAAGCAAAGGCTTCGAACCGGTCAATCGCGCCTTCTTGATCAAACACCGCAAGGTAGCTTTCCAGCGCAAAGGGCGCGTTGAAGATCCCGGCGCAGCCGCAGGCGGCTTCCTTTGCGCCAACCGCATGCGGCGCACTGTCGGTACCGAGGAAGAACTTGGCCGAGCCCGAAGTAGCAGCCCTGCGCAGTGCCAGCCGGTGCACCTCGCGCTTCGCAACCGGCAGGCAATACATATGCGGGCGAATCCCGCCGACCAGCATGGCGTTGCGGTTGATGTGGAGGTGCTGCGGGGTGATCGTCGCCGCGACATTCGGCCCGCTGCTCTCGACAAACTGAACTGCTTCCAGAGTGGTGACGTGCTCAAAGACGACTTTCAAGTCGGGCAGTTCACGGACCAGCGGGGCCAACGTGCGTTCAATGAACACCGCCTCACGGTCGAAGATGTCGATATGGGAGTCGGTCACTTCGCCATGAACCAGCAGCGGCATACCGATCGCGGCCATCCGCTCCAGCACCGCTTGAATGTTGGCCACGTCGGTTACGCCGTGGGCTGAGCCGGTCGTAGCATGTGCGGGATAGAGCTTGGCGGCAACGAACACGCCCTCGGCAAAGCCGCGCGCGACCTCTTCCGGATCGGTCGTGTCGGTCAGGTACAGTGTCATCAGCGGGGTGAAGTCCATGCCACCCGGCAAGGCCGCCATGATCCGCTGACGATATGCGGCAACCCCGGCAGAATCCGTCATCGGCGGCGAAAGGTTGGGCATCACGATCGCCCGCGCAAATTGCCGTGCGGTGTGCGGCAGTACCCCTGCCAGCACAGCGCCGTCACGCAGATGGACGTGCCAATCGTCGGGTCGGCGGATGGTAATGCGATTCGCGGTGCTGCTCATGTCTTTCCCTTAAGCGGCAGGCACCCTATCTGTCACCCATGACCACCCTTCTCAACAGCCGCGCCCTGATCCGTCTTTCCGCGCAAGAGGAAGCCGAGGATGCGCGCGCCTTCCTGCAAGGGCTGGTGACCAACGACGTGGCCGGACCCTTACCATGCTGGGCCGCACTGCTCAGTCCGCAAGGGAAGGTGCTGTTCGATTTCCTCGTCTGGGATGATGGCAGCGACCTGCTGCTCGATTGCGAGGCCAGCCAGGCCGAGGCGCTGGTCAAGCGCCTGTCGCTCTATCGCCTGCGTCGCAAGATCGGGATCGTACTCGATCCCGCGCTGGGTGCGCACTGGCAGGTCGGCGACGGTCCCTCCCCCGATCCACGTCTGGCCGCATTAGGCCAACGCTGGCTAGGCAAGGCGAGTGGTGAAAGCGCCGAAGACCAATGGCTTGGCAATCGCCTTTCGCACGGAGTTTGCGAGGGCCACGCAGAACTCGCCGACCTGCTCTGGCTGGAATGCAATGCCGCCGAGCTCTACGGGGTCAGCTTCACCAAAGGCTGCTACGTCGGTCAGGAGAACACCGCTCGGATGAACTGGCGCGCCAAGGTCAACCGGCGGCTGGTAGTGGTGCCGCTTTCGGACAGTGATCCCAAGCGCCAGCGCGCCGCCTACCCCGACCTGGGGCTGGCGGTGGATCACTTGCGCGTGGAAGATATCCGGCCCGAGTGGCGGCCGGACTGGCTTCAGCTGGACTGAATCGCCGGGATAACGATCCCCGCCGCAATCGCCCCGTCAATCAGCATCTTTTCCGCCGTATCGCGCGCCGAAGTGCGCGGCAGGCCCAGCGAGGCAGCGAGCGGCCCGCCCATCAAGGCGTCGCCCAGCGCCATCAGGCACAGCGCGTGGGTGACATCGTGCATCCGGCCGCTGTCATGGTCGCCCAGATCGTCGACCAGTTCGTGGATCGCCTCGAGCAGCGGATCAAGCGCGTCCTCGTTGCCGTTCATCAGCATCCAGGTGGCGAGCGCCCCGCCGCCTTCCTTGTCAAAGGCATCGAACGTCAGGTCGACCACATCGCGCGG
>CAZOSI010000204.1:0-1612 GCA_964582485.1 uncultured Novosphingobium sp.
CACGTCGATCCTAGTTCGGCCCCGGCATTTCGCCTGCCGAAACAAGCGAGGTGGTGGAGCCGCCGGGTACCGCCCCCGGGTCCGCTGCATCTATTGCACGCAACAATTTATCACCATAGCCGGGCGAACCCGGCAGGAACCAATATAGTGACCTGACGCGAAATGAAAAGGGCGGAGGATGCCGCTGCATCCCCCGCCCCGCATTTCAGCCGTGAAATCCGTTACTTCTTCAGTGAATCCCGGATTTCAGTCAGCAGATCGACTTCGCTTGGGCCAGTCGCGGCGGGCGGCGGCGGCATGACCTTGTTGGCCTGACGCACAATCAGGAAAATCACGAAAGCCAGGATCAGGAAGTTGATGATGGCAGTGACAAAGCTGCCCCAGGCCAGCACATTGGCGCCAGCTTCCTTGGCAGCGGCAAGCGGAGTTCCCGCCTCCACCTCGCCGCTCAGCACGGTATACTTGTTAGAGAAATCGACATCGCCGAAGATCGCGCCGATCACCGGCATGATCACGTCGTCAGTAAGCGACGAGACGATCTTTCCGAATGCGGCGCCGATGATCACACCGACCGCCAGATCCAGAACGTTGCCGCGCGCGATAAAGGCTTTGAACTCACTCAACATATTGCGTCCCCTCGATTTAACTCTTTTGAGCTATGAGAACCTGCCACGAGAATCGTCGATCTCCAACTGCGTTAACGGGTTTCACTTGAACCGCCGCAGCGTCCTACTACATTAAGCTAGCCCGCGATTGGCGGGAGGCTTGTCCAAGGGATATGTCCATGTCGACTTCGTTTGACCGCTTCGGAACTTTCGGCCGCTTTGCTTTGGTATCCGTCGCTGCCGCTTCATTGGCGGGCTGCGGGATCAATTCCGTGCCTGCTGCCGAGGAGCAGGCCAAGGCCAAATGGGCCGATGTTCAGGCCGCGTTCCAGGAACGGGCCAATCTGGTCCCCAACCTTGCTGCCGTCGCAAAGGGCGCGGCCGAGCAGGAAAAGGCAATCCTGACCGGCGTGGTCGAAGCGCGCGCCAAGGCGACAAGCATTCAAGTGAGCGGCGACGACCTGACCGATCCCGCCAAGATGAAGGCATTCCAGGACGCACAGAGCCAGTTCAGCGGCAGCCTGGGGCGGCTTCTGGCTAGCGTTGAAGCCTATCCCGATCTCAAGAGCATCACCAATTACCAGATGCTGCAAAGCCAGCTCGAAGGGCAGGAGAACCGGATCCGGATCTCCATTCGCGATTACAACGAGGCGGTCCGGGTTTACAACACGACCATCCGGACATTTCCGGATGCGATCGGTGCCAAGGTGATCCACGGTGCCAAGCCGATGGTCCCCTATGAAGCAACCACGCCGGGTGCCGAAGCTGCCCCCAGCCTGGAAGGCAAGATCTGACACTTCGGCAGAGGAGACAAGCCGATGCTCGGCCAGCCCGGGCCTGAACCGATTACCGAGGGTGCCAGCCCGGGCAGCTTGCTGGCCATGGTCCTGGCTGCACTCTTGCTGCTCGGGACGGGCTATTGGCTGTGGCAGAACGGGGCGGTCGCGTTCAACTCGTCCGATCCTGTGCTGGCTGATACACCAGCAGCGGCAACGAGCGTGGCGGCT
>CAZOSI010000204.1:1622-5448 GCA_964582485.1 uncultured Novosphingobium sp.
GCGCGAGCAGCGGCTGCTGCAAGCGCTGCGGCAGTGCCAGTCCAGGCCCGTTCCAGTTATGTGGTCGATGGCGCACGGATTTTCTCGGAACAGACGATCACGCTGCTCGACGCTCAACTTGAAACGCTGAATGTCGAGGCAGGCCCGCAGGTTGTGGTCATGTCAGTCCCCGACCTCGGCAGTGCTACCGTCGAGGCCTACGCCCTGCGGATCGCCAATCAGTGGTCGATCGGCGACTCTGGCCGGAGAGACGGTGTGCTGATGCTAGTCGCCCCGAATGACCGTAAAGTGCGGATCGAGGTCGGCAAAGGGTTGCAACGCACCCTGACCAATGCCGAGACCCAGCGCCTGGTTGATGAGGTCATGGTTCCGCTGTTCCGCAAAGGCCAGTATGACGCAGGTGTGCTCGCCGCTTCGCAAGCCCTGATTGCCAAGCTGCGAGCCAATCCGACTTTGCCCGGCAGGAGTGCGCAGTAATGGCCTTGTTCCGCCAGCTACTCTTCGTGCTGCTCGCGCTATTCGCGATGCCCGTCGCCGCGCAAGATTTCCCGCAGCTGAGCGGGCCGGTGGTCGATCAGGCCGGGATCATCCCGGACGAAGCCGAAGCGCGATTGACCGAGAAGCTGACCGCGCTGAAAAACCAGTCGCAACGCGAACTGGTGGTGGTGACCCTGTCGAGCCTGCAGGGCTACGAGATCTCGGATTACGGCTACCGGCTGGGGCGCCACTGGCAGCTGGGCGAGAAGAAGCGCAACGATGGGGCGATCCTGATCGTCGCCCCAAACGAACGCAAGCTGCGGATCGAAGTCGGCTACGGGCTTGAACCGGTGCTGACCGATGGCCTGTCCAGCCTGATCATCAACCAGCAGATTGTGCCGCGGTTCAAGGCCGGGGACATGCCTGCGGGGATCGAAGCCGGCGCCGATGCCATCATCACGCAATTGACCCTGCCAGCCGACCAGGCCCAACAGATCGCGGCGCAGGCGAATGCCAAGCCGGCTAAGCAGGATGGGATACCGTTTGGCCTGGTCATCTGGCTGCTGTTCTTCTTCCTGTTCTTCGTCCTGCCGATCATCCGCCGGGCCCGGCGCGGGCGCCGCTATAGCGGCAGCGGGATCGGGCCAGTAATCGTCTGGGAAGTGCTCAACGCAGCAGCCAATGCCAGCCGCAGTTCCGGTGGTTGGGGTTCGAGCAGTGGCGGCGGCGGCGGATCAAGCTGGGGCGGAGGCGGCGGCAGCTTCGGCGGCGGCGGCGCTTCGGGCAGCTGGTAGGAAGCAGACGATGGTACAACCTCCCCTTCACCTCGACGAGGCGGACCACCGCGCGATCAGCGACGCTGTTGCCGCTGCGGAAAAGCAAAGCGCGGGCGAGATCGTGACGATTATCTCGGGTGAGTCCAATACGTTTCATGATGTCGCATTGCTGTGGTCGGCGATGGCAGCAATCGCCGCGCTGGCGGTGCTGGCGCTGTTTCCCGGCTTCTACCTCGGCAAGGCCGACTGGATGCTGGGCAACTGGCAGGCCGATTGGACGCCGCAGCGGGTCTTTGCCTTGGCCCTGTTCGCGGCCAGTATGAAATTCCTAGCTGTGTGGTTGCTGCAATTGTGGCGTCCGCTGCGGCTGGCGCTGGTCCCCGCGCCGCTCAAGCACGCGCGGGTCCGCGATCGGGCCGAGCGTTATTTCAAGGTCGGAGCAGAGCGCCGCACCCATGGCCGCACCGGGATCCTGATCTACCTCAGCCTGGCCGAACACCGGGCCGAAATCGTCGCGGACGAAGCAATTGCCCGCAAGGTTCCGGCTGAAGTTTGGGGCGATGCAATGGCCGCGATGATTGCCGAGATCCGCGCCGGTCGCCCCGGTCCGGGAATGGTCGCGGCGGTCGAACGGGTCGGCGCAGTGCTGGCTGAGCACTTCCCTCGTGCCGAGGACGACAAGAATGAACTGCCCGACCGGCTGATCGAGCTTTGACCTTTGCATTCCGCGCCGTGTAGCAGGGCGCTATGAGCGAAGAAGCAGAGCAGATCGCCTGGCAGGGCAAGTTCATCACCGCCAAGGTCAAGGGCAAGTGGGAATACGTTTCGCGCAGCCGGGGGATCAAGGCGGCGGTGATCCTGGCGATCGACGCCGAAGACAACGTGATCCTGGTTGAACAGTTCCGCGTGCCGCTGGGCAAGGCCTGCATCGAACTGCCGGCCGGCCTGATCGGCGACGATGCCGGCCTCGCCGATGAAGACGCCGCGGCCGCTGCCAACCGCGAGCTGGTGGAGGAGACCGGCTACCGGGCCGAACAGATGGAACTGCTGGGCGAGTTCTACTCCTCCCCCGGCATGGTCAGCGAGAGCTTCTCGCTGCTGCGCGCCCATGGGCTGACCCGCACTGGGCCCGGCGGCGGCACCGATGGCGAGGATATCACCGTGCACCGGGTGGCGATGTCTGCCCTGCCCCAATTCATCGAATCTGCCCGTGCGCGCGGATTGGGGATTGACGTGCGGCTGCTGATGCTGCTCGGTCCGCAAATAACGGGAGGACTGTGAGAATGGCTGGACGGGTTCAAGGCAAGAAGGCGCTGGTCACCGGCGCGGCGCAAGGTCTGGGCGCGGCCCAGGCGATGATGCTGGCGCGGCACGGTGCGCAGGTCCTGCTGGCCGATGTCAACGCCGCTGGTGCTGCCTCCCAGGCCGAAGCGATCAATGCCGAGCTTGGCGCCGGCACCGCCTTTTCCGTCGCGCTTGACGTTACCCAGGAAGACCAGTGGATTGCCGCCGTTGATGCAGCCAGCGAGCTGATGGGCGGCCTCTCGGTGCTGGTGAACAACGCCGGTGTCGGCGTGCGGGGCAATATCGAAACCTGCACCCTGGCCGATTGGCAGCGCGGCTTTGCGATCAACGTCGATTCGGTCTTCCTCGGCTGCCAAAAGGCGTTGCCCTTGATGAAAGAGAGCCAGCCCGGCTCGATCATCAACATCTCCTCGATCGCCGGCCTGATCGCATCGGACACCATGCCCGGATACAACGCCAGCAAGGCGGCGGTGTGGATGCTGAGCAAGTCGGTCGCGCTCTATTGCGCCAAGATGGGCTGGGACATCCGCAGCAACTCGGTCCACCCGACCTTTGTCGACACCCCGATCCTCGATGGCATGGCCGCCGGCACCGGCAAGCCCAAGGACGTGATCATGGACAAGCTGGCCCGCCAGATCCCCCTGAAGCGCGTCGGCCACCCGGACGACATCGCCAATGGCGTGCTCTACCTCGCCAGCGACGAGAGCCGCTTCATGACCGGCGCCGAGCTCAAGCTCGACGGCGGCATCTCGGCGGTGTAACCCACGGGTCATGGGGGACACCACCACCACCAAGCCCCGCGCCTTCCGCGTCACCTCGTTTGACGTGGCTGCCGAGGCCGGCGTCAGCCAGTCCACCGTCAGCCGTGCGCTGGCGGGTGATCCGGTGGTGAGCGAAGCCACCCGCAGCCGGGTGTTTGAGGCCGCCCGCCGCCTGAACTATGCGGTGGACGAGAACGCCGCCCGCCTCCGCTCGGGCCGCACCGCCACGCTGGCCGTGGTGGTGATCTGCCGCCCGGAGGAAGACCGCAAGGACCTCAACCCCTTCACCTACTCGCTCCTCGGCACGGTCTGCGCCGCCGCCTCGGCCCGCGGGTACGAGACGCTGGTCTCCTTCCAGGACGGGCCGGAGAACCTCTCGGGCCGCTATGAGGACCGCCGCCGCGCCGATGGCCTGATTGTGATCGGCACGACCCAGAACCTGCCGGCCTGGACCTATTACCGCGACCTGGGCCTGGGCGGGACGCGGATGGTTTGCTGGGGCAGCCC
>CAZOSI010000205.1:0-5416 GCA_964582485.1 uncultured Novosphingobium sp.
GGCAACGGTATCGTTCATGCACTTGTCCATGTTGGCAGCCCGCCCGCTCGTCAAGTGCTTACGGAGGGGTGCCGTGAATACGTTTTTACGCGCTTGGCCTAAAGCGGCAGGGCAGGCATAGGCGCATTCGACCAAAGGCAGGAGCGAAACGATGAGCGAAGCAGTGACAGCGGCGTGGCAAACGCTTGAAAAGCTGGACAAGCCGACGCTGAAGGCGCTGTTCGCCGATTCAGGGCGGCTGGACACCTGGTCCAGCCGGCTCGAGCTTCCGGGCGGGGCGATCCGGTTTGACTGGTCGAAGACCCATCTCGATGGTGCTCACGGCGCGGCCTTTCTGGCGCTGGCCGATGCGGTTGGCTTCCGTCAGAAGAGGGGGGCGATGTTCGCGGGCGAGGCGATCAATGTCACCGAAGGCCGCGCGGTGGAACACACCGCTCAGCGTGGCGTGGGCCGCGATACCTCGGTTGAGGAAGCCGCCGCGCTGCACCAGCGGATGAAAGGCCTGGTTGAGGCGGTTCATGCCGGTCTGCTGGGCGAAGTGCGGCATTTGATCCACATCGGCATCGGCGGATCGGCGCTGGGTCCTGCGTTGGCGCTCGATGCGCTGACTCGCGACGGGGCCAAGGTGGACGTCCATGTCGTCTCGAATATCGACGGCTGCGCATTGGAGGCGGCTTTCAAGGCCTGCGATCCTGCCGTCACTATGATCGCGGTTGCCAGCAAGACCTTTACCACAATCGAGACCATGACCAATGCCCAGTCCGCGCTGGCCTGGCTAAGTGAAAACGGCGTCGCCGATCCGTTCGGCCGGGTCGTCGCGCTTACGGCCGCGCCGGACAAGGCGGTTGAATGGGGGGTGGATGAAACCCGCGTACTGCCTTTCAACGAAAGCGTCGGCGGGCGATACTCGCTGTGGTCGTCGATCGGGTTTCCGGTCGCGCTGGCCCTGGGTTGGGATGATTTTGCCGAGTTTCTGGATGGCGCAGCAGCGATGGATCGGCACTTCTTCGAGGCCGATGGGCTGGACAACCTGCCGCTGCGCGCGGCCTTTGCCGATCTCTACTACGCCCGCCTGCGCCACTGCCAGACCCGCGCCTGCTTTGCCTATGACGAACGGCTGCGGCTGCTGCCAAGCTATCTCCAGCAGCTGGAGATGGAATCGAACGGCAAGTCGGTGAAAGCCGATGGTTCGCCGATCGATGGACCGACCGCGCCGATCACTTGGGGCGGGGTGGGGACCGATGCCCAGCATGCGGTGTTCCAACTGCTGCATCAGGGTAGCCACATGATCCCGGTCGATTTCATCGCAGCGGTGATCCCGGGAGACAGCCTCGATCCGGCGCATCACCGCAACCTGCTGGCCAACTGTTTTGCCCAAGGCGCGGCGCTGATGGCGGGCAAGGAAGCCAAGGACGGCGCGCGCGCCTATCCGGGCGACAGGCCGAGCGCGACGATCCTGTGCGAGGACCTGAACCCGGCCACGCTCGGCGCGCTGATCGCGTTCCACGAGCACCGCACTTTCGCCAATGCAGCGCTGATGGAGATCAACGCCTTCGACCAGTTCGGGGTCGAACTGGGCAAGGAGATCGCCAAGTCGATCCTCGGCGGCGGGGTGCAGTTCGATGCCAGCACCGAGGCGTTGCTGGCCGAGGCGGGGATCAAGTAGGTCGGATCACCCAGCCTATCCAATCCCGTCACCCTGAAACAAGTTCAGAGTGACGAAGTCTGGATTGGTTGGGCAAAGTTGCCCTATCACTCTCATCAGCAAAACCGTTTGGCAAACAGCTCCTTCCCGCCCCATATCGCGCGGCATGACAGACTATGACTATGACTTGTTCGTGATCGGTGCCGGCTCGGGCGGAGTCCGCGCCAGCCGAATTGCCGCTTCGCATGGTGCCCGGGTAGCCGTGGCGGAGGAGTTCCGGATCGGTGGGACCTGCGTGATCCGGGGCTGCGTGCCCAAGAAGCTGCTGGTCTATGCCAGCCACTTTGCACACTCGCTGCACGATGCGCCAACTTATGGCTGGACGCTGGGCGAGACCAGTTTCGACTGGGCCAGGCTGCGCGATTTCGTCGCCAGCGACGTCGACCGGCTGGAGCGGGCCTATACCAACACGCTCGACAGCAACAAGGTTGAGCATTTCCATGAACGCGCGACGGTGGTGGGGCCAAATACGGTGCGGCTGACCAGCGGACGGGAAATCAGCGCCCGGATAATCCTGATCGCGGTTGGCGCATGGCCGGTCATGCCTGAGATTGAAGGGGCCGAGCACTGCATCACCTCGAACGAGGTGTTCCACCTGCCCGAACTGCCGAAGCGGATCGTGATCCAGGGCGCGGGCTATATCGCGCTGGAATTCGCCGGGGTGTTCAATGCGCTGGGCAGCGAGGTCACCGTGGTCAACCGCAGCGACAAGATCCTGCGCGGTTACGATCACGACCTGACCGAGCGGCTGCTGCCGATCCTGCAGGGCCGCGGGATCGAATTCGGTTTCAACCGCCCGATCCGCAAGGTCGAGAAGCAGGCCGATGGCTCGCTGATGGTCCATGCCGGAGAGGGCGATCCGATCCCCGCCGACGTGGTGATGGTGGCTACCGGCCGCAAACCCAAGACCGAGGGGCTGGGACTGGAAAGCGCTGGGATCGAACTCGGCGCCGGCGGTGAGGTTCCGGTCGACGAGTACAATAAGACCAGTTGCCCCAGCATCTACGCCGTGGGTGACGTGACCGACCGGGTCCAGCTGACCCCGGTGGCGATCCGCGAGGGGCATGCCTTTGCCGATACGGTGTTCGGCAATGCCCCGCGCACCACCGCCTATGACCATATCCCCAGCGCGGTCTTCACCCAGCCGCCGATCGCCTCGGTCGGCCTGACCGAGGAGCAGGCGCGGCTGGTCCACGGGCAAGTCAAGGTATTCAGCTCGGACTTCCGGCCGATGCAGAACATGTTCAGCGCAGTAGCCGAGCGCGGTTATTACAAGCTGGTGGTCGATCCCCAGACCGACAAGGTGTTGGGCGTGCACATGATTGGCCCGGATTCGCCTGAAATCCTCCAGGCCGCAGCGATCGCGGTGAAGGCCGGGCTGACCAAGGCCGACTTCGACGCGACCGTGGCCTTGCACCCCAGCATGGCCGAGGAACTGGTGCTGATGCGCTAGGTTGCAATCCGCAACCAATCTACTAGGCTCCCCGCGATAACGATTGGGGAGAATGCAATGCAGCTGGCCGGCAAGACCGTGCTCGTCACCGGTGCAACCGACGGGATCGGTGCGCACCTGATCCGTCAGCTGCGCAGCAAGGGTGCGACCGTGATCGCCTCGGGCCGCAATCCGGAACGCTGCGCCGCCACCCGGGCCGATGGCTTTGAGGTGATCCAGGCCGATCTCTCGTCACCAGCGGGCGTCGATGCACTGCTGGCAGGGCTGGGCGACCGTCCGATCGATGTGCTGCTCAACAACGCCGGGGTCGGCACCAGCTATGACTTTCGCAGTGGCGAGATCGATCTGCCCGGGGCCGAGCAGACCTATTACCTCAACCTCCATGCCCCGACCCAGCTGATCGCGCGGTTGATGCCGGTGCTGAAGGGGCGGGGTGAGGCGATGATCGTCAACGTCACCTCGGGCCTGGCGCTCGCGCCAAATGCCGGGTCGCCGGTCTATTGCGCGAGCAAGGCCGGACTGCGGTCTTACACCCTGGCCCTGCGCGCTCAGCTGAAGGACAGCGGGATCACGGTGGTTGAAGCTTTGCCGCCGCTGGTCGATACGCAGATGACCGCGGGGCGCGGCAGCAACAAGATGGCGCCGGCCGAATGCGCGCGGCAGATTGTGACTGGGATGGAACGCGGGACCGAGACGATCAACGTCGGCATGGTCAAGCTGCTACAGCTGGTCCACTCGATCTCGCCGGCGCTCGCGCGTGCAATCATGATCCGGTTCTAAAAGGGGAGAAGGCATATGACAGGCACCGTATTCGTTTCGGGAGGCAGCGGCTACATCGCCGGGTTCCTGATCCGGCAGCTGATTGCCGAGGGCTGGATGGTCCACACCACGATCCGCAACCTTGCGCGCGAGAGCGAGGTCCGCGACAGCCTGGGGGTCGACAACGCCCGGCTCAAGTTCTTCGCGGCGGACCTGATGAGCGATGCCGGCTGGGCCGAGGCGATGGCCGGGTGCAGCCACGCCGCGCATGTCGCCTCGCCGCTACCGGCCGACAAGCCTAGCCACGAGGATGAACTGATCGTTCCGGCCCGCGACGGCGCCCTGCGCGCGCTGAAGGCGGCCAAGGCGACCGGAATCAAGCGCTTCGTCATGACCAGCTCGATGGCCGCGATCGCCTATGGCCAGGGTACCAAGTCGGTATTCACCGAGTCTGACTGGACCGATCCGACCAGCCCCGACGCTTACCCCTACGTCCGTTCAAAGACCATCGCCGAACGCGCCGCGCGCGACTGGGTGGCAGCTGAGGGCGGCGACAAGGAATTCTGCACGGTCAATCCCTCGCTGGTGCTTGGGCCCCTGCAATCGGGCGATTTCTCGACCTCGCTGGAGGCGATCAAGAAGCTGCTCGAAGGCTCGATGCCGGGCATGCCCGACCTCGGTTTCGGGATCGTCGACGTGCGCGATGTCGCCGACATGCACGTGCGCTGCCTGACCGCGCCGAACATGGCCGGAGAACGGTTCATCTGCTCGGGCCCGTTCCTGATGCTCGAAGATGTTGCTGCGATCCTGCGCGAAGGGCTGGGTCCGCAAGCGCGCAAGGTGCCCAAACTGAAGCTGCCCAACTGGCTGGTGCGGATCGCCGCGCGGTTCGATCCGGTGATCGGCCAGGTGATCGGCGAACTCGGCAAGCGCCGCGAAAGCCCGCCGATGCACGCCCGCGAGGTGCTCGGCTGGGTGCCGCGTCCGGCCGAGGAGAGCATTCTCGATACCGCCCGCGACATGATCCGGCTGGGGATCGTGAAGGTTTAACCCACCCGGTACGGCACCACGCCGCGCTGGTCAGGGTCGACGCTGATCGGGCGGTCGCTCGGCGGGAAGGCGCGCTGGTCGCAGTCGGAGCGGGGGCAGATGCGGCAGCTGATGCCGATCCGCGTCGCGGCTGGTGCGGCGGTCAGGTCGAGCCCGTCGGCATAGACGAATTCGCTGGCGTGTTCGGCCTCGCAGCCCAGCGCCACGGCATAGCGGCGCGGGGCGCGCTGGTACGATCCACTCGGCTTGACCAGGCCCTTGGCCATCGAGACATAGCGCACCCCGTCGGGCGTTTCGGCCAGCTGGACCAGGATCCGGTCGGGGATCGCCACCGCCTCGTGCACGATCCACAAGGGACAGGCCCCGCCAAAGCGGGCGAATTGCAGGCGGGTGGCGGAGTGGCGCTTGGTGATGTTCCCGGCCATGTCGACCCGGCAGAAGAAGAACGG
>CAZOSI010000206.1:0-4295 GCA_964582485.1 uncultured Novosphingobium sp.
ACCGAAACGAACTTCGCTTTGTTCACGGACGACGAGATCGGCAACAAGGTCTTCGAGCGAGTATTTGGAGCGGTCAGGCATGACGTCAGGGTCCTTCAATTAGACTGACAAGGCAATTGCAACCTCATTGAAATGCAAATTTATCAAGCGTTTGATCAGGTCGAAAAGAGCTTGGGCCATCACTGATGTGCAAGTACTCGACCTTGTCTAGTCCGATTGCCTCGCACTGCGAATTCGGGCGCGTCACGAACAACCGGTCCAGACTGAGGTGCACGAGCAGCTCCTACCGTTTCCTCGGATGCCGACCTCTCGTCTTTTAGCCTCGCATCGGCGGCAATGCGGCAGGTTAGGCTGCGGCGGCGACGGAAGCGGCGTTGCCTGGGGAACTTGGTCAACTTTGTGCATTCCCGATCTGTACTCTCTGAAACCGCAGCGTCCGACACACGCTGGTTCGACAGAATTGGCGCAATGGTTACAATCAGTGGCGCTCTGATCGAATGGAGGAAAAATTCACTCTGCTTCGGCTGTAAGTCGACTCCATCATTGACTAAACGTTCAGCTATATCAGGTGATGAATATCTCAAACTTCCGTTCGGTAATTTGACATCAACGCAAAGTACGACGAACCGCAACGCGGTGGCTAGCACTATTCGCAATGAAACGGGGCTCCACAGTTTCATTTTCTTGGCTATTGATCATAAAGTTGAAACGCTTTCGTCGCACGCGGTTATTTGCCGTGTATTGCTATCTCACGAAGTAACCTGCGACCTCACCGCGCTGCGCCAGTGAGCAGGGCTTCGTCCGACGAGTGCCTTGAACGCACGGCTAAATGATGCCGTGTCCTGATACCCGACCTGGGCCGCAATTTCGGCAAGACCGGCCCGCCCCTCACGCAACTTGCGGCACGCTGTGTTCATCCGCCACTGCGTGACGTAAGCCATGACCGACTGGCCCATCACCTCGCGGAACCGTGCGGCGAAGCGCGAAGGCGAGATCGCGGCTTCGGCCGCGAGCAGTTCGACACACAGCGCATCGCCCGGATTGCGATGGATTCGCGCCAGGGCACGGCCGACCTTGGCATCGCCCAATGCGCGAAACCACCCGCTACGGCCCGGATCTGAACACGCGTGGTCCTTCAGTGCTTCGGCAAACAGGATTTCGATCAGCCGCGAAGCGGCAAAGGTATCACGGTCGCTGCGCGCCAGTTCAAGCTCGATCATCGCGACGATATGGGCCAGCATCGGATTGGCGTCTGCCGCCTGGGTATCGACAATCAGAACGCGGGGCAGCGCCGTAAGCAGCGGATTCAATGTCCCGCCCCTGAGGGCGAACCCGCCGCAGACCAGTTCGGTTACCCCTTCCGAACGCAATCGTCCTTCCGAATTGTGACGCCACCGGCCGCTGGTCAACACCTTCTCGAATGCCCGGCTGAGTGCGCCCTGACCCTGGGTCATGCGATGCGCTGCCCCGTCGGTGCACATGATCACCTGGCCCTGGCGCAATTCGATCGCAGCCTCGCCTTCGAAGCCAAGAACGAACGAACCACTCAGAACCACGTGAAACGGAATCACCCGCGTATCAGGAGCAAGGTCCATCAACAGGCGCAGTTCGGCGGCATCGGGGACATCAACAGACCAGGGTGGCTGATGATGCCCGTGCAGCAGGATACTGCCTTCGATCCGCAGATCCGAAAGAGCTTCTTCGAAAACGCTCGTCTCGAGCGGCGCGGCCCAGCGCGCGAGGCCGGCAGAAACAGTCGTTCCTGCAATTGAATTAGCAGTTCCAGACATAGGGCGGTGTCCTCATCATGATAATCATAGGCCGTTCCGGTCGCTCCGAGCGATGTGGTGGTTGATACAGCCCCTGTTGCCGCCCCACGGGCGCAGATGGCCAACCAGCCTGGCTGGAGCGGCGGGTTCCCACCCTCATCGGGGGCCCGCCGCTCCGGTGTCCTTAGAACAAGACAGTCGATATTGCAATATTGTCAGTCATTATCATCATAGGAACAACTGTTCTGATCTACTATGTCGAGCTCTCCCTGGCTGGTGCTGACAGCGCTGGCCGCAGATATGGAGGATCCGATGCCGCAATTGTCAGTCGAGATGCACTACCTCGTCCTCACCGCAGGGTTCACCGGGGTGCTTTGGGTCCCGATCATTCTCAACCGCATCATTGAAATGGGACCATGGACCGCGCTCAAGAACCCGCAACCCGATGTTCGCCCCGAAGCCGACTGGGCCTATCGCCTCGCAAATGCCCACAGAAACGCTCTGGAAAACCTGGCTGTCTTCGCCCCGTTGGCGCTCGCCGTGCAGGTGCTGGGGGTCGCGACACCGACGACGGCAACTGCTTCGGCGGTCTTCTTCAGCAGCCGGGTAGCGCACGCATTCATCTATACATTCGGTATTCCCCTGCTGCGCACGATAGCGTTTTTCATCGGATTCATCTGCCAGGTACTGCTCGCCGCGCGCTTGCTCGGCTGGATGTGAGGGAGCCGGTCCGATGTCCCTGACGTTCTATTTCCTCTCCGGTTCGCCCTTCTCGTGGAAAGTCTGGATGGCGCTCGAGCACGCCGGGCTAACCTATGGGCCTCGGCGGCTGCGAGTCGATGCCGGCGACCTGCAAACGCCAGAGTTTCGCGCGCTTAATCCGAAGGGCAAATTGCCGGTGCTGGTCGATGGCGATCTAGCCATCGCTGAATCCGATGCCATCGCTGAATATCTCGCCGAACTGGCCAGCGAAGCTGGCACGCTGCTGTGGCCTGCCGATCGCGAAAGCCGGGCGCTTGCGCGGCGCTTCGCCAGCGCCGCCAACGCCTACGTCTATCCCGCAGCGCGGCGGATCATGGAGCAGACGCTGTTCCGCAAGGAGGGCGAGCCCGATCCGGCAATTATCTCCGAGGCCAAGGAATCGTTGAGCTCCGACCTGATGCTGCTCAGCTGGTGGCTGCAGGGCGATTACGCTGGCGGCGAGAACCCCGGCATCGCCGACTTCACACTCTACCCGTTCATTGGACTGCTGGGCCGGATCGACGCGAAGATGCCAGGTCACGATGCCAGCGCGCCGATCCCGCCAGCCTTGATCGCCTGGAGCAAGCGGATCGAAGCGCTGCCGTGGTTCGCACGCACCATTCCCCCGCATTGGCAGGAGGGCTGAACATGGACCAATCCAAACCGCTGTGTGTCGTCATCGGTGTCGGGTTCGGCAATGGCGCCGCGCTTGTCGGCAAGTTTGCGAGAGCTGGTTACCGAGTGGCGATGATCGCTCGCAGCACGCCAGTCATGACCGAACTCGCGAGCTTTTTTCCCGATTGTCATCGCTACACCTGCGATGCCGGCGATCCTGAAGCCCTCACCGCCTGCCTCGCACAAATCGCCGCCGATCACGGCCCGGTCGAGGTGCTGGTCTACAATGCTGGCAAGGGTGTCTGGGGCGATGCCCTGGCGGTTGGCACCGACGACTTCGAGGGTGCCTGGCGGACCAATACGCTGGGGAGCTACGCCGCTTCGCGCGCCGTCCTTCCAGCAATGGTCGAGCGCGGTTCCGGGTCGATCGTGTTCATCGGCGCGACCGCCTCGCGGCGCGGCGGCGCCAAGTCCATCGCCTTTGCTGCGGCCAAGGCGGCGCAGCGCAGTGTCGCGGAATCGCTGGCACGCGCCTACGGTCCCTCCGGGGTCCACGTGGCGCTGATCGTCGTCGATGGCATTGTCGCCGAGCCGCTGATGCTCGAGCGGTTCAAGGACAAGCCGCGCGACTTCTTCGTCGAACCGCTCGACATCGCCGACATGGCGCTGATGCTGGTTCGCCAGCCACGCTCAACCTGGAGCTTCGAGCTCGAGGCCCGACCCTTCGCCGAGCCCTGGTGACGACACTCAACCAAAGCACCGCCATGCGCCTGTTCTATTCTCCGACCTCTCCCTTTGCCCGGAAGATCCGGGTGCTGATGGCAGAGAAGCGCCTGACCGGCATCGATCTGGTCAGCGCCAGTCCGTTCGATGCCCCGCCTGACCTCGTGGAGACGAACCCGTTGAGCAAGGTACCCGCACTGGTCCGGGAGAATGGCCTGGTGCTCTATGACAGCCCGGTCATCGCCGAATATCTCGATACGCTCGGCGGCGGCGAACTGCTCTTGCCGGCCGGGGGAGAGGAGCGCTGGGATGCCTTGCGACGGCAGGCCCTGGCCGACGGAATGATGGATACGACACTGGCCCTCGCGCTTGAGGTCAACCGGCGTCCTGATCACGAGCGATCGCCCGACTGGATTGCGCACTGGGTCCGAACCCTTGTCCGAGCCG
>CAZOSI010000206.1:4305-5371 GCA_964582485.1 uncultured Novosphingobium sp.
GAGCCGTCGATGCCCTGGAGAGTGAAGTCGAGAGCTGGAACGGCGCATTCGACCTGGGTCAGATCGCTGCCGCCTGCGCGCTCGGCTATCTCGATTTCCGGGCGAACGGACATCTGGCCTGGCGCGAGGATCGCCCGCGCCTTGCTGCCTGGTTTACCCGGATCGGCGAGCGGCCTTCGATGATCGCCACCGAAGTGCCTGCCTGATGCTGAGGTTCGCCGGATACGCCGCCTGGGCAGCGGCAGCAGGTGCCCTGATTCCATTCATGGCGATCCTCAACGGCCGTCTCGGTCGGGTGCTTGGCGATCCATTGCTGGCGCCGGTCCTGCTCTTCGCGGTCGGTCTCGTGACGGCGCTCGTCGTCGGTCTGGTCGCAACCGGTCAGGTGCCAGACCTGCGCCAGGCGATGCAAGCCCGGCCGATCGACTTTGCCGGCGGAGCAATCGTTGCCGGCTATGTCGTCAGCGTTACTTTGCTCGCCCCGAGGTTCGGGATCGGCAATGCGATCCTGTTCGTGATGACCGCGCAGATCTTCACCTCGGCGCTGATCGACCATTTCGGGCTGCTGGGGGCGGCAATGCGTCCGGTCACTGCGCTGCGCGTGGCCGGCCTCGCAATCATGCTGGCCGGGCTCGCCTTGACCCAGTTGGCAAGCAGTCCGGCATCGATCGCGGAACATGGCAGCTGACTCGACTGCCACGCGCAGACGCGGCTAGCCGAACGCCAATATCGAGTTGCTCCACCTGCGCTTCGCGGTGCTCTGAGCCGAGTGTGGCAGTATTTCATGGCCAACCTCAGCACTCGGTGCCAAGCAATTGTCGTTGAGCCGCTGGATTCCCGAACTCAAGCGCTGTTTGGGGATAAGACTAATCGAATGCTCCGGTCACTCACAGTTCACCGCACTTTGTGCACATACCAGCGCGCTTACATCGAGCTTACACAAAAGGACTGCAGCGCATTGTAAGCCGCCTTAGATCAGCAGATCGGCTACTAACTTATTATATTTACGGCGAAAACTGGAGCGGGCGAAGGGATTCGAACCCTCGACCCCAACCTTGGCAAGATT
>CAZOSI010000207.1:0-5365 GCA_964582485.1 uncultured Novosphingobium sp.
GGTAACAGAATCGGAAACCGGGCGTCCGGGGGTACGTAGCAACAGAAACCCCCACCATTCCTTCACCGCAATGTCCGATCAGGCCGCGCTTTCCGCCTCTGCTTGCAGGCGGCGTTC
Source organism: uncultured Novosphingobium sp. (assembly GCA_964582485.1). Lineage (GTDB taxonomy): Bacteria > Pseudomonadota > Alphaproteobacteria > Sphingomonadales > Sphingomonadaceae > Novosphingobium. The sequence continues at coordinate 118 of CAZOSI010000207.1, forward strand.
ATGCTTCAGGCAGTCGAGGATTTTGCCCCCGGCCATGAATACCGCCGCGGTGCAGGCCAGGAACAGCAGCTTGCCGCCAAATCCCGGGAACCGGTAGAGATAGGAATGACCACGCTCAACCGCGCCGATCGCCAGGGCATAGATGATCAGGTAAGCCTCAAACGGCGTCTTGATCACAAACAGACGACCAACCTTGCGCAGCATTCCGACCCTCTTTCGCGTTAACACTCTACAGAGCAACCATCATGCCAAGCCATGAAATCCGCGCAAGTGGGTGGTTAAGGTAAACGGCGATTGTAAAGCGTCCCGACAAGGGACTCTGCGCATCAGTCCAGTTCGGTCAGGTCCACAGCTTTGAGCAAGGCCTGGCGAGCCGCGATCACGACCCTGGCCAGTTCCGGGCTTCCGATTTGTGCCGGAGCGATGCTTTCGGGCCAATGTTCGGCGATTACCGCTTCGATCCGGCTGGCCTTGGCCTCATCGAGCATGAAGCGTGGATCGACGCTGGCCGGATCGGCCACCACCCGCAGGCGCAGGCAGGCCGGGCCGCCGCCATTGGCCATCGATTGCCGCACATCGACGGGCAGTACGCGGCGGATCGGACCGTTCGAAGCGAGCATCTTATCGAGCCAGGCGCGGACCCGGACGTGCTCCCAGGCTTCGCTCGGAATCACCAGAGCCATCTCGCCAGAGGGCAGCGACAATAGCTGCGCGTTGAACAGGTAGGACTTGATCGCATCCGCCAGACTGACCGCATCGGTCGGTACCACAACGATCTCGGCTTCGGGCAGGCGCTCGCGGATCGCAGCGTAGGTACCCTCCGGATCGGCAAAGGCCAGCTCGTGGGTGAACAGCACGCGCTCGTTGGCAACTGCAACGACATCGTTGTGGAACGCCCCGGCAGCAATTGCATCGGGGTTCTGTTCGACGAACAGCGTGCGAGCCGGATCCAGGCCGTGCAGGCGCGCCACCGCGCGGCTGGCCTGTTCGTGCTGGCGTGCCGGAAAGGCCCCACCGGTCTTGCCATAGACGAACAGTTCCAGCCCCGGCGCTTCGTGCGCAGTACCCATCCGCATGTGGTTGGCCGCGCCTTCATCGCCAAAGCAGGCAGGCACCGCGTCATGCACCGCAAAGTGCGCGGAATCGGCAAAGGCCACACGCAGCTGGGCTACGGTATCGCCCCATTCCTGACTGCGGTGCGGCATGGTGACCAGATTAGCCGCGGTCAGGTGGCAGCGCCCGTCAGCCGTATCTGGCGCAGGCGAGACCGTCGCGGCATTAGCGGTCCACATCGAACTGGCTGACCAGGCCGCTGCCATTAGCCGCCGATCTTCGCTGCCATCGGCACCGATCGCATCCAGAAACCGTCCGTTGGGCCGTGGCAGGGGCAGCAGGAAGCCCTGCGTCAGCCCCAGCGCCATGTTGTGGCGCATTTTGCCCAGCCCCTGCAGCGCTGCCGCGCGCGGATAGGACGTTTCCCCGGCATTGTTGGCCGAAGCCAGATTGCCCAGGCTGAGCCCGGCATAGTTGTGGCTGGGGCCAACGATCCCGTCGAAGTTGATTTCAACAGCAGCCATGGTTCACCACCGTGCCACATGGGCGATCGACTGGCCGCTTTCGACCCCCAACACTCTGGCGCATTCGGGATCGATCGCGATGCCGTCTTCACGCTGGTCAACCCAGCCATAGGCGGCGCGGAAACCTGCCAGTCGGCCGTGGGTGATCAGGCGTTTTTCACCCGCCTTGTGATCGCCCAGGCCTTCATCGATCGCCACAATCTTGTGATCCTGGGCCTCCTTGACCGACCGGATCTGATCGGTGCGCGCGGTCATGGTTGGTCCGCCGTCGAAGATGTCGACATAGTTTTCCCAGGCAAAGCCTTCGTTTTCCAGCATCCGCATCGCGGCGCGGCCGCTGGGGTGCGGCATGCCGATCACATGACGTGCGGCCTCGCTCAACATGGCGATGTAGACCGGGTGTTTGGGCATCAGATCGGCGATGAACTGGTTGCCGTACTTGGCGTTGAATTCATCCGCCTCCTGGAAATTCATCCCGAAGAAGCGCCCGGCAACGCCGTCCCAGAACGGCGATCCGCCGGCCTCGTCAATCACCCCGCGCAGTTCGGCAAAGGTCTTGTCAGCAAAGCGCGGGCGGTGGCCGCGGATAAACAGGTAGCGGCTGCGCGCCAGCAGCATACCCTGACCGCCAGAGCGTTCACCCGGATGCAGGAACAGCCCGCCCACCTCCGACAGGCCTTCCATGTCAGTGGAGAGGTTGAGGATATCGGCGCGGAAAGTGCGGCCAAGCTCCTCGCTGTGCTGGGTCAGCGCGCCGATCCGGTAGGAATAGAACGGCCATTTGAGGCCCACCGCTGAAAAGATCTGGCAGGTGCCGCGCACTTCGCCGGTGGCGGTGTTTTCCAGCATGAACAAGAACAGGTCATCGCCCACGCTGTCCTCATCGCGGGCAAAGCCTTCGGCCGCGCGCTCCAGCTTGGCGGTCAGCGCCTTGCGATCGGGCGGCAGATTGGTGAAGCCGCCGCCGGTGCTTTTGGCCATTTCATAGAGGTGCTGCAGATCGTCGGCGCGCGCGGCGCGGATTACGAAGGTCAAAGGGGTGCTCCAGTAGCTAGGCGATGAAGGACCAGCGCCGAAAGCTTCGCGCGTTCTTCAAGGCTGGGGACGATCAGGAATTCGTCCGGTGAATGGATCGCGCCGCCGCGCACGCCCATGGTATCGACCACGGGCACGCCGCAGGCGGCGATGTTGTTGCCATCGCAAACCCCGCCAGAGGCCTTACGGGTGATCGGATGGCCGAGCAGCGCGCTGCATTCCTCGACAATCCCGAACAGCTTTTCAGCCCGGGCGTCAATCGGCTTGGGCGGGCGGCTGATCCCGCCGTGCATGTGGACCGAAACCTCATGTTCGGCTTCAACCTTGGCGATCAGGGTCTTGAGCGCGGCCAGGAATTCCCCGGCGGCAGCTTCATCGTGTGGGCGGATATTGAAACGAAGGATCGCCAGATCGGGGACGACGTTGTTGGCACTGCCACCGTCGATCTTCGCCGGGTTGACGCTCAACCCGGCTCGGTGCAGCGCCTTGAGGCCCAGTGCCAGCGCGGCGGCGGCAACCACTGCATTGCGGCCCTCGTCCGGATTGCGTCCCGCATGGGCCGATTTGCCGCGTACGGTCAGCGACCAGTTGCCGCTTCCTGCCCTTGCCCCAGCCAGCGTGCCATCGGGCAGGGCGCTCGGTTCATAGGTCAGCGCGGCCGCCTTGCCCTGCGCCAGTTGGGCGATCAGCGGAGCGGAAGAGAGGCTACCGGTTTCCTCGTCCGAATTGATCATCACGTCATAGCCGATTGCGGCGGCGGCCGGGCTGAATTCAAACGCCGTCAGCGCGGCCAGGATCACTGCAATCCCGCCTTTCATGTCGGCCACGCCGGGTCCGTTCAGCGTCTGCTCGTCCAGCCAGGTCTGGTTTTGGAACGGGTGGCTGACGGGAAAGACGGTATCCATGTGGCCGGTCAGCAGAAAGCGCCGTTCCGCTTTGGGCCGGACCCGGAGCACCAGATGCTTGCCATACTCGACCGTTGCTTCCGCGCCCGCGGAAGTGATCGCGCTGACTGGGGCAGGCTGTTCAAGGCTGATGTCGCCGGGCAGGGTAGCAAAGGCGTCGGCCAGCAGACTGGCCTGCTCAGCCAGTCCGGCAAGATTGGCCGTGCCTGTATTAACCGCGCTCCATGCCTGGACCTGGCCAAGCATTGGCGCGGCATCGACCGCTGCGAGCAGCGCCGTTTCCGAAGGCGAAAACTGTTGCATATGAAACCGTCCCTAGCCGAGTGGCTGCGGGCTTCCAACCCCCGGCAAGGAAAGCGGTTGGCAACTGTTCGCAACTGCGGCATAGGCCCACCTGTTCCTCCCCGGAATTGACAGTCAATCCGCCGGAGCCGCGCGGTTCCGGCCCCTAGTTGCGTGAGGACACATGAGCGATCGGGTCGAGAAGTCTGGGCTGAAAGTCGATGCGGCGCTGGCCGCCTTTGTCGAGCGTGAGGTGCTTGCCCCGCTTGGCCGCGATACTGCCCAATTCTGGTCAGGCTTTGCCGCGCTGCTGGACCGGTTCGTTCCCGTCAACCGCGCCCTGCTCGCCAGGCGCGACGAACTGCAGGCGCAGATCGATGCCTGGCACACTGCCCGCGCAGGGAAGCCGCTCGACAGCCAGGAATACCAGGCCTTCCTGCGCGAGATCGGCTATCTGGTGCCCGAACCCGCCCCGTTCCAGATCGGCACGCAGAACGTCGATGCCGAGATCGCGACAATGGCCGGGCCGCAGCTGGTGGTGCCGGTGCTTAACGCCCGCTTCCTGCTCAATGCCGCCAATGCCCGCTGGGGCAGCCTCTATGACGCCTACTACGGAACCGACGCGCTCGAAGCCCCGCCGGCCCGCCCGGGCGGCTATGACGAAGTGCGCGGCGCGGCGGTAGTTGCGGCGGCCAAGGCGCGGCTTGATGATGCCGTTCCGCTTGCCGATCGGCTCTGGTGTGAAATCGGGGATCCCGCGGAGTTCCTTGAAAGTCTCGAAAATCCGAAGCCCGGTTTTGGGCTTGGGGATCCATCGCAATATGTCGGAAAGTCGGAGAAGGGGCGGCTTTTCAGGAACAACGGCCTTCATATCGAAGTGGTGTTCGATCCGACGCACCCCATCGGCCGCGACGATCCCTCGAATATCGCCGACGTGATCCTTGAGAGCGCGCTGACGACGATCTGCGACATGGAAGATTCGGTCGCCGCAGTCGATGCGGAGGACAAGCTGCTGGCCTATTCCAACTGGCTCGGGGTGATCCGCGGCGATCTGACCGACACCTTCGAAAAAGGCGGCAAGACGCTGACCCGCGCGCTCAGTGCTGATCGAGTCTGGGGCGATCTGACGCTGCCGGGGCGCAGCCTGCTGTTCGTCCGTAATGTCGGCCACCTGATGACCAACCCGACGATCCTGTTGGCCGACGGTAGCGAGATTCCCGAGGGGATCATGGACGCGGTGATCACCAGCGCGATCGGGGCGATTGGCCTGGCCGGGCTGGGCAAGTACGCCAACAGCCGCTGCGGCAGCATCTACATTGTCAAACCCAAGCAGCACGGGCCGGAAGAGTGCGGCTTCACCAACGACCTGTTCGATGCAGTGGAGGACCTGCTCGCCCTGCCGCGTCATACGATCAAGGTCGGCGTGATGGACGAGGAGCGCCGCACCTC
>CAZOSI010000208.1:0-5298 GCA_964582485.1 uncultured Novosphingobium sp.
AATGAACACCGGCCAGTTCAAGACCGTGCTGCGCGACCAGTTCCTGGTCGATGCCCGGCCGCTCAACAAGACCAGCGGGCAACCGTTTACCATTGCGGAGCTTGAAGAAGCAATTGAGGGAGCGCTGGCATGAACGCCATTTCCACCATCACCACCACCCTCAAGGACTGGGAATCGGACCAGGAAGTCCGCTGGTGCCCGGGCTGCGGGGACTATGCGATCCTGAAGGCGGTGCAGCGCACCTTGCCTGAACTCGGCGCGGATCCGGCGAATACCGTGTTCGTCAGCGGGATCGGCTGTTCCAGCCGCTTCCCCTATTACGTTGAAAGCTATGGCTTCCACACCATCCACGGCCGCGCGCCGGCGGTGGCGACGGGGATCAAGCTGGCCAATCCGGCGCTCGATATCTGGCTGGTGACCGGCGACGGTGACGGGATGAGCATCGGCGGCAACCACACGATGCACCTGCTGCGCCGCAACCTCAATTGCCAGGTGCTGCTGTTCAACAACGAGATCTACGGGCTGACCAAGGGCCAGTACTCGCCCACCAGCCGTCAGGGCACCACCAGCCCGACCACCCCGCTGGGCTCGGTCGATCGCCCCGCCAGCCCCTGCGCGTTTGCGCTGGGGGCAGGAGCGCGGTTCATCGCCCGCGGGTTCGACGTTTCGAAGAACCTGCCTGAGGTACTGAAGGCCGCCTACGCCCACCGCGGCGCGGCCTTCGTCGAGATCTTCCAGAACTGCATCGTCTATAACAAGGACGTGTTCGAAGACTTCGCCGCCCCCAAGGGCGCCGAGGATCGCCAGCTGTGGCTGCAGAACGGCGAGCCGATGGTCTTCGCCAAGGGCACGCAAGGGATCGCGCTCGATGCCGAGAAGCTGACGCTGAAGGTCGTCGATGTGGTCGATGGCGACTGGCAGAGCGCCGGGGTGATCGTCCACGACGTCACCAACCGCTCGATCGCGCACATGCTGGTCGAAATGCCGTTCGGTCCGTTCCCGATGGCGCTGGGCGTGATCTACGACGATCCTCGTCCGACTTACGAGGACGCGGTGCTGGGCCAGGACGCCAAGGCCCGCGAAGGCAAGAACACCGACCTCGCACGTCTGCTCGCCAAGGGCCAGACCTGGACCGTGAACCCAGACGAAGGACACCCGGCCTGACCACAGCGCGGCCATGGACAACCTTACCCACTCCCTGATCGGTGCTGCGCTGGGTCAAGCGGGGCTCAAGCGCAAGACCGGGCTGGCCATGCCGGCGCTGATCCTGGCCGCCAACCTGCCCGATATCGATGCTGGCTGCGTCGTTTACGGGATCGAGAGCCTGGCGATGCGGCGGGGGATTACCCATGGGCCGATTGCGCTGCTGCTGCTGCCTCTGCTTCTGGCAAGTGCGCTGTGGTGGTTCGACCGATGGCAGGCCGGACGGGGCAAGCGGCCCGAGGGGCGCCTGCCGGTCGATTTCAAATGGCTGCTGGCGCTGTGTTACATCGGCTGCCTCAGCCATCCACTGTTCGACTGGTTCAACAACTACGGTATTCGCCTGCTGGAGCCGTTTTCGAGCCAATGGTTCTATGGTGACACGCTGTTCATCATCGATATCTGGATCCTGATCGCGCTGGGCATCGGCCTGTGGCGCTCGCTGCGGCGTGAGCGGGCCGGGCAGGCGAACTGGGCTGTTCCTGCCCAGATCGCGCTGGCGGTGATGGCTGGCTATGTCGGGATCAACATGGCGATCAGCCGCGCGGCCGAGGAAACGGTGCGCAGGTTGGAGCCCGATGCCGAGATGGTGGTTGCCAATGCCGTGCCGATCGCGTTCTGGCGCCGCGATGTGCTGTGGCGTTCGGACGATGGCTTTTACGGCACGATTTCTTGCAATCTCAACGCGTGCCTGCGCTACCCCCGGGTGATCCGCAAGACCAACTGGCCTGATCCGCGGGTTGCCGCATGGGCCAAGGACGATCCGGCGGCACAGGCTTTCCTGTTCTGGAGCCGGATGCCGCTGGCCCAACCCGGACCAAAGGGCATCTTGTTGAAGGACCAGCGCTTCGCTGATAGCCCGGCGCGTGACAATTTTACGTACCTTTTGAATCCGCGCTGATGGCCCGGCACACGATTGTCTGGCTGCGCCGCGATTTGCGGCTGGCGGACCATGCCGCGCTGCTGGCTGCCTGCGCCGCCGGGCCGGTGCTGCCGGTCTATGTCCTCGACGACGAGACCGCCGCGCACCGCCGGATGGGCGGGGCGAGCCTGTGGTGGCTGCACCATTCGCTCGCCGCACTCGACGCAGAACTGCGGGCCAAAGGATCACGCCTGACCCTGCGCCGGGGCAAGAGCGACGAAGTGCTTGCCACGCTCGCGGAGGAATGCGGCGCGCATGACGTCCACGCGCTGCACCATTACGAGCCGTGGTGGCGCAATGCCGAGCGCGCGCTGGCGAAGCGGCTGACGCTGCACCTGCATCACGGCAACTACCTTGCGCCGCCGGGCAGCGTGCTGAGCGGGGCAGGCACTCCGTACAGGATCTACACCCCGTTCTGGCGTGCACTGCAGCAGCAATTGCCGCCGCCCGATCCGCTACCCGTGCCCGCGCAGATTCCCGCGCCGGAAACATGGCCGCAGAGCGACAGCCTGGACAGCTGGAGCCTGCTCCCGACCAGCCCGGACTGGGCCGAAGGATTTCGTGACGAATGGACCCCGGGCGAACAGGGCGCGCTCGAACGGCTGGACACGTTTCTGGCCCGCGCGCCCAAGTATCAGGCGCGCCGCAATTTCCCGGCGGTCGAGGGCACTTCGCGGCTGTCGCCTCACCTTGCCTTCGGAGAGATTTCGCCCGCGACGATCTGGCACCAAACCGCCGCGCTCGGTGGATCGACCGGCACCTTCCTCGGCGAGCTTGGCTGGCGTGATTATGCCCAGAACGTGATCCTGCAATTGCCGGACTATGGCGCCCGCAACGCCATGCCGGAATTTGACCACCTGGCCTGGCGCGAAGGGCCCGAGGCCGAGGCCGACCTTGCCGCCTGGCAGCAGGGCCGCACCGGCTATCCGATCGTCGACGCCGGGATGCGCCAGCTGTGGCACTCTGGCTGGATGCACAACCGGGTGCGGATGATCGCCGCCAGCTTCCTGATCAAGCACTTGCTGATCGACTGGCGGCGCGGCGAGCAGTGGTTCTGGGATACGCTGGCCGATGTCGACTACGGCCAGAACGCGTTCAACTGGCAGTGGAGCGCTGGAACCGGGGTGGACGCCAACATGTTCGTGCGGATCATGGCCCCGCTGGGCCAGTCTGACAAGTTCGATGCCGCCGAATATATCCGCCGCTGGGTGCCCGAACTGGCCCACCTGCCCGAGGCCGCGATCCACGATCCGCCGCTGCCGGTGCGCGGATATCCGCGCAAACTGATCGAGCACACCGAAGGCCGTGCGCGGGCGCTGGCGGCCTGGGATGTGTTGAAAGGGAAGGGGTAGGGGCCGGTGGCAGTTGGGACCGGGATCGCTTGGAGGAGAGTGTGCTCCGTCGCTTGCGCTCGGGAGTTTTCGGGAAACAGTCCCCCGGACTGTTTCTGATTCCGAAAACTGGTGCCCGGAGGCGGATTCGAACCACCGACACGCGGATTTTCAATCCGCTGCTCTACCAACTGAGCTATCCGGGCATCGCTTCGGCGTTTGGCCCCGAAAGGCACCGCGCGACAGGAAGCGCGCCTATGGCGAAGGCGAGCGCGCTTGGCAAGAGGGTTTCAGGCCTTTCCTTCGTGTTCGTCGATCGCCGGCGCGCCGGGGATGGCATAGCCATCGGCCAGCCAGCGGACCAGGTCGCGGTCCTTGCAACGGGTGGAGCAGAAGGGGCTGTGTTCCTGACTGCGCGGTTTACCGCAGACCGGGCATTTATTGAACGAAGTCTTCATCGCTCCACCGCCTGCGCGAAACCGGCGGACAGGGCAAGACCCGGATCAGTCTTCAGCCGAATTTCCCGGGCCGTGCGGCGGGCCAGCTCGTCGCGCCATTCAGGGCGCAGCGCCGCCTCGACCGCCGGGTGGCAGGTTAGCAGCAGCGCGCCAGGTGCCTCTACCTGTTCGGCAGCGCGCAGCAGCAACCGGGCTGCTGCGCCGGCCCGATCGCGCGCGCAGAGGTGCAGCAACGAAGGACGGGTCAGTTTGGCGATCAGGTGGACAAAACCAAAGCCATTCATCGAAGTGCGTTCGTGCGGCCAATCGTCCAGCGCCCGTTCCAGCGAGCCGTCGACTTGCTTGCGGTCGTTCTTGTCGGGCAGGGTCGGAAAATCGATCCCGATCGACCCGGCAAGGTCGAGCCGGAACAGGGCCTGTGCGATCGGTTCAATCGCGGCCAGCGCCAGATCGCGAGGCGGCAGGGAGCCGTCGATGTCAATCAGGGTCATCGCGGGGGTCGGCGTAACGGTTAGCGCGCCGCCGTTGAAGGCAAATTCGCCCGACCAGGCATCGGCGATCAGGTCTTCCCACAGACCTGATGGCAACCGGCGGACCACCCTGGCACCCAGTTCTTCTACCAGCGTTTGGGCGGGGCGGGGGGCGTCTTGCGTCGGGCGGGCTTGCGCGCGCTTGAGCCGGCCGCGTTCAGCCATGGCAGCGCGGGTCACCACCAGACGCAGCGCAGCACCCTCGCTGGCTTCGTGCGGCAAGCCATCGATCAGTGCTTCTTCGCCGCTGGCGAACCGCGCGGTGCCGCGTTTGGAATTGGCGGTGCGGGAAACCAGTTTCGCGTCTTCGACCTGGCCGGCCTCAAGCCCGCCGGGCCAACGCAGCCGCGCCGCGAGTGGCTCACCGCGATTGACCAGGACTGCGCGTTCTTCGCCGATCCCCTGCTCAACCAGCCACTCAGCCAAGGGGATAGCCCGCCGCTTTCAGGAGGGCCCGGGTTTCGAACAGCGGCAAGCCGATGACGCCGGAATGGCTGCCCGAGACATGGCGAATCAAGGCTTCGGCACGGCCCTGGATGGCATAGCCGCCGGCCTTGCCGAGCCCTTCGCCACTGGTGATATAAGCATCGATCTCCTGCTCGGTCAGGCGTTTGAAGATCACCGTGGTCTCGACCACGCGGGTGCGGGCCTTGCCCGTGGCATCGATAACGCAGACCGCCGAGATGCAGCGATGACGGCGGCCGGAAATCAGGGAGAGCAGTTCGCGCTGGACCGTTTCGGTTTCGGCCGGAGGGAGGATCCGGCGGCCGACCGCGACGGTCGTATCCCCGGCCAGAACGATCTCATCCGGTTGGCGGTGAACCGCAGCCGCCTTGGCCTCGGCCCTGCTGGCGGGC
>CAZOSI010000209.1:0-5293 GCA_964582485.1 uncultured Novosphingobium sp.
AGCCCCATGCAATTCGGCATTGGCGATTGGGCCTGACGCAGGGCGTTTCGGGAAATTAAAAGATTGTAATCGGCCCGCACCGACAGCACAGCAGCGGCCATGACCGAGCCCAAGAGCCTCCATGATCTGCCGTCCGATTTCGTGTTTGATCCGGCCCGCGCATCGAAGATGATGACGCGGCACGGCCACGGCGGCTGGCTGGGACTGACCTACCACGCCCACGGGCCGGACTGGGTGGAACTTGAGCTTCCCTGGCGCGAGGAACTGGTCGGGGTGTCCGAAACCGGCGTAATTGCCTCTGGGCCAATCATCAGCCTGATGGACAATGCCACATCCATGTCGGTCTGGACCCTGTCGGGCAGGTTCGTGCCGCATGCCACGCTCGACCTGCGGGTCGATTACATGCGCGCCGCAGTGCCTGGCCGCACGGTGATTGGCCACGGCGAATGCTACAAGCTGACCCGCACGATCAGCTTCATCCGGGGGATTGCGCACGATGGCGATCCGGCCGATCCGGTCGCTCACGTCATCGGCACCTTCATGGCGACCCACGGAGCCTACCTGTGAGCGGGTCCGTGCTGCCACCCTATGCCGCCGCGCTGGGGATCGATCTCGATCACGATGAAGATGGCAACCCGGTGCTGTTCGTCGATTATTCGGTCCGGGTCGCCGGCCGCCCGGGCTATCTCCACGGCGGTGCGATGAGCGGGCTGATGGAAATGGCCGCGATCGCCGCGCTGCGGGCTGAACTTGACCGCCGCGGCGAAGCGATGAAACTAAAGCCGGTCAATGTGCAGGTCGAATTCATGCGCGGCGGGACCGAGCAGCGGACCTTTGCCATGGGCAAGGTCACCCGCGCCGGGCGGCGCGTCGCGCTGGTCAATGCCGAATGCTGGCAGGACGATCGCAGCAAGCCGATCGCGCTGGCCCAGATGAAGGTTCTGCTCAGCCCCGCCGAATAACGACGGTAAGGCCTGAGCATCGGGCCAGCGAGACAGTCGGGACCAGTTCCTGCCGCATTGCGTCGGCCCTGGCCCGGGCCAGGATCGCAACCGCCACGCCCGGTTCGAAAGCGACCAGATCGGCCGCGCCCAGCCAGCGGGCCTGGCGCAAGGTCAAATCGTCGGGATCGTCACTGGCCAGGGTGAATTCGACCACCCCGCCTGCTCCTGCCTCACCGGCCGCCAGCCAGCTTTCGATCCGGTCGGCGCTGGCGCTGTCAAACGGATCGAGCGGCCCGCCCGAAGCCAACGCGGCGTCCAGCGCTCGGCGGCGTTCCCCGCCGTCGCTCCAACGCGCACGCAATGCACCGCGCGCGGCCTGCAGCCGCTCAGCCAGCGTACCGAGCGAGGCGGGAAGCAGCGCCTCAAGCCGCAGCCGCAGCGCCTTGGCCAGCCCGGCCGAGGCACCTCCGGTTCCCACCGCGATCAGCACCGGCCCACGTTCGAGAATGCTGGGCACAGTGAAATCGCACAGTTCCGGACGATCGGTCACGTTAAGCAGCAGCCCCCTCGCCCGCAGACGCTCCGCATCCTTTTCGGGTTTATCCAGGGCAATGAAGCCGAGGCGCGCCTCGGCATCATCCGCACCGACGATTTTCGCTCCAGCCCGTTCCAGCAAGCGTCGCTTGGCTTCCCCCGCCTCACCTTCAGCCAGCAGGATCACCTTCTGGCCGGTCAGGCGATGGAGCAAGGGAAGCGAGTGCATCGCGGTCAGTCCAGGAAGTCCGGAACCCGTTCTGCCGAAGTGATCGCTTCGGGCAGGATCCGGTCGGCCACCACTGCCCATTTGTCGCCATCGACCATGACCTCGGCCACGAAGCCGCGGCTGTTGTAGGAACTGGCCATGGTCGCGCCATAGGCCCCGGCAGTGCGGAACACCGCCAGGTCGCCAGCCTTGAGCGCGTCGATCTCGCGGTCCATCGCAAAGGTATCGCCGGTTTCGCAGATCGGGCCGACGATATGCGCGGTCATCTTCTCGCCGCTCGGCTCGACCGCATCGAAATCGTGCCACGAGCCGTACATCGCCGGTCGTGCGAGATCGTTCATCGCCGCATCGACAATGACGAACGGAGCCCGGTTCGAACTGCGCTTGACCCGCACCACCCGGGTCAGAAGAACGCCGGCATTGCCGCAGATCACCCGGCCCGGTTCGAACATCAGGGTCACGTCCCAATCCGCGGTGACCCGCGCGACCATTTCGGCGTAGGCCTCTGGCGTGGGGAACACTTCGCCGGACTTGTACGGCACACCAAGCCCCCCGCCGAGATCGGCGTGGGTTACGACCTGCCCGGCTGCGCGAATCTCGGCAATCAGGGCACCAACCTTGGCAAAGGCTTCCTCGAACGGTTCCAGACTGCTCAGCTGGCTGCCAATGTGGACCGCCACGCCGCGCATATCGAGCCCGGGCAAGGCGGCCAGGCGGGAATAGATCTCGCACCCACGGTCGATCGGTACGCCAAACTTGTTCTCAGCCTTGCCGGTCGAAATCTTGGCATGGGTGCGCGCATCGACATCGGGATTGACCCGCAACGCGCAGCGCGCCGTCAACCCTCGTTCCGCTGCCAGCACGGCAAGTTCGATCCCCTCTTCTTCGCTTTCGAGGTTAAACTGGCCGATCCCGGCCTCAAGCCCGGCGATCATTTCGCGGTGCTGCTTGCCCACCCCGGAGAAAACGATTTCTTCGGCCGGAACCCCGGCGGCGAGCGCGCGGGCCATCTCTCCGCCAGAGACCACATCTGCACCCAGCCCCTCGCGGCTCATGACGCGCAGCACGGCCAGGTTGGGATTGGCCTTGATCGCAAAGGCGATGTGGACGCGCGGCAGGATCGAAAGCGCCTTGCTGAACACCTGCGCGTGCCGCTCCAGCGTGGCCCGCGAATAGACGTAAACGGGGGTACCGACCGCTTCGGCGATCGCGGTCAGCGGGAGGTCTTCGGCGTGGAGGACGCCGCTGCGGTAATCGAAATGATCCATGGGAACTTACTCGTCGTCGGAAGGGGGCAGGTCGAACGGGTCTTGCAAACGCTTCTCCGAACGTTTTCGCAGTTCGACACTGCGCTCCGGCGCCGCCTGGGGCGGTGACTTCAGCAGCGTTTCAGCCGTTTCCGTGCCTTCACGGCCATAGCGCGCGACAGGCAGAGTTTCGCCGGCCTTGGGCTTGAGCGGCGCAGTCGCCCCGCAGCCGCCCAGGCCAAGCAGTGCCAGAGAAATAGCCAGGTGGCGCACCGTGTTCACTCCAAACCCAGCGCCAGGCGCGCTTCGGCCACTCGAGCCTTTACCTGATCCGGCGCGGTTCCGCCATAGCTGGCCCGCGAGGCGACTGAAGCATCGACCGAGAGCGCAGCATAAACCCGCTCATCGATCCGCGGATCGATGCCCTGGAGGTCGGCCAACGCCAGCTGATCGAGCGCTACGCCCTTGCTCTCGGCCAGCTTGACCGCCGCGCCGGTGATGTGGTGCGCCTCGCGGAATGGAATATCGGCCTGGCGGACCAGCCAATCGGCGAGATCGGTGGCGGTGGCATAGCCCAGCTCGGCGGCGGCCCGCATTCGTTCGATGCGGAAGGTCGCGCCTTCGACCATCCCGGTCATCGCAGCAAGCGACAGGGTTAGAAGTGAAGCCGCCTCGAACACTGGCGGCTTATCGTCCTGCATGTCTTTCGAATAGGCCAGTGGCAGGCCCTTCATCGTGATCATCAGGCTGGTCAGGGAGCCGATGATCCGCCCGGCATGGCCGCGGACCAACTCTGCCGCATCGGGATTCTTCTTTTGCGGCATGATCGAGCTGCCGGTAGAAAGGCTGTCGGGCAGCGTTACGAAGCCGAACGGCTGGCTCGCCCAGATGATGAGTTCCTCAGCCATTCGTGACAAGTGCAGCGCGGTCTGCGCCGCCGCCATCAGATAATCGAGCGCGAAATCGCGGTCCGAAACCGAATCGAGGCTGTTGCGGGTCGGTTCCGCAAAGTCGAGCGCGGCAGCAGTGCGGTGTCGGTCGATCGGAAAGCCAGTGCCGGCCAAAGCCGCTGCACCAAGCGGCGACTGGTTGGCACGGGTGCGGGCATCGGCAAAGCGCGAGCGATCGCGACCAGCCATTTCGTAGTAAGCCAGCAAGTGATGCCCCAGCGTGACCGGCTGCGCGGTCTGCAAATGGGTGAAGCCCGGCAAGATGCTGGCGGCATGCTCACCAGCGCGGGTCACCAGCGCGACTTGCAGCGCCTTCAGCCCGGCATCGGCGGCCTGCATCGCCTCACGCACCCAAAGCTTGAAATCGGTCGCGACCTGATCATTGCGGCTGCGCGCGGTGTGCAGCCGACCGGCAGCAGGACCGATCAGTTCGGCCAACCGGCTTTCGGTGGTCATGTGGATGTCCTCGAGGTCCCAGTCCTCGGGCACGCCATTGGCTTCGTACTCACCCGCGATCCGGTCCAGCCCGCCTGTGATCGAAGCAGCATCATCGTCAGAAACAATTCCTTGCGCTGCCAACATGTCCACATGGGCCTTTGACGCGGCGATATCTTGCCGCCACAGCGCCTTGTCGAACGGGATCGAGGCATTTATCTCGCGCATGATCGCAGCGGGCCCTTCGGCGAAGCGTCCGCCCCACATCGAATTGGAGCCACCTGTGCTGTCTTCCCGCTTGCTCAACGCCGCTATCCTCGGGTTTGCCGTGCTTGTCGCGGGGTGCGATAGGCAAAGCGGGCCAGAGGCGCAACCGCAAGCGTCATCGGCAGATAGTCCTGCCGCAGGCGTGGATCGTTCGCATAAAGGCAGCGAACTGCCCGATTTCGTACTTACCGACCCGACCGGCAAAAAATTGGAACTGACAAACCTGAAAGGCAAGCCGTTGCTGGTTAACCTATGGGCGACCTGGTGCGCGCCGTGCGTGGCGGAACTGCCAGCGCTCGACAGGCTGGCCGGAACGCTTGACGGCAAGGTTAAAGTGCTGACGATCAATCAGGATACCGGTCAGCCGGACAAGGCCGGGCAGTTCCTCAAGGCGCGCGGGGTGACCCGGCTCGAACCGTGGCTCGATCCGAAGGGCGATCTGGCGTTCCACTATGAGGCGCCAAGCCTGCCGATGACCGTGCTCTATGACTCGAATGGCCGCGAAGTCTGGCGGATCGCCGCGCCGAGGGAATGGGGCGATGCCGAGACGCGGCGACTTATCGAAGAGGCGAAGTAGGCCGATTTTTGCTGGAGGCAATCGCAAGGAGTTGTGATCCAGCCGGGACCGGGATCTGAACGCCGTTAGCGTGCCCCTTCGCTTGCGCTCGGGAGTTTTCGGGAAGATGT
>CAZOSI010000210.1:0-5209 GCA_964582485.1 uncultured Novosphingobium sp.
TCCAGCGGTGGGTCTGGTGGCCGAAGTGAGCGCCGGCCTCGATCAATTGCTGCATGGTGACGACGGGAGCCGCCATAAGATAATTCCTTCCGGTTTGACCTCTGGGAAGCTGGAACCGTGCGGAAAACTGCCGCTGCGGCACCGGGATGTGGTGCTTCCCATGTGGATTTGCCAACGGGGACGTCCCGAAGGCTGCGCGCCCTTAGCTGGGTTCGTGCGCGGAATCCAGAGCTAATTTGCCCCGAGTCGCAGCCTGGCCTCGGGGTCTAGTTGATAGAGTGCATGCGCGGGACGCCGTTTCATTCGGGGAAACGTGCCAGCGGGACGAAATTCACGATGCAAAGAGCCTGTGAGAAGGTAGCAGGCGTCCGGTGTGTAGGAAAATCGGAATGACGACAGAACAGATCGAGCTGGCGATTGCCGCCGCAGGGCTTGCCGCGCGCGGCTTTGTGCAGCTTGTTGGAGATGAGCAGTCCGGCGTTCTGGCCGGGATGAACAGCCTGGTCCTGATCGGACTGATCGGAAGACAGGGTTGGGACAGCTTCGCCTCATCACCGGAGGCACTGGATGCGCTGGAGCATCCACTCGATCGCTGGAGCCGGCGCTGCATCGACGACCTGGCGAGCCGCCTTGGCGGCACCCCGCTCTATCCGTTTGGCGGCCCCCCCTATTGGCCGTTCCAGCGCTGGGCGCAGCGCGCCGAGAGGCTCTTCCCCTCACCGCTGGGACTGCTGATCCATCCGACGTTCGGTCTGTGGCACAGCTATCGCGGAGCGTTGGCCTTTGCGGAGAAGCTCGAAATTGAACCGCCCCTGCCCGCCGCCTCGCCTTGCGATTCCTGCGCGGAGAAACCCTGCCTCAGCCCCTGCCCGGTCGGCGCATTTACGCCCACCGGCTACGATGTCGATGCCTGCGCCCGGTGGCTGCGTAGCGGATCAGCTTCAGCCTGCATGGAAGGCGGCTGCCTGGCCCGGCGCGCCTGCCCGGTCGGCGAAGGTTTTGCCCATGCCCCGGACCAGGCCAGTTTTGGCATGCAGGCGTTCCTGGCTTCAAGGGATTAGGCGGAAGGCTCGGCCGCTCAGCTGCTGGAAGCCGCAAAAACCCCTTCAAAGATCACTCCCCTGACCATCAAGTCCCTGAGCCGCGCCGCACCCACCACATAGGGATCGCGATCAAGCACGGTAAAATCGGCTTTCTTTCCGACCGCAATCGAGCCGACCATGGCGTCCATCCCGATCACCTGCGCGGCTTCGATGGTCACCGCCCGAAGCGCTTTGTCGAGGCTGAGGCGTTCGTTGGGTGCCTTGACGTTTCCGCCAATAGTGACGCGGTTCGCCGCGATCCAGGCGAGGTATAGCGGGTCGACCGGAGCCATGTTGAAATCGCTGTGCAGCCCCAGCGGCACGCCTTTGCGCTCCAGCGAGCCGAGCCGGTTCATATGGGCCGCACGGTCGGGGCCAAGGCCTTCGCGTTCGTAAGCATCGCCCAGCACGCGGATGTAGTTAGGCTGAGCTGAGACCATCAGTCCCATTTTGGCAATTCGCCGGTTCTGCGCTTCGGTTGAATAGCCAAGGTGCTCGAGCGTGACCGTCTGACCGGGCCTGACTGGCAGCTGCGCCAGCATATCCAGCACAACATCGAGCCCTTCATCGCCGTTCACATGGAGATGAAGGTGAAAACCCGCGGCCCAGAACCGGATGGCCATTTCGCGGCCATGCTCGGGTTCGGTCAGCCATTTGCCGATATGGCCATCAAGATAGCCCGGCGCGTTCATCCGCATGTTGAGTGCAAAAAACGCCCCATCGAACAGAATCTTGATCCGCCGATCAACCCGAACGTGGCGCGATGCATAGGTCTTGCTGCAATCGGCCAACCACTTATCAAGATCGGGAACCGCGCCCATTTGCGTCGCCATCGGCATCAGCATCACGCGCGAGGGATTGCCACTCTGTTCAAACGCCGCCTTGATCAGGCCGGCTTCCATTTCGAAATTGGCGAAAATGCCGGTGCCCATGTCGGATATGGTGGTCACGCCGCTGGTCAGCATCATCTGCTTGAAGGCAACCATTCCGCTTTGAATTTTTTCGGGCGCGAGGATCAGGGGCCGCATCTTGGCCAGCGCAACATTGGCGGCGGTTTCAGAGAAATGCGCCTTGGCGAAATTGGCGTGTTCGGGATCGGCCTTGGCTGCGGCAACTGCGGTATCGAACTGCGCCTGGGTTTCGAAACCCCAGCGCTTCATCGTTGCGGTGTTTACGATGATGTCATGGAAACTGCGCTGCCAGATGATCACCGGTCGGTCGGGGGCGATCTGATCGAGCACCGCACGGTCCAGCGGGCCATGGAACAGTTCGTGATAGCCCCAGCACAGGAAGATATCGGCCTTTGACGCAGCGAGCATCGCGGTCAGCCGCTGGCGATAAGCCGCCTGGGTCTGCGCGCCCGGATAGAAGCCCGAGGGCAGCTTCCAGTCATCGGGCGCAAGGTAGGGCATGATGAGCGCGACGGCTGCCATCACCGGATGCACGTGCGGATCGATCAAACCGGGCATCAGCACATCTTTGGCAAAGCGCCGATCCACGTTCACAGTGCGGCCGCGGGTCCATGGTTCCAGCTCGGCCAAGGTATCGGCAAGACCCAGGATCACCCCATCGGCAACTGCAACGAACCGCGCCGAAGGATTGGAAGGCTCCATCGTGACGATCCTGGCCGCTTCGAACACCGTGACCTTGGGGTAGGTCAAGGCGGCACCTGTAGCTGCGGTGGCAAACGGCATTGCGGCCAGCATGGCCAGGTGTTCGCGGCGTGAAATGCCCATCGGTCCCTCCGGTCTTATACGTTGTGTTTTATCGCTATCACTTTTGGCCCGAAGTAATTATTAAGACCTTTGGAATTGAGAGTCTGGCGATGACCGATCATGGATCACCCGATCTGCTGGCGCTGCTGTCCCCTTCTGAGGCGGCGCGGCTAAGCGCGCTTTGTCGCCGCCGGAGCTACCGGGACGGTCAGGTCATTCACGAGCGCGGCGATCGGCAATTGCGGATGGGCCTGGTCATCAGGGGCTGCGTCAACCTGATGCGGCTGAACCGGGATGGCGATGTTGCCTTTACACTCAGCGTTCATGCCGGTCAGAATTACGGCGATACGGTCGCCCTGGACCGGTTCAGGCGAACCCACCGCGCGGTCGCGGTCGGCGAAACCGAGATCGATTTCCTCTCGGCCGAAGCGTTGCAGCGCATTCTGGACAGCGAGCCTGCGATCGTAACCGCATTGTACCGCGTGGCGGCGCATCGCCTGATTGCGGCGGTCGACATGATTGACGATTTGCGCATGCTCAAGATCGAAGCGCGGCTGGCCAAACGGCTACTGGCCATGCTGGATCAATCGGGCCAGCCAGGGCGGATCGATTGCCTGCAGGAGGAACTGGCCCAGCTGCTTGGCGTCTCATCCGTGACAATCGCCAAGGGACTGCGGTTCCTGGAGCGGCAGGGCCTGATCAAGACGGGCTATCGGCAGATAGTGGTGCCAGAAGCGAAGCGCCTGCAAGACTGGCTTGAGGCGCAGGACTAGCGATCAGACGCTTCAAATCCCAAAATAGACCAAGCGTGCGAATTCCTGCTTGACACATAAGAACAAATAGGGAACACGGGCTGCATTGGAACGGAACGGGAGCTTCTCCTAACCGCTCCACAGGTTTTCCACAAGCCCTTCCACAGGGCGCGAGTGAAGGGTTTGAGCTATGATCGGCGCGGAATTCTCGGTTCTTTTGGCGGTTACCTTGGTCGTTTCGCTGGGCTTTCTGGCCCACATGGCCCGCCTTGCGGTCCCGGCGTTCAAGGCAATCCGCGACGAACTGGCGGCCACTCCCCACACGCTCGAAATGCGCTTTACCGTTACCGAGATGGTGGTTTCGTGGAACGACGGAACGGTCGTTCCGCTGCCGGTCCGGCATGCGCAACTGGTGCGTCCGGCTCTGGCGCCTTCGCTGCAACCGCTCCGCGCTGCTGCCTAGAGCATTGCGAACCGGTTAAGTTCGAGCTTCCTCGCCGCAAGGTGAGGAACCTGGGGCGTTACTCGGAAACGCGCGCCCTCGCCTTGACCCGGGCATAGGCAACCATTCCAACCGGCAGCAGGGTCAGATAGACCGCACAGATTCCGATCAGGGTCCACCACGGCTCGGTCAGCATCGCCGCGCCAACCAGTCCGAAGAACAGCAGCGCCTCCAGCCGGAAATTCTTGCGCAGCCGCAATTTGCCCCAGCTGAGCGTGGCGACGCTGGAAATCATCAGGAAAGCCATGGCAACCAGCCAGACGCCGACCAGCCACGGATCGCGGAACTGCTCACTATCGGTCACGGTCCACAGATACAGCGGCAGGAACACCAGCCCCGCCCCGACTGGCGCCGGAACCCCGGTCAGGAAGCCTGCGGTCTTGCGCGGCTCGTCAGCCAGGTCGATCCGGGCATTGAACCGCGCCAACCGCAATGCGCAGGCGACGGCATAGGCCAGCGCCGCGAACCAGCCGAGCCGGGGCAGATCGTTGAGCGACCACAGGAACAGGATCAGCGCCGGGGCGACCCCGAACGAAACATTATCGGCCAGACTGTCCAGCTCAGCCCCGAAGCGCGACTGGGCCTTGAGCAGGCGGGCGATTCGCCCGTCGATCCCATCGAGCAATCCGGCGATGACCACCGCCAGCACCGCCCGATCGAAATCGCCGGTAATGGCAAAGCGGATGCCGGTAAGCCCCGCGCACAGCGCAGCCGCAGTGATCGCGTTAGGCACCATCGCCCGCAACGTCAGCCCGGCGGCGCGCGATGCCTCATCATTCACTGGCGGGCGCCCTCAATCAACAAGGTCGAACCCATTTCGGCCAGCACGGTCTCACCAGCAATAACCTTTTGTCCGATCAGCACCTTCGGCTCGGTCCCGGCGGGCAGATAGACATCGACCCGGCTGCCAAAGCGGATCAGGCCAACGCGCTGCCCGGCGGCGAGCATGTCACCCGGCTTGACGAAGGGCACGATCCGCCGCGCGATCAGTCCGGCGATCTGGGTAAATCCGATCCGGGTCCCATCGCCGCGCTCGATCAGGATGTGCTGGCGCTCGTTTTCTTCGCTGGCTTTGTCGAGATCCGCATTCAGGAACCTGCCGGGGATATAGACCACTCGCCGCACGGTGCCGCCGATCGGGGCACGGTTGATGTGCAC
>CAZOSI010000211.1:0-5205 GCA_964582485.1 uncultured Novosphingobium sp.
CCGAGCTGGTCTGCTCGAACTCGTTCCGCTCCGACGATCACCAAAGCAACGCCGTCGGGCTGCTCCACCACGAGATGCGGCAATGCGATTCGCTGCTGATGGCTGCGGCCGAAGTGGCCAAGGTTCCGGCCGGGTCGGCGCTGGCGGTGGACCGCGATGTGTTTTCCGCCGAAGTTGAGCGCCGCCTGGGCGAGCTGCCCAACCTTGAGGTGGTACGCGAGCGGATCGACCGCCTGCCCGAGGCTGGCCTGACCATCGTCGCGACCGGCCCGTTGACTGCCGCCGCGCTGGCCGAAAGCATCGGCGCGGCGACGGGCGCTGACAGCCTGGCCTTCTTCGATGCTATCGCCCCAATCGTCCATCACGATACGATCGACATGGACGTGGCCTGGAAAGCCGCGCGCTGGGACAAGGGCGGGAAAGACTACATCAACTGCCCGATGACCCGCGAGCAGTACGCTGCGTTCCATCAGGGCCTGCTCAATGGCGAGAAAACCGAGTTCCGCGAATGGGAAGCCAATACCCCCTATTTCGAAGGCTGCATGCCGATCGAGGTGATGGCATCACGCGGGGTCGAAACCTTGCGATTCGGACCGATGAAGCCGGTCGGGCTCGACAACCCGCACTGGGCGACCGAGGAGCACCCCAGCGGACGCTGGCCCTATGCCGTGGTCCAGCTGCGCCAGGACAACAAGCTGGGCACGCTGTGGAACATGGTTGGCTTTCAGACCAAGCTGAAACATGCCGAACAGGTCCGCCTGTTCCGGACCATCCCCGGGCTGGAGAACGCCGAATTCGCGCGGCTGGGTGGGCTGCATCGCAACACCTTCCTCAACTCGCCCGTGCTGCTGGACCGGCAGTTGCGCCTTAAGAAGGCTCCGCACATCCGCTTTGCCGGACAGATCACTGGTTGCGAAGGCTATGTCGAAAGCGGTGCGGTCGGCCTGCTGGCCGGTCTCATGACCGCCAATGAGCTAGCTGGAACCGAGTGGAGCTCCCCGCCCCGCACCACCGCTCTGGGCGCGCTACTGTCGCACATTACCGGAGATGCCGAAGCCGAGAGCTATCAGCCGATGAACGTCAATTTCGGCCTGTTCCCGCCGCCCGCGGACGATGTGAAGAAGAAACAGCGCAAGCTCGCCTACACTGAACGGTCCAAGCACGACCTGCAACTATGGTTAAAAATATCTTAATCACTAAATTAAAACGATTTTTTCGCGGCGAAAGTCGGGTCCTTACAATTAATTGGTCTCTCGACTCGCTATCAGCCTGCCTTGCGGGGTCGCACCTGACCTAAGGGAGGAATGTATGCGTAAGTATCTTTCTATCGCGGCAATCGTCGCAGCTACCCTGGCCAGTCCCGCTTTTGCGCAGGATGGTGAGGATGACTGGAATGGCGCCTACATTGGCGTTCATGCCGGCTACAATGGGCTGAAGTCGGATTCTGGCGTCGCACTCGGCGGTGCCTGGACTTCTGAATCGACTGCACTGCAAAGCGAAGTGGTTTCGCGCTGGTCAGCCAGCCAGTCGATCGACGATATGAACTTTGGTGCCCAGATCGGCTACAATTTCAACGCCGGCGGTGCTGTGTTGGGCGTCGAAGCCGATATCTCCGTGCTCAACGGCAGTGATGTGCGCAGCAGCACTCAGGCATCGACCGCGTTTCCAAGCCTGTCGTATACCTATGGCAACACGGTTGATCCCAAACACGCCATTTCGCTTCGGGCCAAGGTTGGCCTGCCGATGGGCAAGACCCTGATCTACGCCCATGGCGGTTGGCAAACCGTAAGGGCAGATGTCGGGGCCACGATCCTGTCGAACGGCGGCTATAGCAAGGCCGCGCTCGTCACGGAAAACTTCGATGGCTACATCGTCGGTGCCGGGATCGAGCACAAGTTTGGCTCGAATATCTCTGCCCGGATCGAATATGGCTATTCGGACCTTGGCGATGTGTCTTACGCCACAGCCTACCGCGCCGGCAGCACCTTCACCTCGCCAGCCTACAATGAAACCTTCACCCAGGACATGCGGATGCACAGCGTCCGTGTCGGGCTGAACTTCCACTTCTGATCCGAGGCGGAGCAGAAACAGCGCGCCCGTCCGGCCAGTGCCGGGCGGGCGTTTTGCTGTCAGCAGCGGCAGCCGGGTTTGGCGCTGGCCTTGGGTTTGGTCGTGGCGAACTCCGGACGGGAGAGATTGCCGTTGCCATCGGCATCGGCCTTCTTGAAGCGGTTGGAGGTCGCGACCGCCCATTCTTCAAAGCTCAGCAGGTTATTGCCGTCCTTGTCGAGCTTGCGGAAGGCGGCGATCCGGGGCTGCATCACCTCGGTCCGGGTAATCAGGTTGTCGCGATTGCGATCGAGCCTGTTGAAACGCTTCTCTTCGCGGGTGGCCTCGTTTGCCTCGGGAAGCGGCCCGCCCTGCAGCCCTTCGCCGTCTTCATCGGGAATCTCTTCCAGTGGAGAGCCGCTGGGCATTTCACCCACCATTGGCGGGGGCGGTGGAGCGGAAGCCTCGGTCGAAGCCTGGCCTTGCCACCAAAACATTCCCGCGCCGGCGAGCAACAGGGCAGAAACGGCACCGAGTACCATACGGTTCATCGCAAATACCTCCGGACTAATAGTCAGAGGTTAGCCTACTTGCCGAACAAGCCAAGCCTTACGGCTGACAATCCATCACCGATCCCGGCAAGAATTTGGCCATCGCCGCGTTTGCGGCGTGCGAGACCGTGAAGGATTGCCAATGGTCGCAAGGCGCGGGGCAGCCTGACCGGCCTCCAATCCCGGGCCATAGCAAGATCAAGGACAAGGCCGGTTTCGTCGGACTTGCCGAGATTTGCAGCGAGATCGGCCAATGCCCAGTTATGGGCGGCCCGCCTTGCCTCCGAAGCCGCATCGGCAAAACCAAGCACGCCAGCCAGCAGTGCAAATGCCTCCCCCCGTCCTGCTGCGAATGCTTCCAGTTCGGATGCTTCTATCACGGTGTCACCAAGCAGCGCCTCCCACCCGTCGACCAACGGCACCAGGCCGGCCCGCTGCGCACCCCAACTGGCCAACAGGGCCAGCAGTGGCTCTCCTGCGGGAGACCGTTCCAGCGGCTCACCCAGCCGGTCGCGCCACCAGGCCAGGCGCATCTGCCCAAGCATTGGCTCGCGCGCCTGGGAGACAATCCGGCACAGTCGAAGGTCAAGCAGGAACAGCCCAAGCACTGCACTGCGGGCTGACTTCGGCGCATAGGCCAAAGCCAGCCTGCGATCGGCCGGGAGTTCATCGAGCAGGTCCGCAGGGTCCACCCCGCCCCCCTAACCCACCCTGAGAAAGCTGCAAGCGGTGCAAGCACTTGGCCGCCAGGCGCCGACATATCAATCTGTTACCCCTGACCTTAGTGGGACTGGTGACCAAAGCTGTCTAATTGCAACCCACTTGGATTCTTTTTTTGGGGCACCATGCTCAGCGCGATTCGCCGGAAATTCAGCGAACTTAAGTCCAGCACCAGCGGCAATGCGACCCTGCTGGTGGCGCTGGGGATGCCTGTCCTGATCAGGGCTTCGGGCCTCGCCGTGGATACGGCACAGTGGCATATGTGGAAGCGTGAGATCCAGTATGCAGCCGATCAGGCAGCGCTGGCCGGTGCCTGGGCGCGCAGCGACGCGGATTCGGAAAGCACCTATGTTACCCGCGCCCGGCAGGAATTTACCGCCAACGTTTCCAAGACCCGGACGATCAACACCACCCCCAACATCTCGCTAGCGAACTACAACGGCGGCAGCCAGAACCGCGAGGTGGTGACGGTTTCGGCCAGCAAGACCTTGCCGTTTCGAATTTCCTGACCGGCCGCGCTACAAACGTGAGTGCCTATTCGCAGCCCGCTTCTCCGAAGCTGCAAGCTTCATCGCGGCCTGATCGCGGTTGACGAAGACGATTCCTGTGGTTCGGACATCAACCTGACCGCGGCAACCGCGGCGCAGCTTGTCAATGTCGGCGGGCTCAGCACGTCGCAGGCGCAGCAATTTGCCGGAATGCTGATCTATGAAGATCGTGCATCGCAGGGCTCAAGCAACCGCATTTCGACAAGCCAGCTGCAGGACTACGCCAATGGCATCGCCTCTCAGGCCCCATTTGGCCTGACCCGCAGCCGCCTGACCGTAACGATGGCTACGGCGACGACCCAGCGGGTTACAGACGCGGTCGAATATACCATGACCGCGCGTTACAACGTGCCGACAATGCTCGGCGTGCTGGGCATCAGCGAGATACCGATCACCTATCAGCGCCCGATCTTCGTCATCGCGCCCTGGACGCTTTCTCCAGATATTCTGAAGATGTTAACTATATATCTTCGGCAAGGGGTTACGCCGCTGCGGTAGAGAGAAAACCGGGATATTTCCGGAGTTTTTCGCAGGAATGGGTCGTCAATCTGCCACTAACGCCGTAACCGGCCTGCTTGCCAGGCTGTGGCGCGATGCGTCGGGCAACACCCTGGGCATGATTGCAGCCGCTTTGGTTCCCGTACTGGCCATGGTCGGTGGCGGGATCGACATGGGGCGATCCTATCTTTCACAGACCCGCCTGCAGCAGGCCTGCGATGCCGGGGTGCTGGCCGCACGCAAAAAGCTGGGATCGGCAGTTGTCTCCACCGGTAACGTTCCGGCCGACGTGGTCGATGTCGGCAACCGCTTTTTCAACGTCAACTTCCGCGATGGTGCTTATGGCACCAGCAACCGCGCATTCCAGATGACGCTCGAATCGGACTACACGATCAGCGGCACGGCCAGCGTTGACGTGCCGACAACGATCATGAACGTGTTCGGCTATGCCAATGTCGATGTTGGTGTCGAATGCTCGGCCAAGCTGAACTTTTCGAATACTGACATCATGTTCGTGCTCGATACCACCGGTTCGATGGCGATGACCAATGCCGGCGATAGCCAGCCCCGGATCGACGTGTTGCGCGGCGTGGTGAAGGATTTCCATGCTCAGGTGGAAGGCAGCAAAAGCCCGGGCACACGGATCCGTTATGGCTTTCTGCCCTATTCTACCAACGTCAATGTGGGCGGCCTGCTCAAGGCTTCGTGGATGGTCGATCGCTGGAATTATCATGGCCGCGCGCTTCACGATACCGGGACCACGACCACAGGTCCGATTATCAAGGAGGAATGGAACTACATCAGCGGCACGGGGGCAAATGGGGCGACCTATTATGGTA
>CAZOSI010000212.1:0-5161 GCA_964582485.1 uncultured Novosphingobium sp.
GATCAGTTCGGCAAGCAGCATGGCGATGATCGGCTCGTCTTCCAGGACAAGGACCCGCTTGCCGCGCAGCAGCCCGTTCTTCACGTTGCGCGCGCGATCGTTCTGCGGACCACGCCCGGAACGGCGGCAGTAAGTGCGATAACCTGTGCCATTGCCACACGATAAGCTCTGCGGCCGGTTCGGCAACCCCGGGGAGGGGCGACGGTACCATGATGGAAGCGAAAGCCAGGGGGCCTGTAAGCCGGGTTCTGTAGCGCGGACGGTATCCCAAAAGGGACCGTATCCACACTGGCAGCCATTCCTCTTGGCGACATGTTGCCATGCCGCTCTAGCAACCAACCCGGGCGATCGGGTCCGAAACTGACCTGCCCTTCCTTGCGGAAAGGCGCGCCGCCCCTATTCGGTCTTGCTCCGGGTGGGGTTTGCCGTGCGAGTCCTGTTACCAGGGCCCCGGTGCGCTCTTACCGCACCCTTTCACCCTTACCTCGATCAAAGCGAACTCTGGCGAGGCGGTCTGCTCTCTGTGGCACTTTCCCTGGGCTTCGCTGCAAGCAACTCGCCCGGCGGGCATTACCCGCCACCCTTGTTTCGTGGAGCCCGGACTTTCCTCGCGGTTCTGACGAACCCCGCAGCTGCCCGGCCCCCTGGCGGGTGGGGATGTAGGGGATTGGAGACAGGGAAGCAACAACCCCAAGAGGTGCGCAACATTCGTCAATTGTCGCCCGACACTTGACGAAACTCCGGCTACTGGTTAAGCTAAGAGTGTGGAAATCGAAAGCATCCGCCACAAGGGCCTGCGCCGCTTCTTCGAAACCGGAAACGCCAAGGGTCTGGTCGGAGATTCGCAGCGGCTGCGCAAGATGCTGGCTTTCATCGACGAGGCCGAATGCCTCGACGAATTGTCAGTGCCGCCGAATTTCGGCCTGCACGAATTGGGCGGAAATCGCCAAGGCACCTGGTCGATGACTGTTACACGGAATTGGCGGATGACCTTCGCCCTGAACAGCGAAGGCGCGCTGATCGATCTGGATTTGGAGGACTACCATGGCGCTTAAGATGCACCCCTCGCTGACCGTCAATGTCGGCGATTGGCTCAAGACCGAGATTGTCGAACCTGCCGGTCTCACGGTAACCGCATTGGCTGCACATTTCGGCGTATCACGTCAGGCTTTGAGCACTTTGCTCAACGGCCGTGCCAGCCTGTCAGCAGATATGGCAATTCGCTTTGAGCAGGCTTTCTGTGTGAAGGCCGACACACTGCTGCGGATGCAAGCCGCTTATGAACTGGCGCAGGCACGTAGTCACGAAGCGGACATCAAGGTTGGCAAGCTGGCTAAGGCGGCCTGACGGCGGGCAGTAGCCGCCACCCTTGTTTCGTGGAGCCCGGAAATTCCACGTCACTTTCGCGACGCGGCAGCCCGCCCCCTGCCGGTCCTAGCGAATTGAATCAAGGACGGAGACGCAAGTCTCGGTCCATTGCATTGAACTGTTAAAGGCGCACCAAACGGGTCCCAGTTTGTATGCTCAACCCTGGCCCTATTTCACGTTCCGACAATCGCCCCTCTTCCACCAAATTTGCAATTCTTAAGGCAAACCAGTGTGCGGCTCGCTTTATCTCGGCGCAACGTTCCACAGCTTGATCAATATCGGCGCTAGTCACTTCTTTTTGACGCAGGAAGTCATAACCCATGAAGCGATCTCCACCTTCACCCCAAGCTACGTGGACAATGATGTGTCGAGCATCGTGACCATTGGCGATTGCCAATCTCAGTTCAGCAAAGCGAATTGAGAGCTCAGGATCGCAAAGATCAGATACGGGTCCGCTCAATTTGTCTAGCAGTTGCGAAAACTGAACCCGATCAAGTTTCGACCAGTCTGCAAGATCAAGTGACAACAAGGCTCGTAGTGCGCTTGTAGTGGCAGATTTTGCAGCTGCCTCGTAAACAACCGCTAATCCAATCTTGGCAAGTTCGCTATCACCAAGTGCGACGAAACCACCTGCTATGGGACGGCTTATCGACATATCGCTCCTTCGATCAACTGCAAATTTTCTCCCGACTTTACCGCGTCTTCCCGCTGTCCCGGTCCAACAACAAAGAAAACAAAATTGCCGAACATTCCCCGTCAACCTGCCCGTCGATGATATGCGGGCGCCAGCGGCGCTGGAAGGCGCGCATGGCGGCGGCGGGGTCGGAGATGTCGTAGCCCCAGCGCTCGAGCCCCAGAAAGAACGCCCCGTCGTTTTCGAACGGGCTGGGCGCGGTCACCCTTGGCGTGCGCAGCGCGAGGCGGTGGGCGGCGAGGAGGTCCCAGTCGAACAGTTCACCGGGGTCTTCCTTGCGGGTCGGGGCAATGTCTGAATGGCCGACCACATTGGCGCGCGGAATGTCGTGGCGCTGAACCATGTCGGCCAGCAGCGGCAGCAGCGCTTCCATCTGCGCGTCGGGGAACGGGCGGTAACCCCACTCGTGTCCGGGATTGACCAGCTCGATCCCGATTGAGGCCGAATTGATGTCGGTGATCCCGCGCCAAAAGCTTTTGCCGGCATGCCAGGCACGGCGATCCTCACGCACCAGGCGGTGGACGGTGCCGTCCTCGTCGATCATGTAGTGCGCGGAAACCCCGGCTTCCTCGCTGCACATCCGCTCGAGCGCTTCGGCCCCAGTTGGCATGCCGGTATAGTGGAGCACCACCATCGAGATCGGCAACTGCCGCTCGTTCCAGTTGGGCGAGGGATTCTCGAAGTGGATCAGTTCGGTCATGCTTCTCAGATCACCCTGGCAGCACCGCACCCATCACCAGGGCGTCGTTGGACAAGGCATATTGCAAGCCGCCGCCGATCCCGGCCGCAAGTTGCTGGATCATGTGCGCGGGCGCGGTTCGGCTGGTCAGTTCGCCCGTTTCGAGCACTCCGTCGATCGCCCGGCCGATCACCGGATCGAAAGCGATCTTGGGCCCGGATGCGCGGATCACGATTTCGCTCGCCCCGTCGCGCAGTTCCGCGCCGATATCCAGCGTTCCGCCGCGGACCAGCGCTTCGATCCCGATATGGGCGAGGTTGAGCAGCACCTTGACCGCGGGCTTGGGCAGGACCGTCACCCCCAGCGACCAGTTGAGCTTGATCCGCTCGTTCCCCGCAACAAGCGCATCGATCAGTGCCTTGGGCTCTTCAACCGGCACTGTATCGCCGAACCCGCCCGCGGCGCCAAAGGCCAGGCGGAAGAACTTGAGCTTGTCGGCGCTGGTCCGGGCCGACTGTTCAAGCAGCTCCATGCAGCGTTTGCGCATTTCCGGGTCGCGCTCTTCCGCGAGCAGTTCAAGCCCGTTGGAGAGCGCGCCGACCGGGCTGAGCAGGTCGTGGCACAGGCGCGAACAAAGCAGGCTGGCAAGATCAAGAGAGGTATCGGTCATTGGGGCCCCTGAAACAAGTTGAGGGCTTCCTTAGCCGTCCACGACTCGGCTGGAAAGGCGTTCGAATCCATTGGCACCATCACGCCACCACAGCACATCGCCTTTTGCGATAATTGCCCAAAAGCGACCTGCCCGCTCGGCCATGGCAAAATCCTCGGACGAAGGCCCGGCCCGGCCGTTGGGGTGCGAGTGGTAATAGCCCAGTACTTGCGGCCCGCCCTGCCGCGCCGCGCGGTGCGCCGCGATCAGCACGGCGGGATCGATCTCGAAATGGCGGGCCGGATCGGGATGGACATTGGCGGCAGGCAAAGCCTGGCCGATCCGCGCACCCTCACCCAGCAGGACACCGCAGCATTCCAGCGGATGTGCCCGCGTCGCTTCTTCCAGCAGTGTGGCAATCGTGCCACTTGTCACTTCAAGGTCCATCCCCAACTAGCTAGCAATGAATAGGGGAGAATCCATCCTTTCCGGCGTGATCGCCGAAGCCGGGCAACGGCTCGACAAGGCGCTGGCCGATGCCAGCGGGCTTTCGCGTGAGCGGGTCAAGGCGCTGATGGGCGAAGGCCGGGTGCTGTTGGATGGCAAAGTGGCGAGCCAGCCGAGCCTCAAGCCTGGCGCCGGAACCGCGTTCGAAATCGCCGTTCCCGAAGCCCTTCCCGCCGCAGCTGAGGCCCAGGACATTCCGCTGACCATAGTTTTTGAAGACGAATACCTGATCGTGATCGACAAGCCCGCCGGGCTGGTCGTGCACCCCGCTGCGGGTAACCTCGATGGCACCCTGGTCAATGCCTTGTTGCACCATTGCAAGGGTCAGCTTTCGGGCATTGGCGGAGTTGCGCGGCCGGGGATCGTCCACCGGATCGACAAGGAAACATCGGGCCTGTTGGTCGTCGCCAAAACCGACAAGGCGCACGAAGGGCTAGCTGCGCAGTTCGCCGATCATTCGATCGAGCGCGCCTACCTCGCTTTGGTGGCTGGGTCGCCAGTCCCAGCCTCAGGCACGGTGCAAGGCCAGATCGGCCGGTCGGACCATGACCGCAAGAAGATGGCCGTGCTGCACGAACTCAACAAGCGCGGCAAACATGCCGTAACCCATTACAAGACAATCGAAACCTTCACCGGCGCCGCGCTGGTAGAATGCCGGCTGGAAACCGGGCGGACTCACCAGGTCCGCGTTCACATGTCGTCAATCGGACATCCGCTATTGGGCGATCCTGTTTATGGACGCGTTCCCTCGCGGCTTCGGCCGATCCTCAACCAGCTTCACTTCGCCCGGCAGGCGCTGCACGCCGCAGTGCTGGGCTTCATCCACCCGGTTACGGGGGCACCCTTGCGATTTGAAAGCAAGCTGCCTGCCGACATGGCCGGGCTGTTGGTCGAATTGAGGAGCTAAAGCACAGCTATTGTGTTATCACTTTAATCCATGTGGCTGCCGCCGAGGGATGCCTCTAAAGGGTCTCTAAGGGTGAGCCGACGATGAAAGGACGAAGTAGTCAAATGTCCAAGGTCGAACGAAAATTGCCTGCAACCGGCGGTTCCAGCTCGCCCAGCCTCAGCGGCGAGCAGGGCCTCAACCGCTATCTTGCGGAGATCAAGAAATTCCCGGTGCTGACGGCTGAGCAGGAATACATGCTCGCCAAGCGCTATGCCGAACACCAGGATCCCGACGCGGCCAAGCAGCTGGTCACCAGCCACCTGCGCCTCGTGGCCAAGATCGCCATGGGCTATCGCGGCTACGGCCTGCCGATCG
>CAZOSI010000213.1:0-5158 GCA_964582485.1 uncultured Novosphingobium sp.
GCCGAATACCGTGCTCAACGCTTCCAGATCCGCCCCGGCGAGCTGCAATCCTGGGCGATTGGGCCTTATTTCCGCGCTTCCTACGTGACCACCGCGCTCGATTGCACTGCGCAGAGCGGGGTGTTCAACGCCGGAACCAGCACTTGCTCGTTCCCTGGCCGTGGTGCGGGCGCCGGTGCCCAGGGCTTCCCCGGGATCCCGGCGGCCAGCCTGACCAACGTCAAGCGTGAGAACGTGGCCGCTTATATCGAGCTTGATACCGATATCGTCGAAGGGCTGAGCACCACGGCGGCGGCGCGGTATGAGCACTATTCGGACTTTGGCGACACCCTGACCGCCAAATTCGCGGCGCGCTATGAGTTCGCCCCGGGCTTTGCAGTGCGCGGCTCGATTTCCAACGGATTCCGCGCGCCATCACTGCACCAGCAATACTTCACCACCACCTCAACCAACTTCATCGCCGGGGTTCCGGTCGATATCTCGACGGTGGCAGTCAGCAGCCCGGTCGCCCGCGCGCTGGGTTCGAAGGATTTGAAGCCGGAAAAGTCGCTCAACATGTCGGCCGGCTTTACCGCCAATCCGTTCAACGGGCTCACCCTGACGGTCGATTACTACAACATCCGGATCAATGACCGGATCGTGCTGACCGAAAACCTCGGTGCGGCCGGAAGCGGCACGGCGGCGGTCAACGCTGCGGTCAAGGCGGTGCTCGATACCAACGGCTTCCAGTCGGTTGGCGCGGCACGGTTCTTTATCAACGGCCTCGACACCCGCACACAGGGCGTCGACGCGGTGCTCAACTGGCGCTTGCCGTTTGAAGGCGTAGGCAAGTGGACCTTCACCGCCGCATACAATTATAACAAGCAGAGCATCATCAAGTACAAGAACGACCTCGGCCCGCTGGCCGCGATCCCCAACCTGATCCTGTTCGGCCGGGTGGAATCGATCCGCTTCACCGAAGGCCAGCCGCGTGACAAGGTTGTGCTGAGCCTGGACGGTGATCTGGGCAAGTTCGGGATCAATGCCCGCACCACCCGTTACGGTAAGGTCGTTTCGCCCGGCTCGGCCTCGCCGCTTGCTCCCAACGCGGCCAGCCTGACCGCCTATGGGCCCGATGACATCGTCTTGGGTGCCAAGTGGATCACCGACCTTGAGCTGCAGTTCAAGCCGACCGAGGCAATCAGCATCGCAATCGGCGCGGACAATGTGTTCGATATCTATCCCGATCGTTCGCCCTGGGGCCTGCGGCCGGCGTCGATCGGCGGGTCCTATCCGGCCAACCAGCAGTACATCCCGTTCTCGATCTTCTCACCCTTCGGGTTCAATGGGCGCTATCTCTACGCCCGCGTCGGGGTAGAATTCTAAGCATTGGGAGTGTGATTTGCCAGGACGGGCACCCATCAAGGCGCCCGTCCTGCAGCCACTTTCAGGGGCGGGCTGCGGCCCGGGCGATCTCGGTCAGGCCCTGAGCCAACAGCAGCTCGGCGTTCTGGCTGTTGGCAAGAAGCGCCCGGTGCAGTTCAACCAGCTTGTCGACCAGCCGCGCCAGGCGTTTGCCGCGCCAGCGGCGGACCTGGACTCCAAGTTCGCGCTCGTCCTTCCAGAACACCCGCCGCGCTGCGATCTCGCTCTTGAGCACGGCCTGGACATCGCCGCGTGGGCCGACCTTGGCCGCCAGCTGGGCGAGCTGGGCCGCACGCCGCTCAAATGCAAGCAGGACCCCAACCGGGCTTAGCCCCAGTTCGCGCATCCGCCGCAATTCGGCACCGATCTTGCCAGACTCCCCACCCAGCACGGCGCTGACCAGAGTGGCAAAGCCATCGTCCTCGGTCCGTGCGCCGATCGCCTCCAGCGCTTCTGCATCGGCCCGGCGCGGCGCCTGCGGACTGGCGTCGAGATAAAGAGCAAGTTTAGTTACTTCGGACTGGGCAAGCCGCGTATCGAGCGCGGCGGCACGGGCGATCCGCTCGGCCAGATCGCCGCCCAGCATCACTCCGGCGGCATCGGCCATATCGCGAACCGACCCGGTCACGCTGCGCAGGTCGGGCGGCCAGAACATTGCGACAAGAGCATCGTCGCGCCCTGCCAGCATTTTGGCGGTGCGGGACTTGTCGGTCGCCCCGGTTGCAACGATCAGTACCGGACAGCCATCGACCTCGCCCTTGAGCAGATTGTCGACCGCGTCGTGGGCCTCATCGCCGGCCGCGCGAACCCAGATATGGCGGCTTTCCCCGAACAGCGAAGTTGAGCGCGCTTCGTCGCCCAGCTTGACCGGATCGCGTTTCAGTTCGCTGCCGCCCAATTCGATCCGCTCGCCTGGGTCATCCAGCAGCCCGGCAATGGTGTGCGCGGCGTCGTTGGCCCCGGCATCGTCGGGTCCGCAGAAGAAGAACACGCGGGCCTGTTTGGCGGCACGTGGGGCCAGGCCCTTGAAGTCCTTGTTGGTGGCTTTCACTTCGCGCCGTTGCGCAGGGTCAGGGAAACCCGGGTGATGATCCGGTCGGCGACCTGCTTGGTCAGGTTTTCCAGCGCGGTATTTTCAGCAGCGATCGTGGCATATTCGCTACTGACCACATCGATCCCGGCGTCGGACCCGGCGCTGGCATCCAGTACGATCTCGCCGCTGGCCAGATCGACCAATTGATAGCGTGCGCGTAGCGTCCGGCGCTCGCGCGCGACCGTATCGTCGGACAGCAGACCAAGCCCTTCAACCTTGTCGTCAAGCCGAACGTCGAGCCGGTAGCGCGGCGCGGCACCCGATGCCGGCGTTCCAAGCCGGTCGACCAGCGCATTGCGCATCAGCCAGCCGGACTTGCCTTCGATCGTCGAAACCTCAATCCCGGCCAGCCCCTGAGCGACTGCGCCAGAACCGCCGCCGGCATACATCGGCTTGAGCCCGCAAGCGGACAGCAACAGCGCCAGGCAAAGAGCCGCCAGCCGCATCATGCCACCAGGTTCACCAGCCGGTCGGGCACCACGATCACCTTCTTCACTGCCTTGCCATCAAGCGCACGCTGGACCTTCTCGGAAGCCAGCGCAAGCGCCTCAAGCTCATCGCGCGGCAGGCCCTTGGCGACCGTGATCGTGTCGCGCAGCTTGCCCAGTACCTGGATCGCGACGGTCACTTCGTCATCGAGCAACAACGCCGGATCGACTGGCGGCCAGGCGGCATCGGCGATCAGACCTTCGCCGCCAATCGCGGCCCAGGCCTCTTCGGCCAGGTGCGGCATCATTGGTGCGACGAGCAGCAGGATCGTGCGGATCGCCTGGCTGCGGCTGGCTGAGGGCGCAGCCTTTTCGGCGGCGTTGGTCAGTTCATAAATCCGCGCAACGGCCTTGTTGAAGCCGAGCGCGGCAATGTCTTCAGCGGCGGTATGGACGGTTTGGTGGGTCTTGCGATCGAGCGCCTTGTCTTCCCCCGTCGCTGCGGCATCGTACTGCCCGAACAGCCGCCACAGCCGCTGGACGAACCGCGCGCAGCCCTCCAGCCCGGCGACCGACCACGGAAGGTCGCGCTCAGGCGGCGAATCCGAAAGCATGAACCAGCGGATCGCGTCGGCACCGTATTCGGTAATGAACTCATCGGGATCGACGACGTTCTTCTTTGACTTCGACATTTTGATGACCCGGCCAACTTCGACCGGCTGGCCATCAGCCTTGAGCATTGCCCCCGTGCTACTGCGCTCGATTTCGCTCGGGCCGAACCAGATCGGCGCGCCATTGGCCGGATCGAGCCGGGAATAGGTTTCGTGCGTCACCATCCCCTGGGTAAACAGGCTGGCAAACGGTTCCTTCACCTCGATCAGCCCGGTGTGGTTGAGCGCGCGGGTCCAGAACCGGGCGTAGAGCAAGTGGAGGATCGCATGTTCGATCCCGCCGATGTATTGCTCCACCGGAAGCCATTGCCTGATCACTTCAGGATCGAACGGCCGGTCGCCCGGTTGGCTGGCGAAGCGCAGGAAATACCAGCTCGAATCCGCAAAGGTATCGAGCGTGTCGGTCTCACGCGTGGCCGGTTTGCCGCATTGCGGACAGTCGACATGCTTCCAGCTGGGGTGCCGGAGCAGCGGGTTCCCGGGGGTCTGGAAATCGACATCGTCGGGCAGGACCACCGGCAACTGGCTCTTGGGCACCGGCACAACGCCGCAGCCATCGCAGTGGATGAACGGGATCGGCGTGCCCCAATAACGCTGGCGCGAAACGCCCCAGTCGCGCAGGCGATACTGGGTTTCGGCCTGACCCCAGCCGTCGTGCTGGGCCTTGGCGATCACGTCGGCCTTGGCCTGCTCGATCGTCATCCCGTCGAGCCAGTCCGAATTCACGATTCGGCCGGGCCCGGTATAGGCCTCGTCGCCATCAAAGCTTGCGCCGGTCTCCTCGCCATCGGCAACCACGCGGGTTACCGGCAGGTCATACTTGCGGGCAAAGTCCAGATCGCGCTGGTCATGCGCCGGGCAGCCGAAGACCGCCCCGGTGCCGTAATCCATCAGCACGAAGTTGGCGACATAGACCGGCAGGTGCCACGACTTCTTGAGCGGATGCTCGACCGAATAGCCGGTGTTGAAGCCCTTCTTCTCAGCCGTTTCCAGCTCGGCCGCAGTGGTGCCACCCTGCTTGCATTCTTCGATGAAGCTGGCCAGCTCGGGCACATTGGCGGCCATCTTCTGGGCGAACGGATGGTCGGCGGCGATCGCGACGAAGCTCGCGCCGAACATCGTGTCGGGGCGGGTGGTGTAAACCTCGATCCCGTCCGGACTGTCGACGAAGCGGAAAGTGCACTTCAGGCCCTGGCTCTTGCCGATCCAGTTTTCCTGCATCAGCCGGACCTTTTCCGGCCAGTTCCTGAGCTCGCCCAGCCCGGTCAGCAGATCGTCGGCAAACTGGGTTATCTTGAGGAACCACTGGCTCAGCTTGCGCTTCTCGACCAGCGCGCCGCTGCGCCAGCCGCGCCCGTCGATCACCTGTTCGTTGGCCAGCACAGTCATGTCGACCGGATCCCAGTTGACTGCCGATTCCTTGCGGTAGACCAGCCCAGCTTCGTACATGTCGAGAAACAGCGACTGCTCGTGGCCGTAATAGTCCGGCTCGCAGGTCGCCAGTTCGCGGCTCCAGTCGAGCGCGAAACCGAGGCGCTTCAATTGCGCCTTCATGTTGGCGA
>CAZOSI010000214.1:0-5132 GCA_964582485.1 uncultured Novosphingobium sp.
CGCACCAGAACATCAATGACGGGGTCGCTCAACAGCGCGCCGTTGGTCTGGACATGGATACCGCATGGGTGCGGCAGCGCTTCCCTCAATCTGGCGCAGAATCGTTCGAGTTTCGCCGCACCGAGAAGCAGGGGCTCCCCGCCGTGCAGTACGACGCTGAACGGAACGGATTGCAGCGCATATTGGTCGGCAAGTCGGCGGGCGACGGCATCAAGCACCACGTCCGACATCTGCTTGGGCTGATCGCGCCACGCGGCGTCACCCATATGATAGACGTAGCAATAGCTGCAATCGAGATTGCAGCGGCTCGCAACCTTGAGCAGAACAGTGTCGAGTAGGGGGGCGCTGCCCCCCGGCATGGTCACCGATTATGCCGGTTATAGGTCCGGTTATACGCGCCCGCCGCCGCCCGCACATCGCCGCTTCGCACTTCGACGATCACCCTCGCGAGTGCTACGCTGCTCAGTGGGACATCAACGTTAGCCCTGATCTGGTTGTTCGACCGCATGAAGTGCTCCTTTCTATCCTCTATCATAGCGAAGACTGAGGCTGATCTCCAGCAATAAATTTCCTAGGAAATCGGGTATGATTGCAGATGTGGTTGCGAAATTCTTCAAATAAATATATTCATTATCGCTGAATGGATAAATATAGATAACTATACGTATCAATAGATATAAACTTTATATTAATAATAATTTGTAATTATGGGTTGTTTCACAAGTTGAAACCATGATATATCTATCAATATACCTAACAGTAGATTGACGAGAAAATTGCAGAGTGCGCCAAGGTTCTGGAAGATCCATGGGGCGAAGGGTCCATAAAAGAAGGCGGACGCAAAGACTGCTGCGCGTTATTGACGATCAGGCGTCGCTCAAAATTGAATGCGAGACTGGGCATAAAGTTTCAAGGGCCATGGGAGTTGCGAGCAGGCGCACCTACATACCCGTCGATGACGATTGGCAAACGAAGAGAGCGTCGAATGAGCATCCAGACGAATATAGAGGCACTGGATCTGCCAATGTCCGCTGTCGCGCCGGTTCGTCTCGGCAGGAGCGCCGACGAGAAATCTTGCGGATTATTTCTGCCGTACCGCGCCAATCTCCCAATGGGCCTGGTTGTGGATTGGGATGACCAGAAGCATATGATCCACTTGGATGGATCATATGCTTTTAAAGAGGCTGCAGTTGGTACCGGCAATCCCATCCGTGGCATAATAGTTAGTCAGGTTGAGTATCGGGTGGACGCCACATCCCGTTACAATTCCGAAGAGGAATTTGACCCTGCTGGCGCGCTTGTCCTCAGGAGTGGACAACTCTTCATCTGTTGCCGGAGGCTCGGGGATCAATTTCACGACGACCCATATCGGGTGCCCTTGATGAAGGGTTTCACCGAAGGTAGTGCGGATGAAGCGTGTGGATTTACCCGTTGGAGCATCGCTGTCCGGGAGAGCGGAGATGTGAAGGTAATTCGTTCGTTTGAGGCTCAACCCAGGATTTAGCCAGTATTTCGGCCTGTACAGTCGAAAGATCAATAACAGTCATCGAACGACTTCTCGGCGTCTGTTGTCCGAAAAATGGACGATACAAATGTAGTGTATTCAGATCGAAATCCTCGCATCGTACCTTTCAATGCCGGTTCCAGCGGAGGAATTCGAGAAGCCTTTTGCCGTCCTCAGTCGGGACAGCGCCGCCGCCGTTACATGCATTACAGTGGCCGCCGTACTCTATTCGGTTGCCGTCCCTCCGATTGGGGATGCGACCTTCGCCGTCGCATGCGGCACATCTTGTCTCGAGTGCTGGCAGGTTCCCTGAACCGTCAGCGATAAGGGTGCGACGCATCAAATTACCTCGTCTTGGAATGGTCAGGTACGACCTTTCGGTGTGCAAAGCATTGGACTTAAGGCCTGCGATCTCCGTCAGTTCAGCTGACCGGAAATAGGGTGTCCAACAGCAATGTCGCCTTCAGGGCGCGCCTGAGATGGCAGCGTGGATATAACTTGCAACGCCCTTGCGCAATCTCGTTTTGTTCTCCACCATGGTTTCCAAATTTTGGGGTTCCAATGATATCTGTCTTCTTCTCCTATTCCCACGAGGACGAGCAGTTGCGCAACCAGTTGGAGCAGCAACTCGCCATTCTCAAACGCCAGAATGTCATCGCCACTTGGCATGACCGTCGCATTACGGCGGGTGAGGTGATCGACCACGCCATCAGTAGCAATCTCGAAATGGCGAACATAATTCTCTTGCTGGTCAGCCCCGCATTTCTGGCCTCGGACTACTGCTATGACCGCGAAATGCAGCGTGCCATGGAACGGCACGAGGCTGGCGAGGCAGTCGCTATTCCGGTGATCCTCCGTCCCTGCGACTGGCAAGGAACGCCATTCGGCAAGTTGCTGGCTACGCCTACAGACGGAAAGCCTGTCACCCAGTGGGCTGATCGCGATCTGGCGTTCCTCGAAGTAACGAAGGCTATTCGGGCCGCTGCAGCGAAGCTTGGGCCACAGCAGCGGGAATTACCAGCGCATACTTTCTTACCAACGCAGTCGCGATCGCAGTCATTAGCCGCACCGGCTTCGCGGTCTAGCAATTTGCGCCTCGCGCAGACTTTCACGGAGCGCGACAAGGACCATTTCAAGGTCGAGACTTTCGAGTTCATTGCCCGCTACTTCGAGGGCTCACTTGAGGAGCTTCAGGCCCGTAATCCCGGCATCGAGGGCACTTTCCGGCGCGTAGATGCAAACCGCTTCTATGCGATGATCTATCGCGGCGGGAAGGCCCTGACGCGCTGCACGGTTTTCATTGGCGGCGGCTTCATGAACGGCATTGCCTATACTGCCAATGAAACCAGCGAGAGCAATTCCTTCAATGAAAATCTTAGCGTCGAAGCTGATGACCAGATGCTCTACTTGAAATCCATGGGGATGAGTTTTAGGGGCGGGGCCGGTGAAAAGCTTTCTCAGGAAGGAGCCGCTGAGTTGTATTGGGGAATGCTCATCCAACCACTTCAGAGCCGCTAGGAGGCACAGGCATGATCGATCCGTCCGAGTGTTTTGCCGCCCCGATGTCAGCCGCGCGGGAGATGACTTTTGTCCTGCCTCGCGGGGACTATGAACACCGCTGCCTGATCGTGATGAGCGAGGGCAAGCCCGTGGTGGTTTGTCTTGACGAACTCCATCAACTCGGCAGGTTTTTTGCGTTCGAATGTGACGGCCAGAATAGTTGGAATGGTCTTCATATTCCCGGCGTCCATATCGTATTGGACGAGGCCAGCCTGAGTGAGGCGCAGGGGCATTTTATTCCGCGAGGCACAATGGAACGCTCCGAGGACAAGCTATCCTTGCGGGTGCAATTTGAGAGGCGTTTTCGCTCGTCGGCTAGCTCTATCACGATCCTTGATGGATTGCGTACCTGCGCGGCGCACCAGTCAGCCTGCTTCCTTAAATGGCAAATCGTTCTGGGAGTAGGTGAGGAGAAACGAGTGTTGGCGACAGTCGATGCTACTCCGATCGCCAACTAGCGGTCACAGTGATCTTCCGGCTGGTCAAGGTTAAGGTCCACAAAGGGGCGGACCCGGAAGTCGACGCCGACGCATCGGAATGTCGCCTATTCCATTTGTGCGGCTGTAACCTGCCGTTCCGGATCGTCCGACGAAGCGGACATTCCATTGGACTTCCTTCGCACACCAAGCATTGGTGCTGTCACTGAATCGCGGCGCGCCTGAGCGGCCGCAGCCCTGACCGAAGCGATCGGCAGGGCCTTGGGTGGTGGGAGCCGCGAATGGTCGCGGCTCCGAACCGGAGTACCACCCATGACCGACACGAACGAGCAGACCGCAACCGACACCACCACCATCGCCGCCAATTCGGTAATCAAGCGCCCGCGTAAGATGGCGCGGGAACCCAAGGCGATCGAGGCCGGCGTAAGCTCCTCGGCTCAAGCATCGCCCACCCCGATCAAACCCGAGAGCAAAGCGAGCCTGATACTGAGCCTGCTCCAACGTCCCGAAGGCGCCACGCTCGACCAGCTGGTCACCGCAACCGGCTGGCTGCCGCACACCACCCGCGCGGCGCTGACCGGGCTCAAGAAGAAGGGACATGTGATCACAAGCGAGAAGCTGGAAGGCCATGCTCGGGTCTACCGGGCGGTTACAGCCTGATGGCACGTCGAGCTTACGTCACCATCAGGCGACTGGCCGAACTGCCGCCCGAGGACCTCAAGACGGAGTGGGCGCGCCGGTTCGGCGCGGCCACGCCCAATCTGTCGCCTGAGCTGATGCGGCTGGGGATCGGCTACAAGCTCCAGGAGCAGAAGCTCGGCGGGCTCAGCCGGGGAACACGAACTCTCCTGCGGCAGTTAACAGCGTGTGGCGGGGAAGAGGACCGCAACAGGCCAGTGCCGCGCAAGCTCACTCCCGGCACCCGACTGGTTCGCGACTGGCACGGGGTGGGCCACACTGTCACCGTGGTCGCCGATGGCTTCGAGTACGATGGCAAACGCTGGAAGACGCTCACCGCTGTGGCCCGCGCAATCACCGGAGCGCACTGGAATGGCCCGCTGTTCTTCGGCCTGACCCGCAGGGCCAAGCCATGAAGATGCTGCGCTGCGCGGTCTACACTCGCAAGTCGACCGAGGATGGTCTCGAACAGGAGTTCAACAGCCTCGATGCCCAGCGCGAGGCCTGCGAAGCCTACATCCTCAGCCAGCGCCACGAAGGTTGGACGCTGGTGCAAGGACGCTACGACGATGGCGGGTTCTCGGGCGGGAACATGGAGCGCCCGGGTCTCAAGGCGCTGATGGCCGAGATCGACGCGGGCAATGTCGCTGTCATCGTCGTCTACAAGGTTGACCGCCTGACCCGTAGCCTCGCCGACTTTGCCAAGATCGTCGAACGGCTCGATGCCAAGCAAGCGAGCTTCGTCTCGGTGACCCAGGCATTCAACACCACAACCAGCATGGGCCGATTGACCCTCAATGTCCTTCTAAGCTTCGCGCAGTTCGAGCGCGAGGTCACCGGCGAACGGATCCGCGACAAGATCGCTGCCTCCAAGAAGAAGGGCATCTGGATGGGCGGGCCGGTGCCGCTCGGTTACCAGGTGATCGAGCGCAAGCTGGTTCCGGTCCCCGAAG
>CAZOSI010000215.1:0-5111 GCA_964582485.1 uncultured Novosphingobium sp.
TCCCCGGGGTTTTGGCGGTGCATTGGGTTCCGGCCCAATGCTGGATGACGCCAAAGTATTTCTGCGGTGTGATCGAATCCTGGCTTGATGGCGGCGCCTTTCCTTCGCTCGGGCTGACTTCGCTACAGCGCGAGAATGACGGAGCGATCGTTTCGGCCGGGCTGGATTACCTGATCGGACAGGAACTGCGGTTTGAGCCTGATCGCAAGCTGGTCCCGGCAGCAGCGGCGCGGATCGCCGCGCGTCTGACCAATGAACTGGTTGGAACGGGTCCCTTGCAACGCGAGATCGAATTTACCGGACCCGATGGCGAAGTGTTGAAAGCCGAACCTGTCCGCCAAGGCCGACAGATCCGGCTAACCTTGAAGCGCTGACACCTATCGGGCGCCGGGCAAGGTGGACCTTTCGATCCGCAGTCATTCGAGTGCGCTTCAGCAGCAGCGTTCCTTCCTTTCTTTTCGAGCGGTCAATCGGTGCGATGCGCCCGGCTATGACCCGGGACTTCAGCGGCACCATTTGTTGCCTCGGCAGATCCTGGGCCGGAGCTGTTTCACGCCGATGCTCGATGCAGTCGGTCGAGAGCGGCTGCGGTTCGACGATTTCCGCCGCAACGGCCTGCTGCTGCCTGCCAATGATCGCGCCGCGGTCCGCATCGGGCTGCCGCTGCATCGTGGGCCGCACCGCGATTACAACGCGATGGTGATCGAACGGGTCGGCCAGATCGAAGCAGGCTGGTCGGCAACCCGATTGCGCGCACCCGAAGTCGCCCTGATCGAGGCCTACCAGCGGCTTGAGCTGTTGCAGCGCGCGCTGCGCCGCCGCCTGCTCGCCCAGCAGCGCCGCTTGCGGCTCAACCGTATGGATCCGCTCGGCAGCGGCGTGGACTTCTCAGAGCTTGACGCAATGGCCGACCTGCTGTGGCCGGCCACCAAGCCAGACTTGCCCTAGGCCAAGGCCATCCCCGCCTTGGCCGCCAGCTCGGCGCGAGCCTGGTTGTATTCTGCCTCCAGCTTGTCGACCCGGTCGGCCACGCTGTCGATCGCGTCGACCGCGCCGATCCCCTGGCCCGACCCCCAGATGTCCTTCCAGGCCTTGGCTTCGGTATTCCCGCCCGAGCCAAAGTTCATCGTCGAAACATCGCCTTCGGGCAGATTATCCGGGTCCATTCCGGCGGCGACGATTGAGGGGCGCAGATAGTTGCCATGCACCCCGGTAAACAGGTTCGAATAAACGATATCGCTGGCCTTGCCTGCGACGATCGCGTCCTTGTAGCCCTGCTGGGCATTGGCTTCCTTGGTTGCGATCCACGGGCTGCCGATATAGGCGAAGTCCGCCCCCATCGCCTGCGCGGCGAGGATCGAGCGGCCACAGGCAATCGAGCCAGACAGCGCGACCAGCCCGTCAAACCACTGCCGGATTTCCTGCATCAGCGCGAAAGGCGAAAGCACGCCGGCATGTCCGCCAGCGCCCGCCGCGACCGGGATCAGCCCGTCTGCGCCCTTTTCGATCGCCTTGCGGGCGAACCGATCGTTGATCACGTCGTGCAGCACGATCCCGCCCCAGGCATGGACCGCCTGGTTGATATCCTCACGCGCGCCCAGCGAAGTGATGGTCATCGGCACCTGCCACTTGGCGCAGACTTCCATGTCCTCTTCGAGGCGATTGTTCGACTTGTGGACGATCTGGTTGACCGCATAGGGCGCGGCCGGCCGGTCCGGGTTGTCGCGGTTATGCGCGGCCAGTTCCTCGGTGATCCGGTGCAGCCATTCGTCAAGCACGCCTGAAGGCCGCGCGTTGAGCGCCGGGAAGCTGCCGATGATCCCCGCCTTGCACTGTGCAATCACCAGGTCCGGCGTGGAGATAATAAACAGCGGAGAACCGATGACGGGCAGGCGCAGGCGATCGAACGGGGCGGGAAGGGTCATCGGTGCAGAATCCTCATGGGTTGTTTCCAGTATCCTTATGAGACCTATTTTGCCGTGTCGAGTTTTTGCCTTGCCGAGCGCGACGTGGACCGCTTGGACCACTGTTCTGGTCCAAAAAACCTTAGGTGGAATTTTCTGGCTGTCAGGGAAGGCGCGCGGGCTGGATGGCTGGTCATCCGGGCAGACTAGCAGGCCACAGACAAGTAGGAAAATCGGCGCGACCGGGTATGGTGCAGGGCATGACCGCAACCATCATCGGCCTCGCCCGCGACGGCCAGCATCGCTTTTCCAAGCAATGTTGCGAAAGTGTGACCCTGCTCGCCGGACTGGGAGTGGAGGGCGATGCCCACGCCGGCCGCCTGGTGCAGCACCTCTCGCGCATGGCCAAGGATCCGAACACACCCAACCTGCGCCAGGTCCACCTGATCCACGCCGAACTGTTCGAGGAACTGGCGGGCAAGGGGTTTGCGGTAGAGCCTGGTCAACTGGGCGAGAACATCACTACCCAGGGGATCGACCTGCTCGGTCTGTCACGCGGCACGCGGCTGCGGCTGGGATCGGACGCCC
Organism: uncultured Novosphingobium sp.; assembly: GCA_964582485.1. Classification (GTDB taxonomy): domain Bacteria; phylum Pseudomonadota; class Alphaproteobacteria; order Sphingomonadales; family Sphingomonadaceae; genus Novosphingobium. The sequence continues at coordinate 2,493 of CAZOSI010000215.1, forward strand.
TGATCGAGATCACTGGGCTCAGGAACCCTTGCAAACAGATCGACGGCCTCGCCAAAGGACTGATGGCGGCAACGTTAGACAAGGCGGACGACGGCAGCCTGGTGCGCAAGTGCGGAGTGATGGCGACAGTGGTGAAGGGCGGAGACGTGAAAGTGGGGGATGGGATTGTGTTGGAGAGCATGCCGCTGGGGTTTGAGGCACTGAGGGTGGTATGAGGCTGCGTGCTGCACGAGATGCGTCATGCGCTCTGCACAGGTACGACAAGCCCCGTCCGTTCCCGACAAGATTGCGGTCGTAGCGGTCCGCTTTGGCATTCGTCGAAAGCTGCCATTGGCACTGTCGGCAAATTTACAGCAACTCAACGCGCTCTTTGATGAAACCCGCAATGGCTTCAGGACTGAAGTTGCGAGCATCGACATAACCATCGGTCGCAAATACGCCTTCGACGGCTCCATCGTCGGTGCGGACGAACATGATCCGATCATGCTGGCGTTGGGCGATAATATCCCGGATCGCCCGGAATTCGATACCGCACCAATTTTTGCGCTCATAGTCGGCGCTTATGAACACAACGATTAGCTTCGACCGATTGCGATAGATGTCCTGTAGCAGCAAATCTAGCGATGGCCGGGCAAGCTGCGACACATAGTTATTGTCGTAGAAGTATGCATTCGGCCCGATCTTCGCTTCGACGTGATCCGCTACGCTCTTGACCAAATCCCGTACTTCGCCGGGAAACGAGAAAGCCACGTCGAATTGGTGCGTCGTAATGTTTACGGCTTTCGGAGCGCGTTGCACCCAATCGGGCAACACGATCCCGCGACCATTTAGTTCCTTCGGTAGATTCACGTCTTTGACCGCCCAATGGGTCCGGTGCAATTCCAGCTTTCCAATGTCGAGTTCAAACCGCAGGCCGTCTAAGGCGTCATGCGGTAAGAAGGGTTCGACCGGCTGGATATCATACTCTATGCGAACTTGCCTTTGGCGTTTCGTTATGTCGCGGATCACGCCGAACTTTGGGTTCAGATTGCTCCCCGTCTCGTAAGCGAAGATGCACGGAAAGGTTCTGAGTTCATCGATCGCTTGCGCGTCGAGCGCGCCGTATTTTTCGATGATCGCATCGTCCGTATATTCGTTCACGCACCGCGATAATTCGATTTGCCACGGTTCGCCCTGCCAACTCTCCGGGTTCGCCGATACCAACAGATTATACATTGGTCCCCCTCGCATTCGCCGTGTCGATCAAGAACAGCGCCATGCTTCCGGCCATGTTGACCGCTAAAGCCGCATGACGCGGCGCGACCTTCACCGGCTTGCGACCGCCCGGCGCATGGGCGTCGCCAACCTTGTTCCGCAGCGTCCCCAATCCTTCGACAATGCTGGCGGCGCTACCTAAAATGCGCTTGAACGCGTCTTCGGAATGCTGCGACGGCGCGATGTTCAGCAATTCCGACACTTGCCGATATAGCTTCGGCAAATCGTCATTTGGCCCATAGGTCGGCTCGCCTTCGGCATCTTCGAGCAAATGCTTGCATACGCTTTCCAGCAAGGTGCGCGCCGCCGTTATTGCGCCTGCGGGATCGGCTTCACGCCGGGCCAGCGCCTTGTTCCAAGCCCCGGTGATCGCGTCGGCGTCGAACGTCGTAAGTGCGTCGGATATGACGGTATCGGCAAGGGCTGCGCCTCGCTCTAGCCGATCTATCAGCAGGGCAAACTCGTTACGCACAAACTGCCGTCGCGGTTCCCATTGACCGGAATAGTCCTTGAGATATGCCCACATTGCACCGGTATCTTGCGCCGTGCGGACGAACTGCGGGACCATGCTCGAAACTGCCGAATCATTCATAAACTCGCGACGAAGCAAGCGGTAAACTGCGTCGCTCATATTGCCGCGCCCTTCGCAAAGGGCAACCAAGCCGTTTCGAAGCACCATCGCACGCTCAAGAGGCTCTGATGGCAACTCAGATACTGGATCGTTGGGTACGATTCCGGGAAAGTCAAAACTCATTCCCGTCTAATAGCGGAAGCGCCGAGAGAAACCACTGTTGACTAGAAGCTACGTGACATCCTCAACATCAACACCCGAGCAATGGCAGCTATCATTGTTCAGCGCCCAAAACCCGCCAGTCAGCTCTCCCCAACAAGACCGCCTTAATGGAACGCGCAAAAACTTGCCGAGTACAGCGACGGTCGGCATCAAACTGCCGATCTACCCCCAAGCCGCCCGATACAACCCCACAATCTCCTCAACCCCCGGCACCCTTGGATTGTTCCCTGGACTCCCGCTGGCCAGCGCCTGCTCGGCCATCAGCGGCAGCAGTTCGTTCCAGCGGGCCTTGTCGATGCCGTAAGCTTGGGGCGAGGGCACTTTCAGTTCGGCGTTGATCCGGTGGAGTGCCTCGACCAGTCGGCCGACCGCGCCTTGATCGCTCTCGCTATCGTCGGCCACACCCATCGCGCGGGCACACTGGGCATAGCGGGGCAGGGCGGCGGGGGCGCTCCATTCGGTTACGACCGGCATCAGCATGGCGTTGGAGAGGCCGTGGCTGACATGGAAGTGCGCACCGATCGGGCGGCTCATCCCGTGGACCAGCGCGACCGAGCTGTTGGAAAAGGCGA
>CAZOSI010000216.1:0-5102 GCA_964582485.1 uncultured Novosphingobium sp.
AGCTGGGTGAATCGACCCCGCCGTTCGGCTCGATCCAGGACGGTGTTCGGGTGCTGATGCTGTGCGGCCGCGACGATCCCAAGGCTGGCGGCACGGTGAATTTCGAGGAAGTTCAGTCGCAGCTTGAGGATGAGCGGATCAACCGCCGCGCCCAGACCTATATGCGCGATCTTCGCCGCGACGCGGTGATCGACTACGGCAACTGATCTGCGATGGAGGGGTCGCCGCTTGCGGTTTCGCTGGGCGACCCCGCCGGAGTCGGACCCGAACTGATCGCCGCGGCCTGGGCCGTTCGCGAACTGCACGGGCTTATGCCCTTCGTGGTCACCGGTGGCCCGGAAATTCTGCGCGCTGCAGCTGCGCGGCGGGGACTAAACGTGCCAGTACGCGCGGTATTTCATCCGCTTGAGGCGCTGGACTGTTTCGACCACGCCTTGCCAGTGCTGGACGGTGCAGACGGTGACTATCGTCCCGGCGAACCGGATCGCGACGGCGCCGCATTGGCGCTAGCCAGTCTGCGCGAAGCGACTGGCCTGGCCCGGGCCGGCGAAGTAGCCGGGATCGTCACCGCCCCGGTTTCCAAGGCGCGGCTGGCCGAAGTCGGGTTCGAACATCCCGGTCAGACCGAGTTCGTGGCCTATGCTTGCGGCTATGCGCCCGGCGACGCGGTGATGATGCTGGCCGGGCCGCACCTGCGCGCCGTACCGCTGACCGTACATATTGCCTTGTCGGAAGTGCCAAGCCAGCTGAGCGCCGCGCTGATCGAACGCAAAGCCCGGGTTGTTGCCATGGCACTGATCCGGGATTTCGGAATTTCCAATCCGCGCATCGCCGTTGCCGGGCTAAACCCGCACGCTGGTGAGGAAGGCCGGATGGGCGACGAAGAAGCCCGGATCATCGCCCCGGCGATTGCTCATCTTCAGGCGGAAGGGCTTGCAGTGACCGGGCCGCATCCACCCGATGCAATGTTCACGGCACGGGCCCGCGAAACTTATGACGTGGCGCTGTGCATGTATCATGATCAGGCCTTGATCCCCTTGAAAACGCTGGATTTCGATCAGGGGGTCAACGTCACCTTGGGTCTGCCCGTGGTCCGCACCAGCCCTGACCACGGCACCGCTTTCGGGATCGCCGGTACCGGACAGGCCGATCCCGGCGCGATGATCGCGGCGATCCGGATGGCCGGGGATTGCAGCCTGAGGCGGCTGGGCCTGCTGGATGACTGATCTGCCGCCGCTGCGCGAGGTCATCAACCGCCACGGCCTGTTCGCCAGCAAGGCACTGGGCCAGAATTTCCTGTTCGACGAGCAACTGCTTGACCGGATCGCCGCGATCCCGGGCAAGCTCAAAGGCCAGCAGGTACTCGAAGTCGGACCCGGTCCCGGCGGCCTGACCCGCGCCTTGCTTCGCGCCGGGGCGCTTGTCACCGCGATCGTGATGGACCGCCGCTGCCTGCCCGCGCTGGCCGAGCTCGACGAAGCCTTTCCGGATCAGCTGCGGGTGATCCACGGCGATGCCACCAAGGTGCCTCACGGCATCGAGGGTCCATTTCACATCGTTGCCAACCTGCCCTACAACGTTGGCACCGCGCTGTTCACCGGGTGGCTGGGCGGCGAAAGCTGGCCGCCGCAATGGGCCTCGCTGACGCTGATGTTCCAGCTTGAAGTAGCCAATCGGATCGTGGCCGAGGCTGGCAGCGATGCCTATGGCCGCCTGGCGGTACTGGCACAGTGGCGATCCGAGGCGCGGCTGGCGATGAAGGTGCACCGCAGCGCCTTTACACCGCCCCCCAAGGTGATGAGCGCGATCATTCACGTTATCCCGGCCGAAATGCCGGAAGCGGTATCGGCACGCATGCTCGAACGGGTAACCGAGGCAGCCTTTGGCCAGCGCCGCAAGATGCTGCGGCAAAGCCTGAAAGGGCTGCCCGGCGCGCTCGCCGCGCTTGATCAGCTCGGCATCGATCCGCAGCGCCGCGCCGAAACCCTGACCGTAGCCGAGTTCGTAAGCGTGGCCCGCGCGCTCAGTTAGTCGATCGTCGCCAGCACTTCGCGAATCTTGCCAAAAATCTCGTCGATGTGGCTCTTCTCCAGAATCAGCGGCGGGGAAAGGGCGATGATATCGCCGGTCACTCGGATCAGCAGCCCTTCGTCAAACGCGCGGTGGAAGGCCTCCATCGCCCGCTTGGTCGGGGCGCCCGGGCGCGGTTCCAGTTCGATCCCACCGATCAGGCCGATATTGCGGCAATCGATGACGTGGCGCGCGTCCTTCAGCGAATGAACCGCGTCTTCCCAATAGCTCTCCAGCTCGATTGCCCGCTCGAACAGCCCTTCGGCAGCGTAGAGGTCAAGCGTGGCACAGGCCGCAGCCGCTGCCAGCGGGTGGCCCGAATAGGTATAGCCGTGGAACAGCTCGATCCCCGGACCGGCGTTGCCGACCACAGTTTCGTAAATCTCGCGCCGCGCCGCGACCGCTCCCATCGGCACTGTGGCGTTGGTTAGCCCCTTGGCCATGGTGATCAGGTCGGGCGTCACGCCAAACCGCTCGCTCGCGGTGGCCTTGCCGACCCGCCCGAAAGCGGTGATAACTTCGTCGAAGATCAGCAGGATATCGTGGCGATCACAAATCTCGCGCAGGCGTTGAAGGTAACCTTGCGGCGGAATCAGCACCCCGGTCGATCCAGCCACGGGTTCAACGATCACAGCGGCGATCGTATCGGCCCCGTGCAACGCGACGATCCGTTCCAGATCGTCCGCAAGTTCAGCGCCGTATTCGGGAATTCCGCGGCTGAAGGCGTTGCGGGCCAGATCGTGCGTGTGGCGCATGTGATCGACGCCGGCCAGCAGCGTGCCGAACTGGCGGCGGTTGGTGACGATCCCACCTACCGAGATCCCGCCGAAGCCGACCCCGTGATAGCCGCGTTCGCGCCCGATCAACCGGGTGCGGCTGCCTTGCCCGCGCGCGCGCTGATAGGCCAGCGCGATCTTGAGCGCGGTATCGACGCTTTCCGAGCCCGAATTGGTAAAGAAAATCCGGTCCAGCCCTTCGGGCATCAGCAGCGAAAGCCGCGATGCTGCCTCGAACACCTTGGGATGAGCCAGTTGGAATGTCGGCGCGAAATCAAGCTCTCCGGCCATTGCGCGGATCGCTTCAACGATAGGAGCACGGCAATGCCCGGCATTGCTGCACCACAGTCCGCCCGTGGCGTCGAGCACCTGATGCCCCGCGGTGGCGGTGTAATGCATCCCCTTGGCCGAAGCGAACATCCGCGGATGGGCCTTGAAACCGCGATTGTCGGTAAAGGGCATCCAGAAGGCTGAAAGATCGTTACCGTGTGACATGACTACTCCGTGGCTCTGAGCTTGATTGATAGGCTGGGCGGCTATGTGAGGCTATTCGGTTCGGATCGAAGCAGGCTATCGGAAAAGCCGATAGCCATAACTCCAATAAATCCCATTGGCTTTCACCGCGAATTGCAGCCATGCTGGGCACCTGATTTGATCGGCCGGGGGCCTTTGTGGTCGCAGGCGCATGCTCGATGGTTCGGTAAGAGGCCATATCGCCCGCGCGTGACCTCGTTAAACCAGCAGACACGATCATTCGCGTAAAAAAGATGAGGGGACTATAAAATGAAAATAACGCATTTGCTGGCCGCCGCCACTCTGGTCCTGCCGCTGGCCGCAATCCCGGCCATCGCCCATGCTCAAGAAGCCGCCGCTGAAGAAGAAGCGACCCCGACCTGGGATCTGGAGGGCGAAATTGGTGTGCTCAGCGACTACCGGTTCCGCGGCATTTCGCTCTCGGGCAAGGACCCCGAAGCGACGCTCTCGGTCGGTGTGACTCACGAATCCGGTTTCTACGCCTCAGCCTGGGCATCGAACGCCGACCTGGGCACCGGCAAGGCCGACGACCTTGAGGTCGACTGGACGGTTGGCTTTTCGAAGGATGTCGGCAACGTCAACCTTGATGTGGGCGGGATCTATTACAGCTATCTCGACAATTCGGGCTTCAACTATTTTGAAGTCTACGGCGCGGTTGGCACCAAGGTTGGCCCGGCCGACATGAAGGTCGGCGTGGCCTATGCCCCCAAGCAGGACAACCTCGGCGGGAATGACAACACCTACGTCTACATTTCCGGCGAAGCGCCGCTCGGCAAGGGACCGGTATCCGTTCACGGCACCTTCGGGTTTGAAAACGGGGCTTTCGCGGACCACAAGAAGGACTGGTTGCTGGGCCTCAGCGTCGATCTGGGCAGCGGGCTCACCGGCTCGGTCGACTATGTCGATACCGCCCATTCCCTGACCACGGCCGGCGACGCGACCGTAGTGGCATCGCTCAAGTTCGGGTTTTGAGCTAGGATAGGCAGGCGCGGGGCAATTTCGCCCCGCGTCCGCCTCTATCGACGAGACTTTTCATGACCACCGACATCGCCAGCTGGATCAAGGATCGCGGGATCAGCGAGGTGGAATGCATCGTCCCTGACATCAACGGAATCCAGCGCGGCAAGGTGCTTCCGGCCGGCAAGTTCATCAAATCGGTGACCGACCGGACCCTGCGCATCCCCGGCAGCGTCTTCATCGTCACCGTCACCGGCGGCTATCCCGACGATATCGAACATATCGTGCCCGATTTCGATCCGGACCTGATCCTGGTCCCCGACGCATCGACCATCCGCGAGGCACCGGGCTTCAAGACCCCGACCGCCTATGTGATCTGCGACGGCTATCACGCCTCGGGCAAGGCAGTGGAGATCGCCCCGCGCCAGATTCTGAAGAAGGTGCTTTCGCTTTACGAAGCCAAGGGCTGGCAGCCGGTGATCGCGCCGGAAGCCGAATTCTATCTGGTGACCAAGAACATCGACGCGGACTTCCCGCTGGTGCCGCCGCCGGGCCGCTCGGGCCGCGCTGAAACCGCCAGCGAGGCCTTCGGGCTGGAGGCTCTGGGTGAGTTCGAGGAGATTATCGAGCAGATCTATGACTGGTGCGAGAAGGCCGAACTCAACATCGACACGATGATCCACGAGGCAGGCGCCGCGCAGCTCGAAGTCAACTTCATCCACGGCGATCCGCTGGCGCTGGCCGATCAGGTGCTGCTGTTCAAGC
>CAZOSI010000217.1:0-4841 GCA_964582485.1 uncultured Novosphingobium sp.
CGCCACCCCTGCCAAGAAATCCGACCTCGGTGTCCGGGCGCTATCGGCCGTCGTGATGATCGCGGTGGCGGGGACGGCGCTGTGGCTGGGCGGTTGGGTCTGGGCCGCGTTTGTCGTAGCTGTTGCGCTGGGAGTGCTGTGGGAGTGGTGGGGGCTTGTTGCTGCCCTAGCTTCATCGAAAGTCTCGCGGGCAATTTGGATCGCAGGCGGTGCCGGTTATGTCGCACTAGGTACCTGTAGTTTGGTGTTGATCCGCAACGGGTTAGAAGGCGCCGGTCAGGTGCTACTGATCGTTGGGGCAGTCATTTTTACCGATATCGGTGCATATTTCGCGGGCCGGTTGATCGGCGGCCCTAAAATCGCGCCGACGATTAGCCCCTCCAAGACCTGGGCGGGTCTCTTGGGCGGAATGATTGCTGCATCGTTGGCTCTAGCGTGGATCGCTGCAGCATGGGAATCTGGACTATGCGAAGTGTTTTACCCGCAGGCTCGCTCCTTTGGTTTTGATGGTCCTTGTTCGGGCATTATAGCTTTTTCCCCGTCGTCCGACCGACCGTTATGGTCTGCGTTGGTCGGCTCACTTGTCGCTGTGGTCGCCCAATCCGGGGACTTTTTTGAGAGCTGGATGAAGCGCCGGGCCGGTGTGAAGGACTCCGGCAAGCTGATCCCCGGCCATGGCGGACTGTTCGACCGGGTCGATGGCCTCCTGGCAGTATTGTTTGTTTTCGGCTTGCTGTTAGTTTTTAGCTACTTCGGTGCCAAATGACCCGCACCATCACCATCCTCGGCGCGACAGGCTCGGTAGGTGCTTCGACCCTCGATCTGATCCGGCGCGAACGGGACAAGTGGCGGGTGGTGGCGTTGACGGCCAATTGTCAGGCACTGGAGCTGGCCAGGCTGGCTAAGGAATTCGGTGCAGAGCTGGCGGTGGTGGCCGATCTGGCCTGTCTGCCTGAACTGCGCGAAGCACTCGCTGGAACCGGGATCGAAGCGCTTGGGGGGGCGGACGCGCTGGTCGAAGCCGCCTCGCGCCCGGCCGACCTGACCCTTGCCGCGATCGTCGGCTGCGCGGGCCTTGCCCCGACCATGGCGGCGATCGAGCAGGGCCGTATCGTCGCACTGGCCAACAAGGAGGCGCTGGTTTCGGCCGGCGACGTGATGACCGCCGCCGTCGCCAAATACGGCACCACGCTGCTCCCGGTAGACAGCGAGCACAACGCAATTTTCCAGTGCCTGGCCGGCAATTCCTACGCGCACGTCCGCTCGATCACGCTCACCGCCAGCGGCGGGCCGTTCCGCGACTGGAACCACCAGCAACTCGCCGCCGCTACCCCGGCGCAGGCGGTCAAGCATCCCAACTGGTCGATGGGCGCCAAGATCAGCGTCGATAGCGCGACCATGTTCAACAAGGGCCTCGAGCTGATCGAGGCGCACCACTTGTTCCCGGTTGGGCTGGAAAAACTGCGGATCGTGGTCCACCCGCAATCGGTGGTCCATTCGATGGTTGAATACCGCGATGGCTCGACCCTGGCGCAGCTTGGTCCATCGGACATGCGGGTGCCAATTGCCTCGTGCCTGGCCTGGCCGGCCCGGATGGATACCCCGTGCGATCCGCTTGATCTGGCGGCGCTGGGCGAACTGACTTTTCGCGCGCCCGATGAAGACAGCTTTCCCGCGACCCGGCTCTGCCGCCAGGCGGCGGAGCAGGGCGGGGCGGCCCCGGCGGTGCTCAATGCCGCCAACGAGATTGCCGTTGCTGCCTTCTTGTTCGGACAGACTGCGTTCACCCAGATCGCGGTAATGGTCGAGGAACTAATCGGGCGCTATGCTCCCGCTGCTCCGGTTTCGCTGGGCGATGTGATCGCCATCGATGCCGAGGCACGGCGCCGCGCGCACCAGTTATTGGAGCTTGCTTGAATTGATCGAATCACCCTCCTTTTTGATGACCATCGGGGCGTTTCTGCTGCTGCTCGGTCCGTTGATTGTGCTGCACGAGCTGGGCCACTATTATGCCGGGCGCCTGTTTGGCGTGCGCGCGCTGACCTTCTCGGTCGGGATCGGCAAGGAGCTGTGGCACCGGATCGACAAGCGCGGCACCCGCTGGCGGATCGCGGCGGTCCCGCTGGGTGGCTATGTGCTGTTCGCGGGCGATGCCGATGCCAGCAGCAAGCCCGATCCGGCGCTGGAAAATGCAACGGCCGAGCAGCTCAAAGGCACTTTCCCGGGCGCCGCGCTGTGGCAGCGCACCTTGATCGTTCTGGCCGGGCCTTTGGCCAACCTGTTGGTGGCTGTTGCGATTATAGCGGCTTTCTCGATGGCTTACGGAGTGCCCAACCAGAGTCCGGTCGTGCGTGGGTTTGCCGAGGAGTCCGATGCCAAAGCTGCCGGATTGCAGCTAGGCGACAGGATTGTCGCTGTGAACGGCAGGGAGGTTGATAGCGCTGACGAAGTTACACAGCAGATCGCCATTTACCCGGGCGGAATGGTTGATCTCACGTTTGTCCGCGAGGACAAGGAATTTGAGGTTCCCGTAAAGCTGACACCCAGGACTATTGATGATGGGTTTGGCAACAAAGCAAAAATTTCAAATCTAGGACTCGATTTCGCTGCCCCGGTGATTGAGAAAGTCGGAACTGGAACTGCCGCTGAAAAGGCTGGCTTCCTTGCAGGAGACCGGATCGTTTCGCTTGATGGCAATGCGATTTCCAGCTTCGAAGAAGTCAGCAAGTACATTCGGCCAAGGGCAGGGCAAGATCTAAAGGTTGGAATTCAACGCGGCGATCAATCGGTGGTCGTTAACGTCGTGCCCCGTGCATTTGAAATCGGCAGAGCCAACGGCCAAAAAGTGACCATAGGGCAGTTGGGAGTGAGTAATGGGGAGCGCATTCGGCTCGGCCCGGTTCATGCTGTAGTCTACGGTTTCGACGAGAGCATTAATATCATGCAGCGCATGGCGATTGGGTTGAAGCAAATTGTCGCTGGCGAACGGTCGGTCAAGGAACTCGGTGGACCGATCAAAATTGCGCAATATTCCGGTCAAAGCCTTAGCGTGGGGTGGGATGCGTTTATCGGTTTGATCGCCCTGATCTCAATTAATTTGGCGTTCATCAACCTCCTGCCAATCCCGACTTTAGACGGTGGGCACCTGGCAATGTATGCCGCGGAAGCAGTCCGCCGCAAACCGCTGGGTGTTCGCAGTCAGGAATGGGCATTTCGCGGTGGCATGGCCTTGGTGCTGGGCCTTGCGGTGTTCGTTACCTTCAACGATCTGGTTTCGCTCTTCACCAATTGAGGTGAAAAACGAGCCGGAATGCGGGAAAACTGCGGACGGTGACGGCAAGTTAGCTTGATCGAAACAAGCGCTTCGGGCAGAGGGCGGCGACGTATCTGCAAGCTGCGCATATCTTGCCCTGTGCCGGGCTGGTCCGTGGCCACAAATTGACTGGAAATGGCGTGCCGATGACTAACTCTTCCGTGGACCGCAAACAGCCCCTGCGAAGCAGCCTGCCGATGGCCGCGCTGCTTTTGGGATCCACGATCCTCGCTGGCCTGCCGCAAGCCGCCTTCGCCCAGGCTGCGCAGCCTGCCGAAGCCGCTCCGGCCGCCGATACGATCAAGTCGATCAATGTGGTCGGTTCGCAGCGCCTCGAACCCGACACGATCCGGACCTATATCAAGCTGCGAATTGGCCAGCCCTATACCCAGGCCTCTGGTGACCAGGCGCTGAAGGATCTGTTTGCGACCGAACTGTTCGCCGATGTGCAGATCCGCAACGATGCCGGCAACGTCACAATTGAGGTCAAGGAAAACCCGGTGATCAACCGGATCATCCTTGAGGGTAACAAGCGGATCAAGGCCGACAAAATCCTGCCTGAAATCAAGCTGGCCCCGCGCCAGATCTTCACTCGGTCCAAGGTCCGCGCTGACGTGGCCCGGATCATCGAGCTCTACAAGCGTCAGGGCCGGTTCGCGGCTTCGGTCGAACCGAAAATGGTGATGCTGGAACAGAACCGCGTCGACATCGTTTTCGAAGTGAGCGAAGGACCCAAGTCCAAGGTCCGCAAGATCAATATCATCGGAAATGACGCGTTCGACGACGGCGAACTGCGCGGTGAAATGATCACCAAGCAATCGAGCCTGACCCGGATCTTCAGCTCGGGCACGACCTATGACCCGGACCGGATGGCTTTTGACCAGCAAAAGCTGCGCCAGTTCTATCTGACCAAGGGCTATGCTGATTTCCGCGTGGTTTCGGCCGTTGCCGAACTGACTCCGGACAAGAAGGACTTCATCCTGACCTACGTGGTTGAGGAAGGTCCTCGCTACAAGTTCGGCGACGTGAAGGTGGAAAGTCAGCTGCGTGATTTTGACGGGGAACGGCTCGCAACCCAGCTGCCGATGAAGAAGGGCGACTGGTACAACGCCAAGCTGGTCGAAGACACCATCGACCGGCTGAACGAAACCCTCGGCACCTTCGGCTATGCCTTTGCCGATGTCCGGCCCGACTATGCCCGCAACAAGGACGAGCTCACCATGGGCCTGACCTTTGCGATTGCGGAAGCGCCGCGGGTCTATGTTGAGAAAATTGACGTGAACGGCAACACGCTGACTCAGGACAAAGTGATCCGCCGCGAATTCCGCTTGGCCGAAGGCGATGCGTTCAATTCGTTGCAGGTCAAGCGCTCGACTGCGCGGATTAATTCGCTCGGCTATTTCCAGGAGAAGTTCGAGATCGAGCAGAAGCCAGGTTCGGCTCCTGACCGGATCATCCTCGAGGCCAATGTCGAGGAAAAGCCGACTGGACAGCTGCAGCTCTCGGCCGGCTATTCCAGCCTTGAAGG
>CAZOSI010000218.1:0-4837 GCA_964582485.1 uncultured Novosphingobium sp.
CGAGGCTTGCCGCCATGAGACCTTTGCCGAGCGAGGAGACCACGCCGCCGGTGATAAAAATGAACCGCGCCATGGGAGTCGCGCCTTAAGCCCTAAAGGGGGGATCGGGCAAGCACGGCCTGCCGCAATCCACAGTTGCGGGAGTGAAAAGCGCAGTCAGCCGCAGTCAGTCCGACCGGAACTCCGCAGCGCTTGCCAGATGATTACTGCTTCTTCGCCGGAACTGCGAGCGGATCGGCGGCACCGGCTGCCGGCGGGGCGGCCGGCGCCGGCCCCTGCGTAACCGGGATCGAGCCGCCTTCCAGCGGGTTCGAAACCGGTGGCACACCCTGTTGCGGAGCAGTTGAGCGATTAAGCGTGTCCTCGATCGGGCGATCACTGCCAGTACTGGCGGCAAGAGCTGCAAGCAGGATGCTAAACGCCACAAACAGCACGGCAAGGATCGCCGTGGTCCTGGTCAGAAAATCGGCTGCGCCGCGTGCCGACATCAGACCGGCCGGACTACCACCCACGCCCAGGCCGCCGCCTTCCGACTTCTGCATCAGGATCACGACGATCAGGAGGAAGGCGATGATGGCCTGAACGACGGTCAGGAAGATGAAAAGCGACATGGTGGTCCCGGAAATAAAAATGCGTTGGCGCGCATCTAGGCGCGCAAGGGGGCAGTTGCAAGCGGCTGCGCTATTCTGCGTCCTGGCCAGCTGCTGCCAGGACGATTGCCAGGAAGCTATCGGCGGTCAGGCTGGCGCCGCCAACCAACGCTCCGCCCACCTCATCGGCGCCAAGCAGTTCTTCGGCGTTCTTGGCATTGACCGAGCCGCCGTAGAGGATTTGCACTCCCGCGCCATCTTCACCGTAAATCGCCGAAAGCCGGGCCCGGATCGCAAGGTGCATCGCACTGACATCTTCGATCGAAGGAACGCGGCCGGTCCCGATTGCCCAGACTGGTTCGTAAGCTACAGTAACCTGGGTCGCTGCACCCTCTTCCTGAGGAAGTGAACCGTCGAGTTGCTTGCAGACCACCTTTTCGGCTTTGCCGGCATCACGTTCGGCCTCGGTCTCACCGACACAGATAATCACTTCCAGTCCGGCGGCGATGGCGGCTTCGGCTTTGGCTTTGACGACGGCATCGGATTCGCCATGCAGCGCCCGCCGTTCGGAATGGCCGACGATTGCGAACTGTGCCCCAGCATCGGCCAGCATCGGTGCGGAAATATCGCCAGTGAAGGCGCCCGACGCTTGGGCATGGCAATCCTGCGCTCCGACCAAAGCGGCCTGAACAGCATCGGCCATGGTGTTGATCAGCGTAAACGGCGGGGCAATTCCCACGCGTACTCCTGGATATCGCGCGGCGCCGCGGTCGATTGCCCGGGCTTCGGCCAGCATGGCGCGATTCCCGTTCATCTTCCAATTGCCGACGATGAATGGCCGGTTTGACATGTTGTTCCTTCAATCAATCGCAATCGCCCGGCTCGGTTGGCCAGGCTGTCCTATTGCCTTGGCGAGTGCCTCACGGCTTGTCAAAGGGGATGCGTCAAAGCGTCGGGGACTGGGCCAGCAGGGCCATTGCCTGACTGGCCAATGATGCTAAAGCCCGGGCCAAAGTGCCGGTGGTCGGCGCGTAAACCATTCTTGCGAGCGAGCAATGATCCAGTCTTTCCGCAATTTCTTCCAGTCCAAGTGGGGCATAGGCGCTACGCTGGGCTTCGTGGCGCTGATCGCGCTGGCATTTGCCGGGGGCGATATAGCTGGCACCGGCGGGCTGGGTTCGTCAGGCGGCGGAACCAACTTGGCAAAGGTTGGACGCGAAAAGATCGAAAGCTCTGAGGTCGAACGCTCGATCAACACCATTCTCTCGCGGATGCGCCAGAATGATCCGACGGCCAGTGTTGCCAGCTTTCTGGCCAAGGACGGGCTTAACGATTTGCTCGGCTACCTGATTGACCGCAAGGCGGCACGGCAATGGGGTCAACGTAACGGAATCTACATCGGGGATCGCCTGATCGACAGCGAGATTGCCAAAATCCAGCGAATTCAAGGACCCGATGGCAAGGTCAGTCCGCAGCTGTACCGCCAGTTCCTGGCCGAGCGCGGCATGACCGACGCAGAATTTCGACAGGAAGTTGCTGAAGATCTGATGGTGCGCCAGTTGACCGGCTCCAATGCATTGGGCGTGCAAACACCAACCAAGCTGACTGTCCGGTATGCCGCCATGGTAACCGAACGGCGCAAGGGCGCGATTGTAACCCTGCCCGCAGCGTCGTTCGCGCCTGCCGCACCGCCAAGTGAGGCTGAAATCGCGCAATGGTATAGCACCCACAAGGCTGAGTACGCGCTGCCTGAAAGGCGTACGATCCGCTACATCACCTTCGGCGACAACGTGCTGAAGAGCATCCCGGCCTCGACTGAGGCGGAGATCGCCGCGCGTTACAATGCCAACAAGGCCAAATATGCGCCAACCGACAAGCGCAAGCTATCGCAGCTGGTGCTGCCGACCGAAGCCGCCGCTAAAGCCATCGCCGCTGAAGTGGCCAGTGGAAAGTCGCTTGAGGCGGCTTCGGCTTCCAAGGGCCTGGCAGTGGCTGCGCTCGGCACGCTCGGCAAGGAAGACTATGCGCTACAAAGCTCGAGCGCGGCTGCCAACGCAGTCTTTACCGCAGCCAAGGGTAAGGTGCTTGGACCGTTCAAGGGGCCACTCGGGTGGCTGCTGGTCCGGGTTGATGGTAGCGAAGGCAATCCGGGCAAGACGCTCGATCAGGCACGGCCCGAACTGCTCAAGGAGCTGGGCGAGGAAAAGCGCCGGGCTGCGATTGCGGAGTTTTCGGATCGGATCGAAGATGAGATCGTCAATGGCGCCACGCTGGCCGATGTTGCCAAGGAACTGAACGTTCAGGTTCAGGAAACCGCACCGCTGACCACGGACGGCAAGGTCTATGGCAAGGATGGCCAGACTCCTCCCAAGGAAATTACGGCTCCGGTGTTGCAGGCCGCATTTGCGATGGAAACCGAACGCGAGCCGCAGCTGACGGAAGTCGTTCCCGGCAAGTCCTTCATGATCTTCGATGCCGGTTCGATCGTCTCCGCCGCCCCGCCGCCGCTGGCCGAGATTCGGACTCTGGTGATCGCTGATGTCCAACAATCGAAGGGCGCCAAGGCCGCCAAGTCTGCTGCCGAAAAACTGAAGGCTGCGCTTGAAAAGGGTGTGCCGATCGAAGTGGCGGTGGCTTCTCTGGGTGTGTCGCTCCCTCCGATCGACCGGGTCGACAAGCCGCGGATGGAAGTCCAGTCGCAAGGCGCAAATGCTTCGAAGCCTGAACTTCTGTTGTTCTCCATGGCCAAGGGCAAGGTCCGTATGCTTGCCGCGCCGCGTAACCGGGGCTGGTACGTGGTTACCGTCAATGAGGTGATCCCTGGCACGGTCACCAAGGACGACAAGCGCTTGCCCGGACTGCAGGACAGTCTGCGCCAGGCCTATGGCGGTGAATACAACGACCAGCTGGGCGCAGCGATGCGGGGTGATGTCGGCTCAAGCCGCAACGAAGGCAACATCGGCGCGCTCAAAAAGCGGCTCGAAGGCAGCCGCTGAGCTCTGGGTGCATGAGCGAAACGCGGGCCCGGAACTGGACCTCGGCGGCCGAGGCGCTTGCTTCTGGCCGGGCCGGTCTGATCTGGCGCAAGCTGGTTGCCGATACCGAGACGCCGGTTGGCGCGGCGGTCAAGCTGATCGAGGACGGTCGCGGTGATTTCCTGCTGGAATCGGTTGAAGGTGGTGAAGTGCGCGGGCGCTACAGCCTGCTCGGTCTCGATCCCGATCTGGTTTTCCGGGCCACCGGGGCGCGGGCCGAAGTCAACCGTCACTGGCGGCTCGACCGCGCGGCCTTTACCCCGCTTTCGGGTGACAGCCTGATCGAACTGCGCGCGTTGGTGGAGCAATGCCGGATCGATGTTCCGGCGGAACTGCCACCAGTGCTGGCCTGCCTGGTTGGTTACTTTGGCTATGAGACCTATGGTCTGGTTGAGAAGCTGCCGCGCCCGCCAGAAAATCCCTTGGCCTTGCCGGACATGTTGTTCGTGCGTCCCGCGCTGATCGTTGTGTTCGACCGTCTGACCGATGACCTGTGGTGTGTGGCCCCTGTCTGGCCCGGCAGCGGGGAACGCGCGCTTGAGCAGGCGGAGGAACGAATCGACGCGGCGCTTGCAAGGCTCTCTACTTCGGTTCCGATGGCTCTTGCGAATGCCACCCTGCCCGAACCGGTGCTGCAACCGACGATGGCTGAGGGCCAGTACCGCGACATGGTGCTGCGCGCGAAAGACTACATCGCGGCGGGCGATATCTTCCAGGTGGTGCTGGCGCAGCGCTTTACCTGCCCCTTCACCCTGCCCCCGCTGGCGCTCTATCGCGCGCTGCGCCGGGTCAACCCATCGCCGTTCCTCTATTTCCTCGACCTGCCGGGCTTTGCCTTGACCGGATCGAGCCCCGAGATCCTGGTCCGCGTGCGCGACGGCGAAGTGACGATCCGCCCGATCGCCGGCACCCGCCCACGCGGCAAGACGCCGGACGAGGACCGCGAGAACGAGGCCAGCCTGCTCGCCGATCCCAAGGAACGCGCCGAGCATCTGATGCTGTTAGACCTTGGCCGCAACGATGTCGGCCGGGTGGCGAGCACCGGCTCGGTCAAGGTGACCGAGAGCTACACGGTCGAACGCTACAGCCACGTCATGCACATCGTCTCGAACGTGGTTGGCCAGCTGGACAGCGCCAACCACGATGCGATTGACGCGGTTTTCGCAGGCTTCCCTGCGGGCACCGTCAGCGGCGCGCCCAAGGTCCGCGCCG
>CAZOSI010000219.1:0-4827 GCA_964582485.1 uncultured Novosphingobium sp.
CCATATGGACCACCAGATCGCCTGGCGTGAGCGCGGCCAGCTCGGCCAGGAAGGCATCGGCGCCCTTGCGGCGTCGCTTGCGGCGGACAAGGCGGTCACCAAGGATGTCCTGTTCGGTGACCAATTCCAGTTCATCGTTGGAAAAGCCGTTCTCGAGCGGCAGGACCAGTGCGACCGGGGCGCCCTTGGCTGCCAGGCCCAACGCTTCCTGCCAGCTGTTGGCCAGGATCGGGGCCGGGCGGGCGGCTTCGCCCAGGATCGCCGCGATCCGGGCGCGGCTGCCTTCGGAATAGGCTGCGATCAGCGCCTTGCGCCCGCGCTTGGCCTGGCCGGTCAGGTATTGCGCGGCGGCTTCGTAAACGTTGTCGCCGCGGGCGCGTTCCGGGGCAAAGTCGCGGCTCCCGGAAAAGCCGAAATCGATCACTGACGTGCTTTCCGGCTGGGCAAAAATATCGGCGCGGTGAACGGGGTGATCCTTGATTACCGCATCAAGCTCGGTCCGGTTTAGATAAAGCGCCGCCGGTTCGAGCGGGCGATAGGAGCCAGCGGCCTTGCCCGAAGTGTCGCTGCGGGCCTTGAAGTAGTCGGCAATGTCGCCCAGCCGCTCGTCAGCGGCGCCCAGCGCGCCATTGTCGATCACGATCGTATCGTCGGGGCCTAGGTGATCGAACAGCGTGCTCATCCGCTCTTCGAACAGCGGCAGCCAGTGTTCCATCCCCGCCAGCCGCCGCCCGTCGCTGACCGCCTGGTAAAGCGGATCCCCCGTGGCATTGGCGCCGAATTGCTCGCGGTAGCGGCTGCGAAACCGCTTGATGCTGTCTTCGTCCAAAAGGGCTTCGCTGGCCGGGAGCAGCAGGTGGGCTTCGGCCACACCCTTGCTGCGCTGGGTGCTTGGGTCAAACAGCCGCAGCGTTTCAAGCTCGTCACCGAAGAAATCGAGCCGAAGCCCTGCATCAAGGCCAGAGGGGTAGATGTCGAAGATCGATCCACGCACCGCAAATTCGCCGGCGTCGATCACGGTATCGGACCGCGAATAGCCTTGCCGCTGAAGCAACGCGATCAGGCTCTCGCGGCCGATTTCCATTCCCGGCTTGAGCAAGCGGACGTTCTCGCGGATCCGGAACGGTGTGGCGACGCGCTGCAACACAGCATTGATCGTGGTGACCAGCAGCTGCGGCGCATCGGCCTTGCCCTGCAGCCGGTGCAGCGCCGCCAGTCGCCGGGCGCTGACCGACAGTGCAGGGCTGGCCCGGTCGTAAGGCAGGCAGTCCCAGGCCGGGAACGCAATCACTTCCAGTTCGGGGGCAAAGAAGGCCGCGCTGTCGGCAATGCCCTGCATCGCCGCTTCGTCCGGAGCGATGAACACCACCCGGCTTTTTGCGGCCCGCGCCAGATCGGCCAGCACCATCGGCTGCGCGCCGCGGGCCAGCGCGGCCAGGGTCAGCGGGGTCTTGGCAGAATGGATCTTCGACAGGTCGGGCATGGCTCACGCAACAGCAATTGCCCCGCAGGCCATTTTTGCGGCCAGCGGGGTAGGGATCGGAACCGCGCCTTAGCGCGGGATCTCGACGTAGTCGAGCTTGCGGAACGCGTCCATCAGCGGGCCGGCATATTCATCGGGCACGGCCAGCGTGCCGAGCGCCCAGCCCATGATGTCTACGTCTTCCTCGTCCAGCAGCGCCTCGAACCAGGCGATCTCCGCTTCGCCCCATTCGGCGCCATACCGGTCAAAGAAACAGCCGATCATGTAGTCGGCTTCGCGGGTGCCGCGGTGCCAGGCGCGGAACTTGCAGCGGCGGAGACGATCATCGGAAACCATGCCGTCGCCGCTAGGCTGCGGCGACGGCAAAGGCAACGCTCAATGCTTTTCGCGCAGCGCGCCCAGGATGTCGCCGGGCTGCTTGCCGATCAGGTCCTTGTGCAGTTCCTTGATCACGGCCCGCTCGGTCATCTTGTGATAATGCTTGCGCAATTCTCCCAGGGTGCGGGGCGGGGCGATCACCACCAGATCCTTGATCTTGTGGCTCAGCACCTGGCCATTCAACCAGGTCGCCACTGCTGCGGCGTGAGCGTCTTCGCCCACCAAACTATCGGCGTGGTTGCCTGTACTGGAACGATGGCTGCCGCCGGAATGGTTGTGTGTATCCAGCTTTGGCGCGGATTGGGCGGCGAGATCGGGCTCAGCCTCGTTCCCGGCATTGCGGTACAGCTCGAATCGTTCGCCGTCGGCCAGGGCGACAATGGTTCCGTGGGGCAGCAACATGAAATCCTCCTGTGTGGTTTGCTTGGTACCAGCCAAGCGGGTTTGCGCCGCTGGGTCCATGCGCTGAATCAAAGACCGCCTCTTTCGTCGCCACCCGGCTTGGGGCATGAAGCCGCAATGCGCCCCGAACGGCTCAACCCTCTGTTCATTGCAGCTGACAGCCTGAAGGGTGTCGGCACTGGTCTGGCGCGTCCGCTCGAACGGCTCGGGCTGACCAGGGTGCGCGACTTTGCCTACCACTTGCCGGATCGGTTCGTGATGCGCCGAGCGGTCAGCGATCTCGATGAAGCCAGCGTGGGTGAGAATATCGTCGTGGCGCTGACCCCGATCGAATACCGCAGCTCACCCGGGCGCGGTCCATTCCGGGTGCTGGCCAGCGATGGCCCCGGCAATATCTGCGCGATCACCTATTTCGGCCGCAACACCGGCTGGGCGAAGAAGGCTCTGCCCCTCGGCGAAAAGCGCTGGATCGCCGGACGGCTCGATCAATACGGGCAGATGCTGCAGATCGTTCACCCGGATCACGTCCTCGAAGAAGGCGGCGCGGCGCTCGGCCAGCTGGTCGAGCCGGTCTATCCGCTTTCGGAAGGGCTGACCCAAGGGCGACTGACCGCGCTTATCGAGCAGGCGCTGGAACGCATGCCCGATCTGCCCGAATGGATCGAGCCGGCGCTGGCCGACAAGATGCAGTGGCCCCGCTGGCGCGATGCGCTGGAACTGGCGCACCGAAGCGATCACGCCGCCGCGCGTGATCGGCTGGCCTATGACGAAATGCTGGCCAACAGTCTGGCGCTGATGCTGGTCAAGAACGCCAACCGCGCCAAGATCGGGACCCCGCTGACCGGCGATGGCTCGTTGCGCGGCAAGCTCAATCTGCCGTTCGGCCTGACCGGGGCGCAAAGCCGCTCGATTGCCGAGATTGAGGGCGACATGGCCAAGGCCGCGCCGATGCTGCGGTTGCTGCAGGGCGATGTCGGATCGGGCAAGACGGTGGTCGCGCTGGAAGCGATGCTGCTGGCGGTGGAGGCGGGGGCGCAGGCGGCGCTGCTCGCCCCGACCGAAATACTTGCCCGCCAGCACCACGAAACGCTGACCCGGATGGCGGCCGGAACCGGCGTGACGATCGCGCTGCTGACCGGGCGCGACAAGGGCCGGGCGCGCGAATCGATCTTGATGGGGTTGCTTGACGGTACAATCCAGATGGTGGTCGGCACACACGCGATTTTTCAGGATGCGGTGGCCTACAAAAATCTGGCGCTGGTGGTGATCGACGAGCAGCACCGCTTTGGCGTTGGCCAGCGGCTGATGCTGACGCAAAAGGGCAAACGCACACCGCATTGCCTGGCGATGACCGCCACCCCGATTCCGCGCACGCTGACCCTGGCGCAATACGGCGAGATGGAAGTCAGTCGGCTTGACGAGATGCCGCCTGGTCGTCAGCCGATTGACACCCGCGTGGTTGCGCTGGAGCGGCTCGGCGATGTGGTCGGCGCAATCGGGCGGCATATCGAAGGCGGGCAGCAAGCCTATTGGGTCTGCCCGATGGTGCGAGAGCTTGAGACCGAGGACCTGGCCGCGGCCGAGGCGCGCCATGCCGAACTGACTGCCCGGTTCGGCGATACCGTGGTGCTGGTCCACGGTCAGCTGCGCCCCGAACAGAAAGACGCGGCGATGGAGCGCTTTGCCAGCGGCGCGGCCAAGCTGCTGGTCGCCACCACCGTGATCGAGGTCGGGGTCGACGTGCCCAACGCAACACTGATGGTGATCGAACAGGCTGAGCGTTTTGGCCTGGCCCAACTCCACCAGTTGCGCGGGCGGGTCGGGCGCGGGGAAGGCAAGAGCACGTGCCTGGTGCTGCGCGGCGACGCGCTCAGCGAAACCGCACGTGAACGGCTCACCCTGATGCGCGAGACGCAGGATGGATTCCGGCTGGCCGAAGAGGATCTCCGCTTGCGCGGCGGAGGCGAATTGCTTGGCACGCGCCAGTCCGGCGATACGCCATTTCGAGTTGCCAGCGTCGAGCAGATCCAGCGCCTGCTGCCGATCGCGCACGACGATGCCCGCCTGCTGATGGACCGCGACGGCGGCCTGACCGGCGAACGTGGCGAGGCGGCCCGGTTGCTGCTCTATCTATTCGAACGCGATTGGGGCGTCCAGCTACTGCGGGGTGGCTAAACCGCCAGAATCAGCACGTCATCCAGGCGTGGTGGGGTCGGTTTGAACCCCTCGATCGGCTCGAAGGTCTGGTTCAGAAGCGCGGTTTCGCTCAGGCCGGCCAGCTTGAATTGGCCGAGCCGCGGTTCTTCGTCGCTGCGCCAGGTCTTGCCGAGGTTGAGCGCCGAAACGAACAGATCGCCATGGCGTTCGAACATCAGGTGCGGCGCCAGTCGGATGGTTGCGCCGTTATAAAGCGCTTCGACGGTGCGTTTGGTGGAAATCGCTTCAAACAGCGTCAGGCGCGCGTCGCTCATAGTGGTGCCGTGCCGTTTCAATGGGCCAGAAAAATGATTGGTCGGGGAAAGAGGATTCGAACCTCCGGCCCCTGCCTCCCGAAGACAGTGCTC
>CAZOSI010000220.1:0-2559 GCA_964582485.1 uncultured Novosphingobium sp.
CATGTTGGATCGAAAGGCGACATTGAGCAGTCCCGGAGTGTTGCGCTGCGTCATACGTCCGCTGGCACCAGGACTGGTGGGCGCTAGATCCGCGAAACCGTGCTGCGGCCTGTGGCAACTCGCGCACGAAACGGTTCCATCGGCTGAAAGCACCGGGCTGAAGAACAGCAAGCGGCCCAGTTCTACCAGCGATTTGCTCTCCTTCGTTCCGGCGGGCCAGGGCACACGACTTGGCAAGCCATATGCGCTGGGTACGGTTGACGCCCTATTGCGTCTAAGTGTGAGCGAAGCCTTGTCACCCCGCGACCGAGCGCCATCGACGGGAACGGCCAAGCTTTCGGGACATGGGGCATCGAGGGCGCAAGCCGGAAGGAAGAACAGGTTCAAGCCCAGTTCCTTCCCTCTGTTTGAAAGGTTTTGGATCTGATCAGCTTGTTGGTGCCCGGATGCAATCAGCACCAGATCCACGCCCCGCTCAGCCATCCGGTCGAATAGCTGCTCGTCGATTGTCGCCGCCGCTATGCCGAGGCGGAAACCTCGAAATTCTACGATCGGAAGAATGCTGTCAGGTTCAGTCCGACTGAAAACCGCGCCGCCCGGAGGCGGTCGGACCGGCGCGAGCCTTACTCGCAGAACCTCGTTGCCTTCAGGGGCGATCAGTACCATCGCCTGCCCAGTCGGTTCCTGCAATCGCACAGCAATTAGTGCATTATGGTTCATCGCCGCAGTCCGGACCACGCCTGCTGCGTCTATTGCAGAAACCGGATGTCCGACAATCAGCAGGTCAGGTCTTGGCCCAACCGGGGCAAGCGATCGAGAGGCTACACTCGCACGGAATGCCGCAAATTCTTCTGCATCTGCCAGCAATGGCTGAAATGCCGCCAGCCCAAAAGCCAGCGCGGCGGCGAGGCAAGACGCGAGTCGAATGGTGTCGGTCACTGCAAACCCGGGCGGCGATCCGTGGACATTGGAAGACTCCAATACTCGACCCGCTGCCGCGAAATCGGCAAGAGTGCAACCTGGCCGGTTTTGGTTTTGCTCATCCCGGCGGCGCCAGGAAGGTCGTAGAACTTCTTGATTGAACCGTCTGGCTTGCGCCTGACCAGATATGTTGCGCCAAGACAAAGGTCGCTTTCGATCCACCAGACAGTCCCATCGGAATCGAGCTGAGGAAAGCGGCGTTCGATCGAGTCCGGTTCAACCAGAACTCTTGTCTCGCCGCCTGTCGCGGGAATTGCGAATAGCCCCCAGGTCCAACTGCCGCCTCGTGTCGACATAAACACGACCGACTGGCCATCGGCAGACCAGGATGGACCTTCGTCAAACCAGGTGTCGTTGGTGATGTTGCGAACAGTGCCACTGGGCAAGTCCGCAACAAACAGGTCGCTCTCATAGGGTGCGGTATTGGCCGCAAAGGCAAGTTTCAGGCCGTCGGGAGACCAGCTGGCCGGAGCGTCAAATTGCCATTCCGTTCCGCTGCCATCGCGCAAGACCTTGAGCCCCGAGCCGTCGACGCCGACGACAGCCTGCGCCCAGTTTCCGCCCTTGCGCAGACTGATTGCCAGCCGGGTTCCATCGGGGGCCCAAGCCGGGTTGCAGGCGCTTTCGGTAACCGGCAAGGCCCAATCCTTGCCGTCGGCGAGCCGAAGCAGTCTGACTGACCAGCGGTCGCCTTCGACGTTGCAATAGGCCAGTGTCGATCCATCCGGGGACAAAGAAGCCTGTGGAGTCAGTTTTCCAACTGGCGCCAGCGTGCGCACATTGCCACTTTGCAAGTCCAGCAACCTCAAGCCAATACCTTCATTGACAGTTCGATGAAAAATCAACTCGCGGCCATTCTTGGCGAATTGCGGCCAGCTACCCTTCAAGGAAGGGCTGGGCAGGGGGTCTCCAGTTCCACCAGCGGGCATGAAGCGGATCATATCCCCGTCGCCGCCAATTACGGTGACGGCCACCCAGCCATTGGGCGCCGCATCCGGCTTGTAAAACCACCAGCCACCTTTTGTGACGCGGCGTTCCTTGTGTGTCTTGGGATCAACTTCGATGAGATCGCCCGAACTGCCCTGGTAAACATGGCAAATCAGTGTGCCATCGGACTTGAAATTGCAGGCCCCGACATGTCCGGATCGTTCGAGAACCGCCAGGGGGCGCGACAAAATGCGGCCATCCTTTTGACTGAACTTCATCGTATAGAAGTTTCGCTCTTTCCACGGACCGCCAGTGAACACCACCTGTTTGCCGTCCTTGGACCATGCGGGATACTCCTCTTCAGCGACATCTTGCGTCAAAGGAAATTCGCGCGCCGTTGCCGTGTCGAGCGCCCACAGGTCGGTCCGATCATTGCGGTCTGAAATGAAGACCACAAACCGGCCGTTGGGCGAAATCGCGGGCTCACGGTCACCATTGCCGGGCTTTGTAAGTTGCCGCCAGGTGCCCACCTGCCGATCAAACAGCCAAATCGCGGACTGCCCCTTGAACCGCGTTGATGAAGCGACCAGGAACCTTCCATCGGCAGATACGGATCCGTCTCCGGCACCCTTGTCGTCACTTGCAATTAAA
>CAZOSI010000220.1:2569-4816 GCA_964582485.1 uncultured Novosphingobium sp.
CGTCTGCGCTTCATGAGCGGCGATGGGCTGGGCCTGGGCTGGGTTCAAACCGGCCATCGCAAGGATCAGTAAGGCAGAACAAATCATTCGGGCCATTAGACTCACCCCAAAATTTGACCCGAAGGTCCGCTCTTCCGGCTGGTTCGATTCTTTGCGACGGCAATAATCGCAATCATGACGATGATGTTGCAAAAGTCCACAGGTCAAAAATTCACGGGAACGCCCAATCCTTGGGCAATCGAAATAAATTTAGTTGAAAGTGTCGGTTATTTTGCTCGAACACTGGCCGAAAATGCGCTGAGCTGTGTCCTCCAAGCCCGAAACCATTTGGATCTGGTCCTCTCAGCGTCTCTATTGAAGTGGATTTTAGCGTGCCGAATTGCCGCAAGATCAATCAGGCCATATTGGAAAAAAGTCTTGGTTTGATAACAGCGGGCGGGGTTTTTTTTGACGTCCGCGCCTATGAAAACGGATTTTCCGCGCGCTTTTCGCACGCACCCGGCGATCCAAGCAGACGCACCTACAGATCACAGTCGGACTGGCTAAATCAACTGGCCTTGGCGCACCGCTTGGCCGTCCCTATCGCGCGAGATTGGCTTGATCTGCCTTCAGACCATGGATTCGCGATCAGCTCGATGCAGCTCGCTATTGGCCCACAGCCTGCCAAGCGCGGCCATGCCTTGGCGATGCGGCTGGTGGTGGAACGAAATCAACGTGGTTTGCCGGTGGCAATCCAGGCGCGTCTTTGGAGCCGGCAGGGCGGGGCTCTCGCCCGGGTGGACACCCGGTTTCAGCTCGTTCCGGCGGCGCTAGTCGGCTTTATTCGGCGAGGCCGCGATTTCTCTGACTTCGCAAGTTCTTCGATCGACCAGCCTCGACCCGGCCTTGTCCCCGATGGACCCAGAGGGGTGATATTTTATCCCGGCGAATCAGATCGACTGGTCGATGGTGAAAGGGTTGATCATGTCCCCGCACTTGTTTTGATCGATAGATCAATCGACGCATTTGCCGGGCTGAGCGGTCTGGGGAGCCTTGGTGCGATCAACGCCTCTTTCACGCGCTATGCCGATCCACGCAGGCCAATTTCAATCGAACTTGACGCGAAAATGCGCCTTCACTTGCAACAGGACGGCGAAGAGATTGCGCGTATTCACGTGGTTATGGGCCGCAATGGCGAGGGCCTGGATGCCGCAAGGTGAAGTAATGCACTTACGAGCAATTCAAGAGAGGAAATATCTTCCATGTAGGCAATAGTCTCAATCCTGCACGGCAAAACACTTTGATGGGGAAGAGCAATGAGAAAGCACAGTTTGCTCGGTATGCTGGCGATTTCTTGCGGAATTGCTTTGGTGCCAGCTGTTACGCTAGCGCAGGAAAAGTTCAGCAGGACCCAGCTCCAGCGTCTGGTCAAGACCGATATGGCAACCTGCGATGCGATCAGTGGCGGGAAAACCACCAAATTGGTCGAAGACTCCCCGATCAGGAAAGAGGCCGTTGTTCCGCTTTCCAACCGCACTGCCGTTCCGGTTGAGCGAGTTCGCAAAACCATGCACGGGATTTGGCGGGGTGAAGTGAAGGGCGATCACGGCGATGTGCACGTTGATTATTTCTGGATCATCGACACGCAGCTGAATGAAGCGCTGATCATTGCACAGCGTAGTGGCAAGACGACCTTGCCTGAGCAGCTGTCCAAAACGAAGGTCAATCCAGTCAAGCTGAGCTATCTTATGTGCGCTCACGACGGCTATTCACCAGGCTCTAACACGCCTCAAATTCATGAATTCACCAAGATTTCAGATACGACTGATGGTTCAATGGCCATAGTGCAGCGTGCTACGGGGGTGAAATTCGCGAAGAATGAGCGGTCGCTATCCGGTATGTGGCGCAAGCTTATTGCGGTCGGTTATTTCGACAAATTGAAGTACGTTGCCTATGCTGGCGGGTTCTTCAAACCGTTGAAAATTGAATCGGTCGACAACGGAAGCGGTCCGCCGATGGTATCGATGAACTGGGAATCCGAGTATCGTGGCGGCGGGACTACGAAGCTGCGCTACACGACCGGCGTGCCCATGCGGGGCAGCGAACGTACAACATTCGTTGGGGTCGATACCCTGGGGGCTGGCGAGTACTTGCTGTCCTCCCCAGGCAATGGAAAGCTCTGGAAGGTCGAAGTTATTGCTGGGGGTGATTACAATCTCTCCTTCGATCAGGTTTCGATGGGACCAATGCAGTAAGTTAGGCATTACA
>CAZOSI010000221.1:0-4754 GCA_964582485.1 uncultured Novosphingobium sp.
GGCGGCAACGGGCAGACTACCTTTGCCCTGCCCAACCTGCAAAGCCGCTCGATGGTCCACTGGGGCACCGGACCGGGGCTCAGCTCGATCCAGATCGGCCAAGCGGCAGGCACAGAGAACGTGACCCTGCTCTCAACCCAGATGCCGCAGCACACTCATGCGGCTACTTTCGCCTCAACTTCGTCGCTCAATGCCGCTTCGGCCAAGGCTACCGTGCAGCAGCCAGCTGCCGGAAGCGTTCTGGCCCGCGGGGTGGACAATTCGGGGACCGTGGTTCCGCTGATCTATGGACCGTCCGGCACCACCACTGACGTGACGCTCGGCGGGCTCAATGTGGCCGGGACGGTGACCAACGCGATTGCCGGGGGCAGCCAGCCGGTCGGCATTCGCAACCCCTACCTCGGGATCACACACGTGATCGCCACACAGGGTATTTTCCCCTCGCGCAGCTGATCGCAGCACGCCCGCTGTACAAGCGGGCGTTGGTTGTATCGCCAGTTTGAAAGACCAGTCATATGTCCAGTCTTTATATCGGCCAGATTATTCAGGGCGGGTGGAACTTTGCCCCGCGCGACACCGCCCTGTGCAACGGCCAGACGATCTCGATTGCCCAGAACACCGCACTGTTCTCGTTGCTTGGCACCACCTTCGGCGGCAATGGGCAAACCACCTTTAACCTGCCCGACCTGCGCGGCCGTACGATGGTGCACTGGGGTACCGGGCCCGGGCTGTCCCCGGTTCAGCTGGGCGAGGCCAGTGGGCAGGAGCAGATCACGCTCACCTCGAACCAGATGCCGCAGCACACCCATGCGGCTACTTTCGCCTCAACTTCGACGCTGAAAGCCGCTTCGGCCAAGGCGACCTTGCAGATTCCGGTAGCCGGCTCGGTGCTGGCGCGCGGGGTGGACAATTCCGGGACCGTGGTTCCGCTGATCTATGGACCGTCTGGCACCACCACCGACGTGACGCTTGGCGGCCTGAACGTCGCAGGAACGGTGACCAACGCGATCGCCGGGGGCAGCCAGCCGGTTGGAATCCGCAATCCCTACGTCGGGATTACCCATGTGATCTGCATGTTCGGGATCTTCCCGTCGCGCAGCTGATCGCTTAGCGGAATACCGGGCCGGTCAGTTGAAAACCGCCTGATAGTAATAGCCCGGCGGCGAGTTTGGCGGGGGAATCAGGGACCAGATCGAAATCCGGTCTGGTCCCCATTTCCCGCACTTCAGTAAATAGCTGCCATCCAGCAACTGGATCTCGGGCGGGGTGTGGAACACCAGCAGGAACGGGGGCCGATCGGTAATCCCGTGGTCCTTCAGCGGCGAAGCATCGACCAGGGAAATCTCGACCTCGGCCGGGGTGCAATCGGCAATGAACCGCTTGCCGACCAGCGGCAGGAACTCTTCAAGCACCATCGGGCGCGAAGCAACATCGTCATCATTCATGCCGTCAGCCTAAGCGGACTACCCGGTGCAAAGCAAGCCTTGCTTCAAACCGGCAGCAGCCCCAGCCGCTCGCGCCGATGCCAGCGCCAGGTCAGCAGCGCGGCCACCACGATCAGACCCGCAGCCAATCCAACCCACACGCCAAAGCCTTCAAGCGGCGTATAGAAACCCAGCAAAATCGCCGTGACAAAGCCGACCAGCCAATAGCCCGAGATCGCAACTATCATCGGGACCGATGTATCCTGCAGCCCCCGCAGCGCTCCGGTTGCCGTAACCTGCGCGCCGTCAAACAGCTGAAATGCCGCCGCGACCATCAAATAGCTTACCGCCAGAGAAACCATCTCGGCATTGGCCGGGGCGAGCACATCGACATAGCCGGACAGGATCGTGCGCGGGATCAGCATGATCACCACGGCCGAGATCGAGGCAAAACCTAGCGCCACCATGATTCCGGCCCAGCCTGCGCGGCCGGCCGCCCGGCGATCGCCTGCGCCGAAATGGTATCCGACCCGGATCGTTGCTGCCTGTCCCACCCCATAAGGAATCTGGAAGGCATAGGCCGCAACCTGCAGCGCGATGGTATGCGCGGCGAGTTCGACCTTGCCAATCCGCCCCATCAGGAACGCAGCAATCGAAAACAGGCCGGCCTCGGCCAGAACGGTCAGCGCGATCGGCGTGCCAATCTTCAAAATCTCGCGCAGGCGGCTCCATTCGGCCCGCCACCAGCGCCCGAACAAATGATAGCGCGAAAGCTTGCGATCGAACCGGATCAGCAAGACATAGGCCGCCAGCATCGCAAACGAAGTTGCCACGCTGGACCAGGCCGAGCCCATCAGCCCCAGCTGTGGCAAGCCGAAATGGCCATAGATCAGCGCGTAGTTGCCCAGCGCGTTGACCACAATTGCCATGGCTGTGATTATCGTCGCGATGAACGGTTTGCCCAATGCTGCGACAAAGACCCGCAAGACAGTGGCCCACAGTGTCGGGATCAGTCCCAGCATCAGAATCAGCGCGAATGTTCCCGCATCCCGAGAGAGGTCGGCCTCCTGTCCGGTCAGGCGCATGATCGATTCGCCGGCCAGACCGATCGCCAGACCGATCAGACCCAGCCCGACACTGACCCACAGCGCCATCCGCACACTGCGCCGTACCTCGCGCACTGCGTGACGCCGTCGCCCGAGCTCTGCGGCGATCAGCGGCGCGCAGGCCCCGCTCAAGCCGCCCATCGCCCACATCAGCATGCCGTAGAGCGAAACCGCAAGGCTCGAGGCGGCCAGCGCATGCTGTCCCAGCCGCGCGACGAAGATCACGTCGATCGCCCAGACCGTCATCTGCAACAGGTTGGCGGCCGCCAGCGGCGCCGCCAGTCGCAGTGTGGCAGCCAGTTCGGTGCGCATCGGGGTCAAGGCGGGCGTGTCGGACATAAAGCCGGTCCGGATAGGCGCAGGCCAGACATGGGCCAAGCGCATTTGCCGCGCCCGCCTTCTTTTCGGACCGAACCGTGCGCATAATGCAACGATTGCTGCAACATTCACACTTTGCGGACGCGCGCGAAGCAGGCAAGGTGCGCCGACTGAACGACCGGCTGGTCCCACGGGGGCACTGGCCATTCCAGCTGGAGAGACAATCCAAGATGAGCCATTTTGTCACAAAGCTCGCCGCGACTGCCTTGACCTTGATCTTGTCAGCTTGCGGATCCCCTCCTGACGATCCGGCTGCCGATGCGACCGCGAAATCTGCAAGTGCGGTTGCGGTTGCCGATTCTGGCAGCAAGCCTGCCGCATTCGGCAAATGCGCCGCCTGTCATGCGGTCGAACCAGGCAAGCACGGGGTCGGGCCAAGCCTCGCCGGGGTCTATGGCACCAAATCGGGCGATATCGCCGGCTATGCCTTTTCGGAAGCGATGAAGGCTGCAAACCTGACTTGGGATGACAAGACTCTCGACAGCTATCTCGCGAATCCGATGAAGATGGTGCCGGGCACGAAGATGACCTTCGCCGGAATGGCCGATCCGGCCAAGCGCAAGGAAGTGATCGGGTACCTTAAGACGCTCAAGTAATGGGGGCCTTCCGGGGCTCACCCAACGGTGCGCAGGGAGGGGGCCGAACACTTGCTTCGGCCCTTTGCCGGTTGTGGGCGCGTCAGCTGTTCGCAGCTGGGGGTCTGCGCTGTGCGTGCCACTCTTCCCTGGTCAACTCCCACAATTCGAACTCGCACGCGCCGCCAACCAGATTGCCAACATAGCGGTCGATCACGCGCATGCCTTGCCGCAAGGAGATCCGGCGCGAGGCTACATTGCTTGTGGCTTTGGGCACGCGCAGCACCGGCATGTCCAGCACTTCGAACCAGAAGGCCGTCACGGCATCGGCCGCCTCGCTGGCAAAGCCAAGCCCATGCCAGGCCGGATCGATCCAGAAGCCGCGGTGGTGGTCGGGCACATCCTGCAAGGTAATTTCCCCGATCAGCTCATCGGGAGCGCCGCGCCGCCGGATAGACCAGTGCCATCCGGTTCCAGCAGCCATCTGGGGCAGCGCAATCTGTTCCAGAAAGAACCGCGCGCCATCATCCGGATAGGGCCAGGGAACCTTGGCATCCAGCCAACGGACGATCTCCCATTGGGGAAAGACCCGCTGAAGTTGCGTCTCGTCGTCGATCGACAAGGACTGAAGCAGCAGCCGTTCGGTTTGAAGATCGGGCACCATTGACCGAGAATTGGTCAGACCGGGCAGAATTGCAACCGCGCTTCGCCAAACGAAAAGGGCGGCCCCGCAGGACCGCCCTCTCGTAGGCTCAAGGAAGCGAAGCTTACTTGACTTCGACCGTGCCGCCAGCGGCGGTGATCTTGGCGACGATTTCGTCGGCTTCGGCCTTGTTGATGCCTTCCTTGATCGCCTTCGGCGCGGCTTCGACCAGCGCCTTGGCTTCGGTCAGGCCGAGCGCGGTGATCGCGCGGACTTCCTTGATGACGGCGATCTTGTTGCCGCCGTCGCCGGTCAGGATGACGTCGAATTCGGTCTTTTCTTCAACCGCTTCAGCAGCGGCGGCAGCCGGTGCAGCAACGGCAACGGCAGCAGCAGCGCTTACGCCCCAGGCTTCTTCGAGGGCCTTGGCGAGGTCAGCAGCTTCCAGAACGGTCAGCTTCGAAAGTTCTTCAACAAGCTTGGCGATATCGGCCATGATGTTTCACTCCTAATTGGTGGCCGGAGCGGGCGGCGCCCATTGCTCCGGTAAATCGTACGAAACGTCTTATGCAGCTTCCTTGGCGTAAGCACCGAAGACGCGGGCCAGCTTGGCCGCCGGAGCGGTCGA
>CAZOSI010000222.1:0-4725 GCA_964582485.1 uncultured Novosphingobium sp.
ATGGTAGCGCAGTGCGGCGGCGGACGCGCCGCCTTTGTCGGCGACACCACCTTCGATACCCGCGCGGCCCGGACAGCGGGACTGCCAAGTGTGGCGGTCAGCTTCGGGTTCTGCGATGCGCCGCCGCATGAACTGGGCGCAGACGCGGTGATCGACCATTTCGACGAGTTGATTCCCGCCCTCGCCCGGCTCTAACCGCCCCCGAGTCGCGCCGCAATCCGCCGTTCCGCCGCGCCGGTTGCCGGGATTGACGCTAGGGAACGCAGGTGCTGCATTGCGGCATATTGCCAGCCTTGCATACGCATGCCATGCCCCCCGCGCTTCCCCAGCGGGATACCCACTTTTTCAGCGGAGAATCGCTCATGACCATTTCGTTCAAGGATCGCGTCGCGATCGTCACCGGCGCCGGCGGCGGCCTCGGCCGGGCCTATGCGCTCGAGCTCGCAGCCCGCGGCGCCAAGGTCGTCGTTAATGACCTCGGCGGCAGCCGCGATGGCACCGGCCATTCCGACGCCGCGCTCAAGGTGGTTGAGGAAATCAAGGCGGCCGGCGGCGAGGCCGTGTCGAACGGCGGCTCGGTCACCGAATACGAACAGATGGTCGAGATGGTCGCTAAGGCCAAGGAAATGTGGGGCGGCGTTCATATCCTGATCAACAATGCCGGGATCCTGCGCGACAAGAGCTTCGCCAAGATGGAAATGGCTGACTGGAAGCTGGTCGTCGACGTCCACCTCAACGGCAGCGCCAACTGCACCAAGGCGGTGTGGGACACGATGCGCGAGCAGGCCTATGGCCGGATCCTCAACACCGCCAGCTCTACGGGCCTGTTCGGCAATTTCGGCCAGGCCAACTATGGCGCGGCCAAGCTGGGCCTGGCGGGCTTCACCAAGACGCTGGCGCTCGAAGGCGCGAAGTACAACGTCCGGGTCAACACCCTCGCGCCCGTCGCCGGGACCCGCATGACCGAGGACCTCGGCATGCCCGAAGCCCTGTTCAATGCACTGAGCCCCGAGAACGTCGCACCGATGGCGCTGTACTTGGTCAGCGAAGACGCCCCGACCAACATGATCTGCGGTGCCGGCGCCGGTGCCTATCACGCCGCCTACATCACCCTGACCCCGGGCGTCGCCCTCCCCGCTGGCGAACGCACCCCCGAAGGGATCGCTGCGGCCTGGGACCAGATCATCGACCGCGCGGGCGAGATCGTTCCGCAGTCGGGCGGCGAACAAAGCCAGGTGGTGATGGCGGCGCTGGCCAAGATCGGCGGGCTGGGTTGAACCCCATAGATCTTCCCCCGCTGGGGGAGGTGGTAGACGCGCAGCGGCTGACGGAGGGGGATCGAATCGCGACGCAACGTTGCGCCCGGTCCCCCTTCGCGTTTCTGGGGGCGACGCCGGGGTTAGGGCTGTGGTGGGCGATATGCAGGTGGGATTGGTTGGGAGGCTAATCTCTCATACGCGTTGGGTCGGTCAATCGTCAGCTCTCCAGGACTGCCCTCTCGATGGCCTGCGGCACGCGGGCATGTGCCAGGAACAGGTTCACTCCATAAAGCCATGCAAATGCCCCCGCTGCATATTTGGCACCGCTTGCCAGACCACCTTGCCCCAAACCAAAGACGAAGGAAATGGATGCAAAAAGGCATACAGAACACCATCCCATGGAGGCTTCTAAGGTCATAACGCAATTGTCGACTGTCTTTGCGCTGTTCGATCCAGAAGCGCCCCTGGTCGTAAATGACTATGGCTAGCCAATTTGGGCCAAACGGGTTCTTGAGAAACGGTTCGTTGAACATGAGAAGGTCTGCCTCGCGCTTGCGATGGAATAACAACTGCTTGTCCAGCAACCATTCGACGCGATCCAATGCAGCTTCGTTCGTGAGGCGATTCTGAAGCGGAACCGCGCCTTTGAGATGCCAAATGAAGGAGAACATCACCCCATTTCCTAGATTCTTAGATTGACCACCACGAAGTAGTGATCACAAGCACGTCGTTTATTTGGAAACTCATTATTTAGCGTATGACGAAAGCAGCTAGCCTTTCGTCACAGAACGCAGTTGCAAGACAAGCCTCCGCTACCTCAACGCCCTCGTTAAGCGCGTTGGAAACCGCGTCCACATCTGCCGTGCCGAAGACTATCGCCTCGTATGCATCCTGTAGCAACGAACCATGCTCGAAATGGTCGCGCGCAGCGGACAGCGCGATCCGATATTCGGGTTGATCCGCTAAGCGGATTTCAATCCATCCGCCATCTGGTCTAGGGACCGATGCGCACTCTGCAAAAGTGGTCACTCCAAGCTGCTCGATCAGTGGTCTTGCAAGACCTACAGGGTTGAATGCAACGGCCCGGTGGGCTTCATCCTCAGCAAATCCCTTCTCAAGAAGTGCCGCGATATGTGCGTCTTCGCCTTGCTCTGACCGCGCCAGAATTTCAATGGCCACAAGCAGTTTAGCCCTCTCCATGTGATGATCATGGCCGCTGCGTGCCGAGTGTCAACGTGCGTCAAGGATTCTGGCCTTCACCAACGCCGTATTGACACACTAACACACCTCTGCCACACTCCCCCCATTCCCCAGGGGAGGATAAGCAATGTACAGTGAAGCAGACCTGCAATCGGCGGTAGCCGCAGGCGTGATAACCCACGACGCAGCGGAGGCCTTGCGCTCCCACGCGGCCGGGATGCGCGCCGCGCCCAGTGCCGATGAAGAGCATTTCCGGCTGATTACCGGGTTCAACGACATCTTCGTCACCATTGCTGCCGTGTTGCTGCTGGTCGCCGCAGCCGGGATCGGCAATGCGGTGGCACCGGGCGTGGCAGGCTTGCTGGTCGCCGGAGCGGCCTGGATGCTGGCCGAATTCTTTACCCGCAAGCGTCGCATGGCTTTGCCATCAATCGTCCTGCTGCTGGCCTTTGTCGGCGGGGTTGCCGCTGTGCCGATCGAGATCATCGATTCCACTCGGCCCCATTTCTCCAATTCGGCTTCCGCGCTGATTGGCGCGGGGATCGGCCTGATCGCAGCGGCAGCGGCCTGGGTCCACTGGCGGCGTTTCATGGTGCCGATTACCGTTGCGGCTGGCACCGCCGCGCTGGCGCTGACCACGGTCGCCCTGGCAGTATCCGGACTGATGGCGGTCAATGCCGATACGGATCCGGAGCCCTATCTGCTGTCGCTGGTGTTCGTGGCCGGGATCGCCGTCTTCGCGATTGCTATGCGCTGGGACATGACCGATCCGGCCCGCGAAACCCGGCGCAGCGACGTAGCCTTCTGGCTGCACCTGCTGGCCGCGCCGATGATCGCGCACCCATTGTTCAATTGGCTGGGCGTAAGCGACGGCGAGAATATCGGCGCTGCTTCAGCAGTCGGCGTGCTCGCGGTCTATGTGCTGATGGGCATGGTCGCGCTGGCGGTCGATCGCCGGGCGCTGCTGGTTTCGGCGCTGGCCTATGTGCTGATCGCATTGACCTGGCTGTTCGACCGGTTTGGCGCGGTTGAACTCAACGTCGCCCTTACCGGCCTCGTTATCGGTTCGGCGCTGCTCGCGCTCTCGGCCTTCTGGACCCCGATCCGCTCTGCGCTGGTCGCCAGGCTGCCGGGCGAGATGCAGAACCGCTTGCCAAGGGGCATGGCGCTCAGCGCCGCATAAGAACCGCCAAGGTTCAGGGAGAAGGCCTCGCCGCGCTGCGACGGGGCCTTTTTCGTTGGAGCTGTACGTGGGGCGGCCGGGCCTAGTCCTCAACCAGTTTGAGCAACTTGCGCTCCAGCGGGGACAGCACGCCAGCCAGTTCATGGCCGCGTTTCAGGATCTGTCCGGCTTCGCCGATCAGTGCCCACATGCCCTGCTTGGCGCGCAGTGCCGGGCGCTTTTCGATCCGCGCCATCGGCCGTTCGGCGGCGCGGCGAAAGGCAGAAAAGACGGCGGCGTCCTTGCCGAAATCCATCGCATAGTCGCGACACTGCCCGGCCGCGACCAGCCGTCCGTAAAGATCAAGGATGCGCTGCAGTTCGTCGCGCTCAAACCCCACTTGCGCGGACCGGGCCGCAGACAAGGGGAATGGCGTGACCTCTGCGCTCAAGCGGTCTTGGCCTTGCCCTTGCGGCCGGCGCTTTGTTTGGCGGCCAGCGCGTCACGCTCTTCCATAAGTTGGGCGAGCCGTTTTTGCATAACCTGCATTTCGCATTGCAGCAGTTCAAGCTTCTGAGTCGCCGGGTCGAACCGTTCGCTGCACGGCGTGCCATAGGGCACGAAGTTCTGGGTTTCAGGCTTGACCTCAACCAAGGTCGGCTTGGCCGGAATGCCGACCATGGTCGCGCCTTCGGGCACGTCCTTGGTGACCACTGCATTGGCGCCAATCCGCGCACCCGCGCCAACTTGAAGTGGACCAAGGATCGCCGCACCCAGGCTGACGATCACATTGTCCCCCAGCGTCGGATGGCGCTTGCCGCCCTCACCGTTGGTCGGGTTGGTCCCGCCCAGGGTGCTGCCCTGGTACATGGTCACGTTGTCGCCGATTTCGGCCGTTTCGCCGATCACCACAAAGCCGTGGTCGATGAAGAAATTGCGCCCGATCTTCGCCCCCGGGTGGATGTCGATCGCGGTCATGAAACGGCTGAAGGTATTGACGAACCGAGCCGCGAAATAGAGCTCTGCCTCAAACAGCCAGTGGGCCACGCGGTGCAGGCCCAGAGCCCAGACGCCGGGATACATCAGCACTTCCCAGCGCGAACG
>CAZOSI010000223.1:0-4710 GCA_964582485.1 uncultured Novosphingobium sp.
CTTCCTTGGCGTAAGCACCGAAGACGCGGGCCAGCTTGGCCGCCGGAGCGGTCGACAGCTGAGCGATCTTCGTGGCCGGAGCCTGAACCAGCCCGATGAGGGTGGCGCGAAGCTGATCCAGCGAGGGCATCGAGGCGAGCGCCTTGACACCTTCGGGGGTCAGCAACTGCGTACCCATCGAACCACCAACGATCTCGATCTTGTCGTTGGTCTTGGCGAACTCGACAACGGCCTTGGCCGCTGCGACCGGATCTTCCGAAGAAGCCAGCGCCGTCGGACCGGTGAGCAATTCACCAAGGCCGACGTAGTTCGTGTCCTGAATGGCAAGCTTGGCAAGACGGTTCTTCGCAACCTTGTAAGTCGCACCCGCATCGCGGATCTTCGTGCGCAGATCGGTGGACTGGGCCACCGTCAGCCCCAGGTTGCGGGTGACGACCACCACGCCGGCCTGGTTGAAGACCGCATTGAGCGAAGCGACCGATTCGGCTTTTTGCGAACGATCCATGCCTTACTCCTTCACAAATGACCGTTTGGGATCGCTCCCGCGCGGCCGGCTACGTTTGTCCATGGTGCAATGCGCACCACGGGCGAGTCCGTGCGATGGGGAAGGAGGGCGCGAACGCCAGGCCGGGCCGATGCAAATGCAGCGGCGCGGAAATTCTCTGTCCCCGCCTAGGCTGCAAATTAAGGGGGAAGCCCCCAGCAACTGTCTCGGACGGATGACTGGCACGCAGGCGCACCTGTCGGGGCGGGCCAATGGCGGAGCCTTGGCAGATTGTCAAGGCAAGCCGGTCAGGCCGGATCGCTCCAGACCTGAATCGTTTGGTGATCGTGCCAGCCGTGCACCGTGACCGGCGTCCCGGCCGGCAGCGTCAGCGCGGGATTGACCGCATAGAGTCCGGTGCGCCAATGGCCCTCTGGATCGGTTCCCGGCGGGTTCTCATAAATGACGCCCGATCCCAGTTCGACATGGATCCACTGCGCAATAGAGTTGACCAGCCCACCGTCCGTCCGCAGGACCGCTTCGCCGCGCCCTTCAAGCGCGATTTCCCCGGTGAAGTCGAACGCCAACAAGTCGGTCGGCGCGCTTCGCAGCGCCGAGTCAGGACGGGCCGGGCGGCGCAGTTCGCGGGTTTTGATGTGGCGGTTGAACAGCGACAGGTCGAAGCCCTCGACCTGCGTCAACGGCTCGTAGCTCGATTTCTGCTGCGCCAGAGCGACCCGCACCGATGCTTTTTCCGGCAGGACCAGGGCTCCTGACGCTGCAAGTTCGGCCTTGGCGTGCGCCATCGCCGGCAGGATTTGTTCCCCCACGACATCGTGCGAAAGGATCTCGTTGATGATCAGATCCGCTCCGCCACCCAGATCGCGCTGGCGGTCAAGTTTGCCCGAGTGGCAGGCGTGGACGGTGATCCGATCGGACAGCCCATTGGCTGCGATGATTTCGCGCGCGGTTGCGGCAAGCTGCGGCAGCATTTCGCAGGTATGGACATGGGCCGCACCGGCCCGTGCCGCCAGCATGGCCAAAAGGCCAGAACCGCTGCCGATATCGAGCACCACCCGGCCGGCTGCCACTGCCTCGATCGCGCGGCGATAGGCCGCGTTGCGCGGATGATCGCGCAGCATTGCATGATGGTATGACGGTACCTTGTAGCAATGGATAGTCCGCGCGATCCGCTCGATCAGGGGATCATCGGGCCGGGCGGCCCTTGCCTGTCGCGCCAGGACCATGGCCTGGTCGGCCTTGCCCGAATCGACCAGCCCCTTGCCCAGCCGAAGCAACTGCGCCGGATGGTCGAACAGGTCCTTGCTGCTATCGTCTGGCATCGTTTCTTGCTCGCCCCGGCCAATTCGGCTGCGCGGTACTTGGACAGGGCGCCCGATCAAATCAAGCGCCGCGCAAGCGGAACTGTTTTTTAACCATAAGCTGCGATCACCCCGACATGTCCGAAACCCTCCCCGCACCATGCCCTTCCGGCTGGCTGACCGCGCGCCGACTCGATCGGCTTGAGCAGATTGCGATCCTGATTCTGTGGGTCTTTCTGGTCGAGCGGGTCTGGTCGAGCTCCAATCCGCTCGCGCCGCTGCTGCTGGTCGCCGAGACCACGGTGATGTTCTTCGTGTTGATTCGCCGTCCGACCGAGGCGATCTCGGTTCGCCCGGGCGACTGGCTGCTGGCGATTACCGCGACGGCGCTGCCGATGCTGGTGGTGCCGGGACCCAATCCCTGGCCGCAATTCGCATCAATCGGGGTCGCCCTGGTACTGGCCGGCAACCTGTTCCAGATCTGGGCCAAGTTCAGCCTGCGCCGCAGTTTCGGGGTGGCTCCGGCCAACCGCGGGATCAAGGTCAGCGGACCATACCGCTTCGTCCGCCATCCAATGTATGCGGGCTACTTCGCCACGCATCTCGGGATCATGCTGCTGATGCCCTCGCTGCTGAACCTGGCGATCTATGCACTATCGTGGTGCAGTCAGATCCTGCGCCTGCTGGCCGAAGAGCGTCTGCTCAATCAAGACCCGGTCTATCAGGAATTTTCGCAAACCACGCGCTGGCGGATGCTGCCCGGCGTGTTCTGAATCCTTTCGCCCGATGCAACCGGG
Organism: uncultured Novosphingobium sp.; assembly: GCA_964582485.1. Taxonomy (GTDB): domain Bacteria; phylum Pseudomonadota; class Alphaproteobacteria; order Sphingomonadales; family Sphingomonadaceae; genus Novosphingobium. The sequence continues at coordinate 2,604 of CAZOSI010000223.1, forward strand.
TACAAGCGAGGGGCCGCGCTTTCGGGGGGAAGCGCGGCCCTTCAAGTTTCTTCGGGCTTTCAGGCTGAGGCCGCTGGTGCCAGTCCGTTGCGCCTTCCTGGGCCATTTCGCCGCCAGACGATCCCCCACGGGATGATCGGCACAAACAGCAGGATCGGTACGCATTCCCAAAATGTCTGCGCGAAGCCGGCTTCAAGTCTGCCATCCAGCCACAGCGGCAACGCGATCCGGACCATGAAGACCAGTTTCCAAACCAGTTCGAACAGCATTACCGGCAGCATGGCGATCGGTCGGAACACGCCGAGCCCACAGAGCAGCATCATCGCGGTGAGAAAACTGGTCACCACCGCCTGGCTCGAACTCCAGTCCCGCGGCAGATCAATCAGCCGCGGGACCAGGAATGAGCCAAGGCCGACCGCAATCACGGCATAGCACAGCCGTAGCAGCACGATCCGCCAGGTGGGAAGGCGGTTCATTCCGCCGCCTCCCCGGCCTGATAGCCGAGCAGGTCACCCGGCTGGCATTCCAGCACTTCGCAGATCGACTCGAGCGTGGAGAACCGAACCGCCTTGGCCTTGCCGGTCTTGAGGATCGAAAGATTGGCGAGGGTAATGTCGACCCGTTCCGCGAGCTCGGTCAGGGTCATGCGCCGGGCGTGGAGCAGGTCATCGAGTTTGACGTTGATCGGCATCATACGGTTCCTTCCAGCTCTTCGCGCATCCGGGCGCCTTCGCGGAAGACGCGGGCGAGGATGAACAGGATCAGGGTCAGCAGGATCGAGCCGCCATCAAGGCCGCCATCGACCTTGATGTGACCGTCAACCTTGTCGGCATAGGGGGCGAACCAGAGGGCGACTGCGGCAATTATCAAAATCAACAGTTGGGCAGCGACAGAAAGCCAGCCCATTCGGCTGAGCCGTCCGGCATTCTCCGGACGGAATGGATCGCCTTCGCCAACAGAGTTGATGATGCCGCGAAGTTCGCCAAAGAAGCGATGGGCCAGCATCAGCAGGCCAGCGCCGATCAGCATCGCCAGCGCGATGAACCAAATCCCGTGCGCTGGAACCTCGGCCGTCGCCATTTCCGCCAGCACAGAGCTGCGACCGACTGTCAGCATGACACCAAGGCCGATGCCCAGGACGGTGATCCCGATAACGGCCAGCACTTGGGCGATGGTCACCATGACCTTCGCCGCAGCCAGCAAGGGATCGCGAGTTTCTGTGTTCATGTCGGTTCTCCTCCCGGATTCAGAACAGAATGGTTGTTCAGGCCACCACCGGCATCGCAAGGGTTGCATGCCAGGTGGAAAGAACTGCGGTGAAAGCCATGGCGGCAACAGCCAGGCGGGTTGCGATTGTCAGGGTCATGGTAAGGGTCTCCGTGGAAATATCGGCCGGTCGGCGCTCAGGCCAGCTCGACCAGCTGGATTGTGCTGGATGGCGCAGCCTGGGCAGGCATCGACAGGGTCGGGACCCACAACAGAGCGAACATGGCAGCGGCGAACAGGAAGCCCAGTGGGCGGTGCGTGATCTTGGTCATTTGTCGAACTCCGATATGCTTGATATCGACATTCAATAAGGCGAGTCGCGCATATTGTCAAACGATAATATCGAAAAACGATATTTTCCGTATCGTATAACGGAAAGTCAGCGATTCTGCGGGCTTGGGTCACACGGTCAGCGCCGATTTCACGGGTGCCCGGTTTGACAGCGCGGTCCGCCGCACCTATAGGCGCGCTTCGCTCGGCGCTTCGAGCACGGCGGATCCTTGCGCGGGGGTCCTCCTCGGAAGGAAGCACCGGACATTCCATCTGACGCAACAGGCTGCGGGCAGCTTTCCGGTTCGGAAGGTATTTGCCAGGCGGCCTTTTTGCTGTCCGGGGAATGCAGTTCCGCCGCGCAAAACAGATTTCACCGCCGGATTTTCGGCATTCAAGCGAAGAGGCAAGACCCTCCCATGGCCAAGAAGGCTTCCACCCCCGCAGCAGGCGCAGCTCGCGCATCGGCAAAGCGGCGCATCCGCAAGATCTTCGGCGACATCCACGAAGTGGTGAAGATGCCGAACCTGATCGAGGTTCAGCGCGAATCGTATGAGCAGTTCCTGCGCTC
>CAZOSI010000224.1:0-4708 GCA_964582485.1 uncultured Novosphingobium sp.
TGGTGCGCTACGAACTGGGCATATCCGTGAGCATCGACGGCCCGCAACATGTCCATGACCGGTTTCGCATCGATCATCGCGGCAAGGGATCCTATGCGCGGGTCCGCACCGGTATAGAAAATGTGACCATGCGAGCGGACGCGCGCCCGTTGCTCGCGGGCGTTCTTGCCGTGATTGACCCGGAAAGTGATCCGTCCGAGGTCTATGTGGCGCTTAAGTCGCTTGGCGCTCCGGGCCTCGACATTCTCCCGCGTGACGGGAATTGGGACACGCTACCGTTTGGCAAGTCGGCGCCGGAGACGACCGAATATGGCCGGTGGCTCGAAGGGTTTCTGGACAGCTATTTGTCCGACCCCGAGCCACCAAGGGTTAGGCTGCTCGACGATATGCTGCGGCTCGTTCTTGGCGGCCGCGCCAACAAGGAAGGCGTCGGCACCACCGACTACGGGATCTTGGTGATCGAGCCAGACGGCACGGTCGACAAGAACGACACGCTCAAAGTCGCCGGTGCCGGCGAGGATCGCTTCGCTCAAGGCTGGTCGGTGCTAACGGACAGCTTCGATCAAATCATGGGTAGCCCGGCTTTCGCCCATTATTATCGCCAGCAGCGGCCGAGCGCCGCAGCGTGCCAGGCCTGTCCCGACCTCGCCATTTGTGGTGGCGGCATGGTCGCGCACCGCTGGAGCGAAGCGCGCGACTATGACAATCCGACCATCTTCTGCGCCGACCAGCGCCATCTGATTGCAAAAATGCGTCGACTGGCCGAAGCCGCCCTATCCCATGCCGCCTGAGGATTGAACCATGCGTAACGAGCCCATCCTAACACCCCACGACACCGCGGCACCCGCACTCGATCTCCCACTCACCGACAGCGTGGCGCTGCAACGGCTGATCGCCGAGGTGCGCCAGCGCGATGCCGATGGCATCGCCGATACCACCCTCTACAACCGCACCTACCATCGGCACAACCGCTAGCGCGCGATGTCGATCTTGGATCGCCTTGACCCTTATGCGCGGCTCGAACCGGTGGAATCGGCAACGGTGCCGTTTCGCTATTTCGTGGCAGAGCATTGTCTGGATGCAGCGATTGAGCCTGTGCTGCTGAACTGGCTTGAGACCGATGCGCCTTGGGCGCTGGTTGAGGCCGATTTTTACGAGCAGTTCGAATTCGATTTGCGCGACGCTGAGCTTCCACCAGCGCTTGCGTGTCTTGTCGATCCTGACATGCTCGCTCGATTGCGGCAAAAGATGGAGCAAGCGCTGGGCGATGCACTTACCCCGCATGTTCAGTTGGTCGCGCACCGCCTCGACCCTGGTCAGCGCATCGCCATCCACAATGACATGCGCGAGGGCGGCGAAACGCATCGCCTGACCATTCAGCTCAATCGTGGGCTGGATGATGCCGATGGCGGCTTCTTCATGCTCTTCAACAGCGATGACGCTGAGGACATCAACCGAATTCTGCGTCCCGTTTCGGGCAGTGCGATCGGCTTCGCCATAAGCCCCGCGTCACATCATGCCGTTTCGCGGCTGCATGGCGGCAACCGGTTCACGCTGGTCTATTCCTTCTTTGCCAAGCGCGATGGGTGATGTCGCAACTGAGCTCTACGCGCGCATAGCCGCAGACGAGCTCTGCTGGTTTCCCGGTTTTGCCGGCCGTCTCGCCGATGCCTTCTGGTCAGCACCGCAACTCATTGACCTTGCCAATTATTCGACCAGGGCCTGGCTCGGAGAGATGCCGCTGAACGGCGTAAGCGTGATTTCGTCCCACGGTCCGTCACTCGAGCCTTTGCCGCGCGCATTTGAGGCCCGCTTCCAGAGCGCTTTTCCAGAAGCAGGCGATGGTGCGGCTATCGTCGCCGCCGTCGGCGCGGCTCTCGACCGACTAAGTCTAGGTGGCGCAGTTCACACCGTCACTGGTCTGGTCGGCGCGATCCATGTGATCGAAGCGCAGGGACCGGGTTATGATGTCAGCCATTCCGAACCTTCGATCCCGTTTTCAATCTTCGTGTCAGTGCCGATCGGTGAGCGGCACGGTACACTTCGCCTTGCGGAATCGCTGCTGCATGAAGCCATGCACCTCCAGCTCACGCTCATTGAACGGGATGCGCCAATGGTGTTGGAAACCGACGCGACCGGGCTTTCGCCCTGGCAGCAATGTGAACGCCCGCTCGCCGGCCTTTTGCACGGTCTCTATGTATTCACCGGGATTGATCAATGGCTGGCGCAGCTTGAAGCGGCACCTTCTACATCATCGGAAGACCGCATCTATCTCAGCCGCCGCCGGGCCCAGATCGCACAGGAAATCGCCGCCGTTGCAACGCTTGCCAACGCTCCCGGCCTTACGCCAATCGGTCGCCACCTCGTGCGTTGGCTGCTGCGGCCGCACGAGCACGCTACGGACGGCTTGCATCAGATCGCTGGCTAGAGGGTGGACAGTTACGCCACCGAGCCAGGGAGGAAATTATCGCCTGCATCGAGCGCAGCCAGATGATCGGCTGCTGCGGCGCTGAACCTAGCATCGGGTAGGATTGCGGCAGCAAGCTCAGCGCGCGCGCGCTGGAGAAACGCGATGGCCTCGGGACGCGGATCGCCGTCGAACAAGGAAACACTTTCATGCACCAGCGTAAGCATTCGCAGGTGCTGGAGCCGGTCACGCGCTAGGGCCGTCCTTCCAAGCGCGAGAATATCGATTGTCGCGTTGCCCGCTGCGGTCAATCCGGTCACCGCTTCCCCACGAAACGCGATGTGCGCGCGCGGGTCGCGCGGACCATAGGCATCTAGCAGCAGCGGCTGCTCCAGCGTGATATCAGCGTGATGATCGCGGGCGCGGTTGGCTTCGTTCTCTAGGGGAAACCAGTTGCGCTTGCGATAGGAATTGCAATCCGGACAGGCGTAACAGAGGTTCTCCCAGGTGTAACCCAGCCAATAATAACCCGGATAGATTCGTCCGGCATCGGTATCGACCGCGCCCTTCGGGCGGTAGTGCTCGACATCTCCGGCGACATTGGCATCGAAAATTGCTTCGCAGAAGGCGCATTTGTCGTGCTGGTCGGCCTTTAATTGGCGTTTGACAACGTCGGTGCCGTAGATCCCCTTGCGGATATCGAAGCTTTGCGCGCCACTGCCATAATCCGCTGGGGCGGCGTCATAGGCGCTGCAGTTGTCATCATTGGCCTGGACCCCGCGTCCGAGCGACGGCGGCACCGCGGCAGACTTGGTATGGCGGATCACGGCGTGCGAGTCGTCAGCAGCGCGGCAGCTTCACGAATGAGCTTGGCAGCTACATCATCCTCGGGCGCGAGATCGCTCGGGATCGCAGCGACCAGAGCATTGGCGGCCTCAAGGCGTTCCCGGTCTTCCAGATCGAGCGTCTGTTTGCCGAGCAGGGTTCGCCGAGTTTCGAAGGCTTCGACAATTTCAGGCGCATAGGGGTCGCCATCGTGCAGCAGGCCAACGCTCACTTGGTCGAGCCGCCAGCTGCGCACGGTCTGCGGGTCATTGTCGATGATCGCGTGATCACCTTCCCGGGTGACCACCGCGATATTAGTGTCAAGATATGTCTGCGCCAGGACGGGACTGTGCGTCGTAACGATGAACTGCACCTTGGGAAACACGCCGGACAGATCACGCCGGACGCGGCGTTGCCATTTGGGATGGAGATGGAGGTCGAGCTCGTCGATCAGGACGATGGCCGGTTCACGGAGCGGATCGACGCTGTCCTTGTGATATTCGGCCATTCGCCAGGCAAGGTCGACGGTCCAGGCGAACATCGTCTGATAGCCGATGCTCAGCGAATGGAGCGGCACTTCGCCGGAATAGGTTTCAATCCAGACGCCGGTCTTTTTCTCGGCAAAACCGGGGAGTGCCGGGCCATAGACATGGACGCGCTCGGGATGCTCGACTTCAGGTAAGATGCAGGAGAGCGCGTGCCGGATTTCGCGGTAGAGGATTGCTGCGCGGCTTTCCGCGCCGCCAGACCTGCCCTTGCGATCACGATCCTCGCGTAGCGCGATATGATCGAGATCCTCGAGGATCTGAACAGCGTCGGCGAGTTCGATCTCGGCATTGAACAGAGAGGCGGTCGAGTCGTCCTGATCTGAGACGACATCGCTGCGCCGGTACGGCGGATGGCGTGCCGCGCTGTAGCCAACGACTAGGGGTGGCACGAATGGCTTACGCTTGGTTTTGCTGAAATCGAATTCGGTGAGGTCCTGCTTTTCGACGCGATATGCTGCTTTGGTCGCGACGTGTTTCCCGCGCCCTTTGGGCCGTTCCACCGGCCGAAGTTCCCGTCCGATCGAGAATTCAGCTTCGATGTCGACCTGCAATCCTTCGCCGACCCGCGCAATCTCGACCAGCAGCGCGTCTTCATAGGCGGGAATCGCCGGTTCGACGCGATCGGGGTCGCGTGCGTCGGTGCGTGCGCTTTGCTCGACGTTGAGGATCGGCCGCATAAGTGCCAAACATTGCAGGAGTGTCGTCTTGCCGAGGCCATTTTCGCCCAGCACGAGGGTCCAGGGCGCAGGTCCGCCATCCAGCCGAAGATCGAGCACGACACCGGGCAGGAACGCTTTCACGTTGGAAAGGCGCAACTCGCTGTAATAGACTGGCGCTGCCTTGCTGGCGTTCATCGGCTTGCCTTCCCATGGTCTATGTGGCTGCGTGCGCTGGCTGACGGGAGCCCGGCGCCATCACCCGAATCCAG
>CAZOSI010000225.1:0-4656 GCA_964582485.1 uncultured Novosphingobium sp.
GAATGTGGCTGGCCGCAGTGGTCTGGACGCCCTTGGTGGCGAACAGGTCCTTCATTCCGATCGGCACGCCGCCCATCAGCCCAAGCGGCTGGCCCGCCGCGCGCCGGGCATCAGTGGCCCTGGCCGCATCGATCGCCTTTTCGGGGGTCGCAACGATGAACGCGTTAAGCGTCGAAGCGGCGGCAACATTGGCGTTGAACGCCTCAGCCACTTCAACCGCGGTGAAATCGCCCTTGGCAACCCCATCACGGATCGCTGCGACGCCCAGATCAGTCAGGTCGGTCATGCTTTCAACCTCAGATTTAAATAGGGACAGTCCCTATTTAAATCGCCGTTTAAATAGGGACTGTCCCTATTTATCGCCCAGTCACCGCGCATCATTCGATCACCTTGGGCACGCCGAAGAACCCGTCCTGACGGGCCGGAGCATTGGCCAGAACGTCCTCGCGCACGCCGCCGCCGGTCAGCGGATCGGCACCCACCACATCGTCGCGCAGGCGCAGCTTGTTGTCGATCACCGCGGTCATCGGTTCGATCCCGGCAACATCGACTTCGCCCAGCTGTTCGACCCAAGCCAGGATCCCGTTGAGTTCGGGAACCATCGCTTCCAGCTCGGCTTCGCTCACCTTGATGCGGGCCAGCGCAGCGATCTTGGCCACCGTGGCAGTATCGACCGACATTGCTTCAATTCACCTTAAGCTTGGTTTACTCGGGCTTGGCGGGAGCGCCCTGGTCCGGGCCGGGCTGCGGCATGCCGCCCGGAGGCGCTCCGGTGCCGCTCTTCTTGCCGCCCTTTTCCGCAGCGGCTGCGGCTTCCATCGCCTTCATCTGCTCAGCCTGCATTTCCGCCTCTGCCTGGGCGCGGGCCTGAACCTTGATCAGTTCAATCTCAAAGTTGAGATCAGTGTTGGGCGGGATCGTCGGCGGGCTGCCATCCTTGCCATAAGCCTTGGCCGCAGGAATCACGACCTTGTACTTGCCGCCCGGCTTCATCTGCTCAAGCGCTTCGACAAAGCCCGGGATGATGCCCTGCATCGGCAGCTTTGCGCCCTGGCCTTCGTCGAACACCTTGCCGTCGGGCAGCGTGCCCTTGTAGTTGATCGTGACAACATCGGTCTCGGTCGGCGAGGCGCCGGTGCCTTCCTTGACCACTTCGACATCGACGCTGGGCGGCAAGCTGGTCCAGACAACCCCGCCAGCGGCGAGCGCGACAGCGGCAACCCCCAGCCAGAGCTTGGTCAGCGCGCCCTTGGCGATCGGCTGGAGCGGTACGCGAGTGATTTCAGTCATCGGGATTCCCTGTCTGGTAGATATGCAAAAGGGCGCGGAAGCCTTCCGCGCCCTCATGGCTTATCGCAAGCCGAGGTTCAAGCTTGCAAACGGCGTTTTACTTGACGCCGTCACGCTCCATCCGCTTGCGCTCCATCTTGCGGGCGCGGCGCACGGCGGCGGCCTTTTCACGGGCGCGCTTTTCGCTGGGCTTTTCGTAGTGACGACGCAGCTTCATCTCGCGATAGACGCCTTCACGCTGCAGCTTCTTCTTGAGCGCGCGTAGGGCCTGCTCGACATTGTTGTCGCGGACGAGAATTTGCATAAATTAAGCCACCTCACATGCAAAAGGCCAGAACCCCGCTGTTGTCCGTTGCGGGGGATCGCCTTTTAATCCGAAAACCGAAATTGCGCCGAATCCCTTGGGATGCGGCTCGAACCGGCGGGCGGCTAGCAGAGTCGCGGACGCAAGGCAAGCCGGGAAAACCCAGATCGGGGTTGGATTATCCCCGACACTCCGCTCGGCTTCGGCTCCGCAATGGAGCAGTCTGGGCCTGAGCGGGGCGGTTCCCCTGTGCTAGAAGCACAACACTCGCGATCTCTAGGGGGATGATTGCCGATGCACAACCAGAGAAACCGCCGCGCCGCAGCGCCTCGGACAGCCGGGATTGCCAAGGCTCCGTCCTTTCCGGCCGAGATCGCGATACCGCCGCATCGCGGGGCGGTGAGCAAGGCGATCGAGCTGCCTCGCCCGCAACCCACGCTTGAACAGCTGTTCGCGGTGCCGCCCCGGGCCGAACCGGCCGCGAAGAAGCGCAAGCCTGCGGCGCTGCGCCGCAAGGCCCAGCGCAAGGCCAAGGCCACCGGCAAGCCGCCCCGGCGCGGGCCAAAGCTGATCCCGCCGGCGATCCCGCTGGGCCAGGCCAATGAACCACTGGTTACCCCATTGCCCAGGAGCGAGGCCCCGGTGGTCTATCGCCCCGGCAGTCTGATCGATCAGGTCGCCGCCTGGCTGAGCGACCGCGGCCGTGCCTTGTGGGACCGGCTGGGCGGAGTCCCCACCGCCCGCCCCGCACCGCGCCGCGCCAGGCTGAGCAAAGAGGCTGAGGAACTGCGCCGCCTGCGCGCTGAAAACCAGCGGCTGAAGCGCCAGCTTGCGGCGCTCTCCCGCGAATCAGCCCCCAGCCCGGTCAAGGTCTGACCGGGCACCACCAGCGGCGGCATCGGTCTGGCGCCCAAGCGGGCCGATGCCGCCGCCACATTGCCTCCCCCACGGTTCTGTGGTCTTTGCTCCCCTGCGAGGGGGACGGCACGGGTGCACACCAGTTTCACCATGATCGATTGGGCTGTGCTGGCGCTCTATGTGCTGCTGCTGGCCGCGGCCGGCTGGCTGACCACGCGCAAGGGCATGAAGAGCGAGGACTATTTCCTGGCCGGGCATCACGCGCCGACCTGGCTGGTGGCAGTTTCGGTGCTTTCGACCGTGCAATCGGCGGCGACCTTTTTGGGCGTGCCGGACAATTCCTATCGCGGCGACTATACCTATATCGGCGGGGTGCTGGCGGCGCTGATCGCGGCCTGGATCGTCGCCAATGTACTGATTCCCCGGTTCTACGTTTTGCGGGTCACCACGGTCTACGAACTGCTGGAGGCGCGGTTTGACGCCCGCGCCCGCCGGGCGGCGGCCGTGATGTATCTGGTCGGGCGAATCTTCGCCAGCGGGGCGAGGCTCTATCTGGCGGCGATCGCGGTCTCGATGATCCTGTTCCTCGACGTCACCCCCCAGCACATCGCGTTTGCCGCCTTCGGCCTGCTGATCTTCGGGCTGGTCTTTACCTTCATGGGCGGGCTCGAATCGGTGATCTGGAGCGATCTCGTGCAAGTCGTGCTCTATGTCGGAGCTGCACTATTGGTCGCCTGGCACCTTTGGAGCGGGCTCGACATGACTCTGGGCGAGGCCATGACCGCGCTGGGGCCCAAGCTGTCGCCGGCCAATCCGACCCTCGATCTTTCCGCGCCGTGGGGGCTGTTCGCGGTGCTGAGCGGAGTCATGTTGCTCAACCTCGCCAGTTCCGGGCTGGATCAGGACATCACCCAGCGGCTGCTGGCCTGCGAGGACGCGAAGAAGGGCGCGCGTTCGCTCTACGCCTCGGTCTGGATGAGCCTGCCGGTGATCTTGCTGTTCCTTGTGATCGGCTCGCTGCTGTACCTGCATTACCAGGGCGCGGCGGCCGGATCGTTCCGGGGCGAGAAAGTGACTGTGTTCATGCACTACATCCTGACCGAGATCCCGCCCGGGCTGCGCGGATTGGTGACCGTCGGGGTAATCGCGGCGGCGGCGATCAATTCGGGGCTGATCTCGATGTCGGCGGTGCTGGTCGGCGATCTCTATCGCCCGTTCGCGCGCGACAAGAGCGAGGCGCACTTTGTCCGGATGGGCCGGATCGCCAGCCTGGTGCTGGGCCTCGCGCTGTTCGCGATGGCGATCCTCTCGTACTATTGGCAGCGCTATGCGGATTCAGCGCTGCTCGATTTCGTGCTGGGGGTGATGGCCTTCGCCTATTCGGGGCTGATCGGGGTTTATGGCGTCGCGCTGTTCACCCGGCGCGGAAATTCGGCCAGCGTAATCGCCGCCTTCACTGCCGGATTCCTGACCGTGCTGGCGTTCCAGCCCTATGTGATCGACAGCCTGGCTCTGCCCGCCGGGCTGAAAGGTGTGGCCTTTCCGTGGCAACTGGTGCTGGGCAGCGCGATCGCGGCGCTGGTCTGCCTGATCCCGGCTGGCAAGGGAGTGGCGCCCGCAGGCATCAGCCGCTAAGGCGCGAACCATGACGACCGGTTCATTCTTTCAACATTCCGCCCTGGTCGCGCTCGGCGGCGCGGCCGGAGCCTGGCTGCGCTATCTGACGGGGCTGGTCTGGCTGCGCGCGATTGGTCCGGTCGCATCGCTCTCGTTCCCCTGGGCGACGCTGAGCGTCAACCTGCTGGGCAGCCTGGCGATGGGCCTGCTGGCCGGTTGGCTGGCACGCCACGGGCACGGCGGTGAGCAGTGGCGCCTGCTGCTCGGCGTCGGCGTATTGGGCGGGTTCACCACCTTTTCTGCCTTCAGCCTCGAATTGGTGAGTCTGGCCCAGCGCGGCAACATGATGGGCGCGGCGCTTTATGCCGCCCTCTCGCTGGCTGGCGGGATTGTCGGACTGATCGCAGGGCTGGCGCTCGCAAGGAATTTCGCATGACAGCGCGCGGCATCATTCCGGCGGATACGGTCCGCCAGTTCACCGTCGCCGACGACGATGACGGAGTACGGCTGGATCGCTGGTTCAAGCGCCACTTGCCGCAGGTCGGCTTTGCCACGGTCAGCCGCTGGGCTCGCACCGGGCAGATCCG
>CAZOSI010000226.1:0-4605 GCA_964582485.1 uncultured Novosphingobium sp.
CGATTATGCCGAATACGATCAGTGGGCACAGTCGATTGCCGAACAAGGCTATGTCGTGGTCCAGCCGAACTATCGCGGCTCAGGTGGCTATGGCACTGAATTCGTCAAGGCGGGCCGCAAGGACGGTTTTGGCACCCGCATGCAAGACGATCTCAATGACGTGGTCGATCACCTTGCCGCGAAGGGTCTGGTTGATCCGAAACGGGCATGCATGATGGGCTGGTCCTATGGCGGCTATGCTTCGGCACGGGCTGCACAGCGCGATGCACCGCGCTGGCGCTGCACCATCGCCGGTGCCGGGGTCTATGACCTGCCGATGATGCGTGATTATGACCAGGGCTATCTTGGATCATTCGGAGCAAACTATCTGGCGAAAGGCGCAAATTCACTCAGCGAAGTCTCGCCCGCCCGAAATGCCACTGGAACCTGGTCTCCGATCCTGATCGTTCACGGCGTGCGGGATCCGCGCGTTCCGATCGCCCAGGGCCGGGCGTTGGCTGGCGCCCTGCGCAAGACCGGCAAGAAGGAAGGCGTTGAATTCGCATATATTGAGCAACCAAAGAACGGCCACTATGGGGTGTTCTTTACCAAGGAAGAACGGATCGAGTGGCTCGGAGGCACCGCAGCCTGGCTCGGAAAGTTCAATCCGGCCTATATTCCTGCCGATCCGGACTATGCGAAAAAGCCGGCGGCAGATCCTGACATTGAAGCCATGGCGCAACGGCTTTTTGCCGCGAAGTAGGCCACGTTAGCCATTCCTTGGCACTTCATGACTAAACCCCCTGCCCAGCCGCATTTTTGGCCGGCGCAGGGGGTTTTGCTTGGCGAGCGTAGCCAATAACGACTTAGGAATGGACGGCACGACGGCATGCCTTGGCCCTGCCGCAGCGCCCCATATCCAGGTGCGCGTCGGGCACTGGACCGCCATGGACACGCCCGAGGCGCGCCTCGCTTGGGATGCGCTGGCGCTCTGCGCGACCGAGCCTAACCCCTTCCACGAAGGCTGGTACCTGCTCCCGGCATTGCGCGCGCTCGATCCGCAAGGCAGCGTCTCGATCCTGCGGGTCGAAGCGAATGGCGATTTGATCGGTCTTTTGCCAGTCCGCCACGAGCGGCGGTACTACGGGCGGCCAATCCCCCAGCTTTGCGGTTGGATCCACGGCAATTGCTTCCTCGGCAGCCCGCTGGTCGCGAACGGGCTCGAGAAGCCGTTCTGGCGGGCGCTGCTGGACTGGGCCGATCGCCAGGGAGGCGCCTCTCTGTTCCTTCATCTGTCAACCCTCCCGCTGGAAGGCCCGCTCTACGCTGCGCTCAAGCACGTTGTCACCGAGCAGGACCGCACCTCGGGTCTGGTGTTCCGCGAAGAGCGCGCCATGCTGGCTTCCGCGCTTTCACCCCAAGCCTATTTCGAGGAAAGCCTGTCCGGCAAGAAACGCAAGGAACTTCGCCGCCAGTCTGCGCGGCTGTCCGAGCTTGGCGAAGTCCGGTTCGAGCGAAGCCGCGATGAACAAAGGCTCTGCCGCTGGATCGACGATTTCCTCGCGCTTGAGCATTCTGGCTGGAAGGGAACTGCCGGCTCCGCGCTTGCCTCGCACCAGGCCACGAGCCAACTGTTCAAGGAGGCCCTGCAAGGCGCAGCGCGGCTCGGAAAGCTTGAGCGGCTCACTCTGACCCTGGATGACCAGCCGATCGCCATGCTCGCCAATTTTCTCACTCTGCCCGGCGCCTATTCCTACAAGACCGCATTTGACGAGCGTTACGCCCGCTATTCCCCTGGCGTGCTGGTTCAGCGCGAGAACCTGGATCTGCTGTCCGATCCAGTGATCGCCTGGTGTGACAGCTGCGCCGCTGCCGATCATCCGATGATCGACCACATCTGGCGCGAACGCCGCACGGTCGGACGGGTCTCGATCGCAATCGGCGGGAAAGTCCGGCGCGGCCTGTTCGCAGCGCTGCTCCGGCTGGAACAGGCCGCCACGCTTTAGCGCCGCCCATTGACGCGTCCTCATTCGCAACGCAAAGGCGGTGCGATGGATGGAGAACGCACCCCCGAACAACTCGTCGCCGGCCTGCTCAAGCTGCTCGACGTTAAGCCCGAGGGCGAAGACCGCTATACTGGCCGACGCAAGCGCGGCGGGATCGGCCGGGTCTTCGGCGGCGAGGTGATCGCCCAAGCGCTCAACGCGGCCGAAGCGACCGTGGCCGGCGATCGCCCAGCCCATTCGCTCCACGCCTATTTCCTGCGCGGCGGCAGCGAGGAGCATCCAAGTGATTACCAGGTCACGCGTGATTTCGATGGTGGATCGTTTTCCAACCGCCGGGTCGTGGCCAGCCAGCAGGGCCGGCCGATCCTCAACCTTACCGCCAGTTTCCAGCGTCACGAAGAAGGCCTCCATCACATCGATGCCGAGATGCCGGATGTCCCCCCGCCCGAAGAGCTGGAGCCCGAGGTCGAGGTTCGTCGCCGTTTTGCCGAACAAGCCAGGCCAGAGGCGCGGCACCATTTCCTCAGCCCGCGCCCGGTCGAGATGCGCGCCGTGGAAGGCCGGCACTGGATGAACCCGCAGCCAGCCCCGCCGCGCAGCCATTCGTGGTTCAAGACCGTCGCCCCACTGCCTGACGATCCGCGCGTACACCGAGCGATTCTGGCCTATACCAGCGACATGACTTTGCTCGGCACCTGCGCCCTGCCCCACGGCTTGAGCTGGGCACGCGGCGAAGTGGTCAGTGCCAGCCTGGACCATGCCGTCTGGTTTCACGAACCATTCCGCGCTGACGAGTGGCTGCTTTACGCTACCGACAGTCCGTGGAGCGGCGGCGGACGCGGCTTCAACCGCGGCAAGATCTTCACCCGCGAAGGCAGGCTGGTGGCCAGCGTTGCGCAGGAAGGCATGATCCGCAAGGTTGCGCCGAAGGCATGACGCTGCCGCTTGCCCTCTGCCGCCGGCTCGCTAGGCTGGTGCTGAGGGAGAGTGAGATATGCGCAAGAGGACGATCGCGCTAGCGGCAGCAGCTTTGGTTCTTGCAGCTGGCGGCGGCTGGTACGCCAGCCTCGATTCTGAGACCCGCGGTCTTTTGGCGGCAATGCCGACCGATCGCGACGTGCTCGCCTGGAAGCTCGATCAGCGCGATGCAGCCTTCCGGGCAATGGACCGGCTGCCGGTGCTGGCCAAGGCCAATGAGGTGGCGCCTGCCACTGCGGCCTTGCCGCTGGCGCAAGGCACGCCGCTGACCATCCCCGGTGTCGATGCCTATATGGCCGAGCAGCGCGCTGCCGGTCTGGTCATCATTCAGGACGGCAAGGTTCGGTTTGAACGCTATGGACTGGGGTTTGACGGCAAGGGCCGCTGGACCAGCTTCTCGGTCGCCAAGTCATTCACTTCCACTCTGGTTGGCGCAGCGATCCGCGACGGCCATATCAAGAGCCTGGAAGACAAGGTCAGCACCTATATCCCCGGCCTGCGCGGTTCGGCCTATGACGATGTCTCGGTCCGCCAGTTGCTGACGATGAGTTCCGGGGTCAGGTGGAACGAGGACTACGAAGACCCCAACGCCGATGTCGCCCGATTCAACAACGCCGAGCCCGAGGCCGGCATGGACGCCACCGTCAGTTATATGCGCAAGCTCCCCCGTGCCCATCCGCCGGGCGAAGTCTGGCATTACAACACCGGTGAGACCAACCTGATCGGCGTGTTGGTTTCCTCTGCCACGAAGAAACCGCTCAGCCAGTACCTGCAGGAGAAGATCTGGCAACCAGCCGGGATGGAAGCGCCCGCAACCTGGTTGCTGGGCCAGACCGGGCATGAAATCGCCGGTTGCTGCATCCAGGCTTCGACCCGCGATTTCGCCCGCTTCGGGCTGTTCGTGCTGGGCGGCGGCAAAGGAGCCGACGGCCAGCAGATCGTTCCCACTGACTGGTTCGCCCAGGCGATCACCAAGCAGAAGGACATTGGCGAGCCGGGCCACGGCTATGGCTTTCAATGGTGGACCTATGACGACGGCTCGGTCGCCGCGCAGGGCATCTTTGGCCAGGGTATCTTCATCGATCCCAAGCGCAAGCTGGTAATCGCCAGCAACGCCAACTGGACCCGCGCGACGATGGGGCCGGAACCCGCCGCGCGTGAGGCGTTCTACAAACGGGTCCAGGCGCTGATTGACGCAGAGAACTGAGAAGTGGACGATCTGGAGTTCATCTTTTCGCTTTTTGGTCTCTTGCTGGGCTTGGCGCTAGCCGAAGCGCTGGCGGGTTTGGCCCGTGCGCTCAAGTCCAAGCACCGGGTGAAGATTGGTTGGCCAACCGCACTGCTAGGGCTTCTTGTTTCGTGCGACGTCGTCACTTTCTGGATGTTCGGTTGGCAACTTCGCGGGGGCCTCAAGGTAAGCTGGCCTCTGATGTTCGCGGGCTTCATTGTCACCGGAATCTACTATGTCAGCGCGGCGCTGATTTTTCCGGATGATGAAGACGAGGATTTCAGCGCCCACTTCGAACGCGTGCGCTCCCTGGTGTTGGGCGGGGTTTTGCTCTGCAACGCCGCTTTGTTCGCTTTTACCGTCAGCCTGATTGGCCTGGAACCCTTGGCCAACTTGCGCGCTGCAGTCATATCT
>CAZOSI010000227.1:0-4585 GCA_964582485.1 uncultured Novosphingobium sp.
GGATCATGTTGGCGGTGCGGCCGGTGCCGTCATCCCAATCGAAGATCGAGCCGACGTAGTCCCAGTATTCAGCCAGACTTTCACCTTTGACCGCGAAGACCGGAATGCCCGCAGCTGCGATTGCGGCGGCGGCGTGATCCTGGGTCGAAAAGATGTTGCAGGTAGCCCAGCGCACTTCGGCACCAAGCGCGGTGAGCGTTTCGATCAGCACCGCGGTCTGGATCGTCATATGCAGCGATCCGGTGATCCGCGCGCCCTTGAGCGGCTGGCTCGGGCCGAATTCTTCGCGCAGTGCCATCAGGCCTGGCATTTCGGTTTCAGCGATGGCGATTTCCGCGCGCCCGAAATCGGCAAGGCCGATGTCGGCGATCACATAGTCATGCTCATTGGCCACGATTGTGGGCTCCTGTCTTGTATCCTACCGGCACCTGCCAAACAAATAGGCGGCGCCGAACCGACGCCGCCATTAGCCGCTTGCCAAAGCGGAGGCAAATATAAAGATATCTTTATATCACGAACATCAGGACCATGCACCGGCCTGAGGCCGCTTGGCAGTGTATCCGCTTCAGCCTTTTATGACCGGTCCTGTGTTCAGCCCGGATCGCCCGCGCGCCGTTCCTAGCTGCGCACCCAGGCCAGTTGCCGCGGTCCGCGATCGAGCAGTTCATTGGCAGCCTCAACCAGGGGCGCCGTCCCGCGCATTTCGGCCAGCGAGCGGGCCACCAGCTTGAGCTGTCCGCAATTCAGCCAAGGGTGCCCCTGCCCGTATTCGTTCGCCATCTGGGTGCTGAGCCGATCGAGCGCACGGTTGGCGCCAACCGCTCCATAGCGGCGGGCGAAGTCAGCCTTGAGTGTATTGCTGGCCGCATTCAGCGCCCCCAGGTGCGCAGTGGTGAAACGGCCATAGTCGCTCTGGAAATTGTCCGGCGTGGTGCGGCAGCGCAGCCCAGTAACCATCAGCATGATGTCGAGCCGGCGCAGCTTCTCTGCCTGGCTCATGCCAGCGTTTGCGCTGACTGGGATGGATGATAGCAGTAATGCGGTAGCAAGGCCCGCCGCGACCCCTTTGGCGAATTTCATGGTGCAGTCTCCCGACGGGTTGATCCCCGCAGGCCAGAGCTTGGCGGATCCGGTTTACCCAATCTTAAAGCGGGGCAGTAAAGCGAACTTAACCATGGCAGCTGCGCCTTGTGCCGGCCGGGTGCGTGCCTATATGCTGCGACGTAATCACAAGCCCCCAAGCCAAGGAGAGTTAGAATGACAATCGCAGTCGGCGACAAGCTGCCCGATGTGAAACTGGTCAAGGCCACCGAAGCCGGCCCTGAAGCGGTGCAAAGCGCCGACTATTTCGCCGGCAAGCGCGTTGCGTTGTTCTCGGTCCCGGGTGCCTTCACCCCGACTTGCTCGGCCAAGCACCTGCCCGGCTATGTTGAAAAAGCCGCTGACCTCAAGGCCAAGGGCATCGACGAGATCGCCTGCACCGCGGTCAACGATCCGTTCGTGATGGGCGCCTGGGGCCAATCGGGCGGCAGCGCCGACGTGACCATGCTGGCCGATGGCAACGGCGATTTCGCCGAAGCGCTGGGCCTCACAATGGACGGCAGCGCCTTTGGCCTTGGCAAGCGCGGCCAGCGCTTTGCGATGGTGGTGAACGATGGCACCGTCGAGCAGCTCCACGTCGAAGCGCCGGGCGAATTCAAGGTGTCCAGCGCGGAATACGTGCTCGAACAGCTCTGATCCTTCCTCAAAACCCAATCAAAAACCCCTCCCCTATGTGGGGGAGGGGTTTTTGATTCCGCTCAATGCAGATCACAAGCAATCATGCAATTAAACTGGTGCGTCCCAGAGGGAAGGATCTCCCCCCAACCCTCTACTGGCCCGGAAGGTCCCACCCGATCTTCCGGGCCTTCTGTCAGACGGGAATCGCGTAAGTCACGGTAGCCTGGCCCAGCACGCGCGTTTCAAGGTCTTGCCACAGCCGGACATCGACTGTTGCCAAACGGCGCCCCAGTTTAAGCAGCAAAGCATCGGCTGTCAGTCTGGCGTGCGGAACCGGGCGCAGGAAGCTGTAATTAAGGTTGCTGGTCACAGCCATCGCGACCGGGCCGATATGGGCCAGAATTACCGCATAGGCTGCACGATCGGCCAAGCCCATCTGGGTCGGGCCAGAAACCACTCCGCCCGGCCGCAACCCCATCGCCTCAGGCTCAAGGATCAGTCGCACCCGACCCGGTTCGATCGCATCGATCCGGGCATGCTGGTGATCCTCAGCATCAGGAAAAGCCTGGCGGAAAAACGCCTCAAGCTCAGAAATGCTCATCACTGGCTGAACAGCAGTCGCCAAGTTCAATAGCCCATCAGGCTGAGCACTTCCTTGCGGCTGCGGTGATCGTCTAGGAAGCAGCCCATCAGCCGGCTGGTGACCATGCCGACGCCTGGAGTCTTGACCCCCCGCCCGGTCATGCAGCCGTGTTGCGCCTCGATCACCACCGCAACACCATGCGGCTTCAGGTTGTCCCAGATGCATTGCGCGACCTCGGCAGTCAGGCGTTCCTGGATCTGCAGGCGGCGGGCATAGCCGTGGAGCACGCGGGCCAGTTTGGAAATCCCGACCACGCTCTGGCTCGGCATATAGGCGATCGCGGCCTTGCCGGTGATCGGGGCCATGTGGTGCTCGCAGTGCGACTGAAACGGAATGTCTTTCAGCAGCACCAGCTCGTTGTAACCGCCGACTTCGGCGAACTGCCGCGAGAGGTGATAGGCCGGGTCTTCGCTGTAGCCCTCGCAATATTCCTTCCACGCCCGTGCCACCCGCGCGGGTGTATCGACCAGACCTTCGCGGGTCGGATCATCGCCCGACCAGCGAATCAGGGTGCGGATTGCCTCCTGGACATCTGCGGGAACCGGCATTTTGGCCGGAGGCGCTTCTTCGCCGCCATCATGCGCACAGGACATTCGCTTCTCCTTCAGCCCGGACGGCGCAAAAAGCCGCCGCGGCGAAACAAACCCCGCCTGGCACTGAACGGTTCGAACAGGTGTTCGGGTCGTTCAGGATCAAACAAGGCGTTATCGGCAACTGCTTTCTCCGCATCAGTCAGCGGACGCAAGCCAAAAGGATCGAGCCGTTTGCCCTCGCGCGGGGCTTTCTCGATCAGATCGATCATCGAACCATTTCGGGCAAGGTCACGCTCAACCCTCTCTTGCGGCAGCCCGATATGTTCGGCCAGCAGCTTGACCCGCAGTCGCCGGATCGGTTCGCGGGCGTGATTGTTGCCGGGCCGGGCGGCGTCAATGAAAAGGTCGCATTCACTGTCAAGCCCCATCGAACGATTG
Organism: uncultured Novosphingobium sp.; assembly: GCA_964582485.1. Lineage (GTDB taxonomy): Bacteria > Pseudomonadota > Alphaproteobacteria > Sphingomonadales > Sphingomonadaceae > Novosphingobium. Next base: position 3,334 of record CAZOSI010000227.1, read on the forward strand.
TTCATATTGGCAGACCCGACCCGGACGATCTCGTCATCGACGATCATCATCTTGGAATGAACATAGATCGGCGAGCCTGCAGCGTTACGCGGAACATATATTCGAAACCGTTGCTTGTGGTCGCGCTGCGCAATTGCGTGGCACAGCCGCACCCGCGCCCCGTCCATAGCGGTTTGTTCCAGCCAGCCTTCCGCGCTTTCGGGATTGATCAGAACAATCTCGGGTGGATCGGGTTCGCTTACCTTCTCGGCAATCGCCTCGGCTACAGCGCGCGAAGCGAAGTACTGACTTTCGGCATAGATCAGCCGTTTGGCCCGGCGGATCTGTTCAACAAACAGCTGCTCGATCTCGCGCACCTCCTCGGCTCCACCCCAAGCCGACCTGGTTCTTGCGATGCCAACTTCGACATCGACAAATTCGGCCCGCAGCGCTTCGGGCCAGGCCGTTTCGGCTTGCGGGGCGCACGGCAGTAGCGGTGCGGCCCCGGCCGTGACCCAGCGGTCCCGGCCAAGATCGCCCAAGGCGGCAGCAGCGGCCCCTTCGACCAGCATGGTCAGATCGTGCCACGGGCCATAGAGCCTGGTCCCATAGGGGTGGCGCCGCCTGGGATCGCCTTCGAGGTGCTCGGGCGTATCCCAGCGATCACTTGTCATGTCTATCCCGCCGCAAACGGCGAAATTGTCATCGATCACGATAATCTTCTGGTGATGGCTGCAACCCAGGGGATGCGCCGAATCGAACTTGAAAGCGATCCCGCGATTCAGGAACCAACGGATCAAGTCGAGAATCATCGATCCGCGAAAAATGAACTTCAGCGCTCCGAAGTTCCATTTCAGCACACGCACCTCAAGGCCTTTTGTGCGCTTGACCAGCCAGATCACGAAGGGCCCAAGCCGGGCCGGCTGCAAGTTGCGGTCTGGCCGATTGTAGAACTTGCGCCCTGGCCCAAGCCGCACCCGCGTATCGAAATCCCACCCGATCATATGAATCCGCTGCTGGGCGCGCAGCATCGCCTGTTGCATCAGCGTGAAATAGGCTGCGGCATCGACGACCACATGGGCGCGACTGGCCCTGGCGAAACGCCAGACCGACCGGGTGTCTTCACTGACAGGGTTGTCGCCGTCCATCGCACTCACTTAGGAGCGCCCCGCACCCCGGACAACCAACAAAAAAGCCTCCCGAAAAGGAGGCTTTGGGAAATGGCGCGCCCGGAACGATTCGAACGTCCGACCCTCAGATTCGTAGTCTGATG
>CAZOSI010000228.1:0-4513 GCA_964582485.1 uncultured Novosphingobium sp.
TCGTCGACACCGCCGGGCGGCTTCAGAACAAGCGCGAGCTGATGGACGAACTGGCGAAGATCCGCCGTGTGCTCGGCCGGCTTAACCCGGAAGCGCCGCACGACGTGGTGCTGGTGCTTGATGCTACCAACGGCCAGAATGCGCTGCAACAAATCGAGGTCTTCAAGGAAGTGGCAAACGTGACCGGACTGATCATGACCAAACTCGACGGCACCGCGCGCGGCGGCGTGCTGGTTGCCGCCGCTGAACAATATGGCCTGCCGATCCACGCGATCGGGGTTGGCGAAAAGATCGACGACCTGCGCCCGTTCGATCCCGATCTGGTCGCGCGCGTGATCGCGGGGGTGGCATGAGCGACGTAGCCGACAAGAAGCCCAAGTCGGGCTGGCTTAACCTGCTGGTCGATTACGGCCCGGTGCTGGTGTTCTTCCTGGTCTACCGCCAGTTCTCGCCGCCCAGTGGCGCGCACGATGCGGTGGCCGAAGTGTTGGCGGTGGTTAAAAGCACCGGCGCCTTCATGGTGGCCGCGGTCATCGCGCTGATCGTCTCGCGCTGGCGGCTAGGCCATATCTCGCCGATGCTGAGCCTCTCCACATTGCTGATCGTCGGATTCGGCGGTCTGACAATACTGCTTCGCGACCCACTCTTTATCCAAATCAAACCAACCGCGATTTACCTACTGTTTGCCGCAATTCTGCTGGTTGGGGTTTGGCGCGGCAAGGCGCTTCTAAAGTATCTGCTCGAAGCCGCCTTCGAAGGCCTGGACGAGCGCGGCTGGCTCAAGCTTTCGCGCAACTGGGGCCTGTTCTTCATCTTCCTGGCCGCGCTGAACGAGGTGCTGCGCCATTTCTACAATGTAGAGAACGGCAATTTCGGGACCTGGATCTCGCTCAAGCTTTGGGTGTTCATGCCACTGTCTTTCCTGTTCACTTTTGCGCAGTTGCCGATGTTGCTGCGTCATGGTCTGCTGCGGGAGGCGGAGGATGAGGTGATCTCGGATCCCCCGCATGAGTGAAAATGGATCGCAACAAGCGTGACAAGCAGTCGCATTCGCGCAATAGTGCCTAAGCGCGCTGCCACGGCGGCGCCTGGGTCGAAAATTTAAACCAAAACTGACTGGATGTAGGGGACAATCATGGCCAAGTTTTTCGGAAATCTGCACCTGGTGCTGCTGACCGGCTTCGTGCTGGCAATTGCCGTGGCTTATCATTTCGTGGGCGCATCTGAAGGGACGCTGCCGCTCAACGCCAATTCGGTGCTGCGCTGGCTGCACGTCTTCTTCGGCATCGTCTGGATTGGGCTGCTCTATTACCTCAACTTCGTCCAGGTGCCGACCATGCCGTCGATCCCGGCTGAGCTGAAGGGCGGCGTCACCGGCTACATCGCACCCAAGGTGTTGTTCTTCTTCCGCTATGGCGCCCTGCTGACCGTGCTGACCGGCCTCGCAATTGCGTTCCTGTCCGGCTACGGCCACCGCGCGATGACCTTTGCCGGTGCCACTGCCAGCGAAAACCTGATCGGGCTCGGCATGTGGCTGGCGCTGATCATGGCTTTCAACGTTTGGTTCATCATCTGGCCGGCCCAGAAGAAGATCCTCGGCCTGGTCGAAGCCAGCGCTGAGGAAAAGGCAGCCGCCGCACCGCGCGCGCTCTATGCCAGCCGCACCAACACGCTGCTGTCGCTGCCGATGCTCTATTGCATGGTCAGCGCCAACCTCGGCTGATCCGCCAAGCATTTGCGAAAGGCGCGGTGCCCCGGCGGGCGCCGCGCCTTTTCTTTTGGGCCGGGCGTGGTAACCGCTTGGCATGACCGCCCAGATAGATCCATTCCACGCCATCTCAATTTCCGCGCTGGCTCGTCAGCTTCACGAGCAGGGCCGCGATGTGATCCATATGGAATTCGGCCAGCCCAGCACCGGTGCCCCGGCAGCAGCCATCGCCGAAGCGCACCGCGTGCTCGATTGCGATCCGATGGGCTATTGGGAAAGCCAGCCGCTGAAGGCGCGGATCTGCCGCCACTACGCCGAAAAGTACGGTGTTGAGGTTGCCCCGGCCCAGATCATCCTGACCGCAGGGGCCTCGCCCGCGCTGGTCATGGCGCTGAGCATGAGCTTCGATCCCGGCGACCGGGTGGCTTTGGCCCGCCCCGGCTACGTCGCCTATCGTAACAACCTGAAGGCGCTGCACATGGTGCCGGTCGAGATCGAATGCGGCGAGACCGAGCGTTATCAGCTCAGCGCGGCGGCACTGGCCGCGCTCGATCCCGCGCCCAGGGGCGTGATCCTGGCCAGCCCGGCCAACCCTACCGGCACCGTAATCCCGCGCGAGGAACTCGCCGCTATTGCCAGGGTCTGCCGCGAACGGGGCATCACGATCATCTCTGACGAGATCTACCACGGGATCGCCTACGGCATCGAGACGCCCTCGATCCTTGAAGTCGAACCGCAGGCCTTGGTGGTCAACAGCTTTTCCAAGTATTTCTCGATGGCCGGGTGGCGACTGGGCTGGCTGCTCGTGCCGAAAAGCGGGATCGATGCCGCCCGCGCGCGGATGGGCAACCTGTTCCTGACCCCGCCCAGTCTGGCCCAGCATGCCGGTCTGGTGGCGATGGACTGCACCGACGAACTTGAGGCCAATGTCGCGACTTATGCGCGCAACCGACAATTGCTGCTCGAGGCCCTGCCCGACCTTGGCCTGGCCCGTATCGCGCCGCCCGATGGCGCGTTCTACGTCTATGCCGATGATTCGGACTATACCGATGACAGCATGGAGTTTTGCCAGCAACTGTTGCGCGACACCGGGGTCGCAACGGCGCCGGGAATCGATTTCGACCCGGTCCAAGGCAACCGCTTCGTCCGCTTCAGCTTTGCAGTGTCCACCCCGCTGGTCGAAGAAGCGATCCGCCGGATGAAACCCTGGTTTGCCGAACGCAATCGCGGGCGGCGAAGCTAGGGCTAGATTTCAACCTGGCTGCCCAGCTCAACCACGCGGTTGGTGGGCAGGCGGAAGAATTCCATCGCGCTGGCAGCATTACGCAGCATCCAGGCGAACAGCTTTTCCCGCCAGATCGCCATGCCCGGTTTGGCAGAGGCCAGCAGGGTCTGACGCGAGAGGAAGAAGCTGGTCTTCATCATTTCGAACGGTCCCCCGCCGAGCTTGACGGTCTTGAGCGCGGTAGGAATGTCAGTTTCCTCAAGGAAGCCGTATTTCAGCGTCAGGCGGTAAAAGCCCTGGCCCATGTCCTTCACGGCGCAGCGCTTTTCGGGATCGACGAAGGGAACGTCCTGGATTGCGACAGTCAGGACGATAACCCGTTCATGCAGCACCTTGTTGTGCTTGATATTGTGGAGCAGCGCAGAGGGAACGCCCGAATTGGTGCTGGCCATGAAGATCGCCGTTCCGGGCACGCGCTGGGCGCTGGAATGGGCGCTCTTGGCGAAAATCTCCATCGGGATCGTGCCTTCGGTCATCGAGGCCCGCATGAGCGCGCGACCGCGCGACCAGGTGGTCAGCAGGGTAAAGATGAAAAGGCCGATCGCGAGCGGGACCCACCCACCCTGCGGCACCTTGAGCAGGTTAGCGCCGAGATAAGCCAAATCGACCATGATAAACACTGCAATCAGCGGCACTGCCTTCCACAGCGGCCAGCGCCACAGCGTGATCAGCACGGCAGCCAACAGGATCGTGTCGATGAACATCGCGCCGGTCACCGCGATGCCATAGGCGGCAGCGAGGTTGCTGGAAGACTGGAAGAACAGCACCAGGATGATCACCATGACCATCAGCGCCCAGTTGAGCGTCGGGATATATATCTGCCCGGCCGCCGCCGCGCTGGTGTGCTTGATCTGCATCCGCGGCAGGAAGCCCATGTTGATCGCCTGCTGGGTCAGGCTGAAGGCTCCCGAAATCACTGCCTGGCTGGCGATGATCGTCGCGGCCAGCGCCAGGAAGATCACCGGAATACGCACCGCATCGGGGATCATCAGGAAGAACGGGTCCTTGATCAGCAATGCAGCCTGTTCGGGCGTAGTCGACAGGACCATCGCCCCCTGCCCCATGTAGTTCAGCATCAGCGAAGGCAACACGAAGGTCATCCAGCTAACCCCGATCGGCTTGCGCCCGAAATGCCCCATATCGGCGTAGAGAGCCTCAGCCCCGGTAACCGCCAGCACGACGCTGCCCATCGCGACAAATGCTCGAAAACCGTCGGTCATGAAGAATCTGATCGCGTTGACCGGATTGATCGTTTCCAGGACAATCGTCGGCATCGCGGCAAGATGCATCAATCCCATCGCCGCCAAGGCCAGAAAATAGAGCAGCATGATCGGACCGAACAGCTTGCCAACTTTCTCTGTCCCGCGCGCCTGGATCGCAAACAACGCAAACAGGATCGCCACGGCCAGCGGGACGATCCACGATTTGAACCCGGCGTGGACATATTGAAGCCCCTCGGTTGCCGAGAGCACCGACATCGCCGGAGTGATCATCGAATCGCCATAGAACAGCGCGGTCGC
>CAZOSI010000229.1:0-4507 GCA_964582485.1 uncultured Novosphingobium sp.
CCCGCGCGCACAAGCTGTCGCAGGATGCCCAGGCCAAAGCCGGCGCCTACAAGGATCAGATTACTGCCCGTAGCGGCGACTGGGCCGATGAAGCCAAGGACCTCGCCGATCAGGCCAAGGTCCGCGCCGGCGACCTCGCCAAGGAAGGCAAGGCCAAGACCAGCGACGCGATCGCCAGCCTGGGCAAGATCGTGGCCGACAATGCCGGAACAATCGACGAGAAGCTGGGCGCCAAATATGGCGACTATGCCCGCACCGCGGCCCGTTCGATGCAGGAAACCGCCGCCAAGATCGAGGCCAAGGACCTGAATGAACTGGGCGACGACGCCAAGGAATTCGTTCGCAAGAGCCCGGCGCTGGCGCTGGGCATCGCGGCGATTGCCGGATTTCTTGTCTCACGCCTGTTCAAGGGCGGTTCCAACGAAGCCTGAGCGCGACTAACACCGCGGCCATGGCCGATGAATCTCCACCCCTGATCGAAGAGGATGCGGCCGAGCGCTCGCTGGTTGCCGACGTGCGGCAACTGGTCGAGGACGGCCGCACCTTGCTGGAAGCCGAACTGGCCTATCAGAAGAGTCGCGCGGTGGTGGCCGGACAGGCAGCTAAGGGCGTGGCCGGGTGGATCGCGCTGGCACTGGCGCTGCTGTTCTTCGCGCTGATGGCACTGGTGCTCGGTTTGATCCTGGCACTGGTCCCGGCGCTTGGCGCGATTTGGGCCACGATCGCTGTAGTCATGGGCCTGTTGGCCTCGGGCGGGCTTTCGGGCTGGGTTGCAGTGCGGCGCTGGCAGCGGGCTGCTGCCCTGATGGCAGAACCGGAGACGCAGCCGTGAACGATGCCGAAAGCCGCCTGACTGCTGACCGCAGCACCCGCCAGGCCGCTCGCGGGTTGTTCGATACCCGCCTTGCGCGGGTCAAGACAGACCTTGCTGCCCGCTCCGTGCCGCAGCGGATCAAGGCCAAGGCCCAGGACGAAGTGTTCAAGGCAGCCGATCTTGCAATTGACGTCGCCAAGGAAAGCAAGGGCATCATCGCGGCCTCGGCAGGGGTGATCGCGCTATGGGTATTCCGTGAGCCGCTGATTCGCGCCGTTGGCGGATGGTTCGCGAAATCCCCGGTTCAGGAACAAGCCGATAGTGCCGCCGAAACCGATCAGCAGGAGCACGAAGCGTGAGCGAGACCGACGAAAAGCGTGACCGGATCCGGGCCCGGATCGAGCAGTCACAGGACCGCCTTTCGCGCGAAAGCAGCGCCCTTCCCGCTTTGCCCGCGCGGCGTGCTCCGGCCGATGCCTATCCGCCTGAGGATTGGCGCGGACTGGCCAACGAACATCCCTGGCTGGTCGTCGCGGCAGGTGCCGGACTTGGCCTTTTGGCCGGAGCCTTGCTACCCAAGCGGGCCGGATCGAAGACCGCATCGCGGGCGCTGGGGCTGGCTGCGGCAGGTGCCGAGCTGGCCATTGCGTTTAGCCGCAATGCCCGCGAAGCGGCCAGCGAAAGCGCCCGTGAGGGTTTCACCCGGCTTGATGACAGCACCGCGCCGCTGCGCCGCAGGGCTGGAGAGGTGGCAGGCTCTGCCTCACGCAACGCTCGCAGCACCGGCGTTCGGCTGGCAGGCGAAGCGGTAAAGCTGGCGGCCCGGCTCAGGAAGTAGCTCTCCCTAAGACTTAGGTGGCACTTGCCTTAGGGATTAGGCGCGATTATGCGCGCTTTTCCTCCCTCCCAGGTGTTACCAACGATGAGCGAACAGAAACTCCACCTCGTTTTCGGCGGACGGGTCAAAGACCCGCAGACGCTCGATTTCGTCGATCTTGAAAGCATGGACTATGTCGGGATGTTTGCCGACTATGCCAGCGCCGAAGAAGCCTGGCGCAGCGCGGCCCGCCGCACGGTTGACGATGCCGAAATGAAATATGTGGTGGTTCACCTCCACCGCCTGCTCCAGCCCGATCTGCTGAAGCGCTGAACCAAAAAGGCCCCGGATTTCCGGGGCCTTTCCTTATCAGATGAACTCGATTTTCTGGACCAGATAGGATCGATCTCCGGCCGGGACCGTCACCTCGATCTCGTCCTCCACCCGGCGCCCGATCAGGGCCTTGCCCAGCGGCGAGTTGTAGCTGATCCGGCCGATCCGGGCGTCCGCTTCGTATGGGCCGACGATCTGGTACTTCACCGGCTTGTCGTCATCATCCAGCAGGGTCACGGTAGCACCAAAGATGATCCGGTCACCCGAAAGCGTCGTGGGATCGACGATCTGCGAACGACTGACCTTGTCCTCAAGATCGGCGATCGACATTTCGACCTGTCCCTGCCGCTCTTTCGCGGCATGGTATTCGGCGTTTTCGGAAAGGTCGCCATGGGCGCGGGCTTCTTCGATCGCGTCAACGATCCTTGGCCGTTCCTCACGCAGCGCCCGCAGCTCGGCAATCAGGCGTTCATAGCCCTCGGCCAGCATTGGCAGCTTTTCCACACTCGCCATTGTTCCTCGTCCTCCTGCCGCACCCTCCGCAGCGACTAGAACCCTGCCCCGTGCCGCCTGACGTTACGGGTCTGTCCAGTCGCGATGTAGGGAAAGCGCGATTGATCAGTGACTATAATAGTCCTGCAATGATCGCACTTCAAGGCTGGTGTGCCGCAATGCAGCAATCGCCTGCGCCGCCGCGACCGAAGCGGCCGCAGTGGTATAGTACGGAACCTTGCCAGTCAGCGCCGAAGCGCGGATCGATTGAGAATCCTTGTGGCTCTGCCAGCCCTCGGTGGTGTTGAAGATCAGCGCCACTTCGCCGTCGATGATCCGGTCAACGATATGCGGACGTCCTTCGGCCACCTTGTTGACCAATTCGACAGGCAAGCCGGCTTCGGCCAGATAGCGCTGGGTCCCGCCGGTGGCGATGATTGTGAAGCCAAGCTCCACCAGCTGGCTGACCGCCGGCAGGATCACCTGCTTGTCACTGTCCTTGACCGAAACGAACACCACACCGCTTGTCGGCAACTGTGTGCCCGCGCCGAGCTGGCTCTTGGCAAAGGCGACGGCGAAGGTATCGTCGATCCCCATCACCTCGCCGGTAGATTTCATTTCCGGCGAAAGCACCGGATCGACCCCGGGGAAGCGGGCGAACGGGAACACCGCTTCCTTGACCGCCATGTAATCGAATTCGCGCTTGAACGGCGGGAAAGTGCTCAGCTTTTCTCCGGCCATCACCCGCGCCGCGATTTTGGCCACCGGCTGGCCGATCGCCTTGGCAACGAACGGCACAGTGCGGCTGGCGCGTGGGTTGACCTCGATCAGGAAGACTTCGAGTTGTTCAGAGCCGTCCTCGCGACGGATGGCCTTGACCGCGAACTGGATGTTCATCAGTCCCTTCACACCCAGTGCCAGCGCCAGCGCCTCGGCTTGGCGCTCCATTTCGGCGATGATCTCGGCCGGCAGGCTGTAGGGCGGCAGAGTGCAGGCGGAATCGCCGGAATGGATCCCGGCTTCCTCGATGTGCTGCATCACCCCGGCGACCACGACCTGATCGCCGTCGCACAGCGCATCGACATCGCATTCGATAGCATCGCGCAGGTACTGGTCGATCAGCACCGGGCTGTCGCCCGAGACCGAGACCGCGGTGTTGATGTAGTTATCGAGCTGGGCTTCGCTGTCGACGATCTCCATCGCCCGGCCGCCGAGCACATAGCTGGGCCGCATCAGCACCGGATAGCCGATCCGGCCCGCCACTGCGACTGCCTCGTCGCGGCTGCGGGCGATGCCGTTGGCGGGCTGCTTCAGGCCCAGCTTGTTGACCAGCGCGGCAAACCGCTCGCGGTCTTCGGCGAGGTCAATTGCGTCGGGCGAGGTGCCGAGGATCGGGATCCCGGCGTCTTCCAGCGTTTGCGCCAGCTTGAGCGGGGTCTGCCCGCCGAACTGCACGATCACCCCTACCAGAGTGCCATTCTGCTGCTCTACCCGCAGGATCTCCAGCACGTCCTCGCCGGTCAGCGGCTCGAAATAGAGCCGGTCGGACGTGTCATAATCGGTCGAAACCGTTTCCGGATTGCAGTTGATCATGATCGTTTCATAGCCCGCCTCTTCCAGCGCGAAGCAGGCGTGGCAGCAGCAGTAATCGAACTCAATCCCCTGCCCGATCCGGTTGGGTCCGCCGCCCAGGATCACGATCTTCTTGCGGTCCGAAGGCGCGGCCTCGCATTCGGGCGCGCCGAACAGCGGGCCTTCGTAAGTCGAGTACATGTACGGCGTCACCGCCTCGAACTCGGCCGCGCAGCTGTCGATCCGCTTGAACACGGGGTGCACGCCCAGCCGCTGGCGCAGCTCGCGCACTTCTTCCTCGCTGGTCGCCCCGGCCATGGCGCGCAGGGCATCGTGGAGCAGGCCCGAACGGCGCGCCGAGGTTTCGCCCATGCCGCCAGCGACATGGATCCCGCGCACGGCCAGGATCGCCAGGCGCTTGTCGGAAAAGCCCATCGCCTTCAGCCGCCGCAGCCCGGCCGCATCGTTGGGCAGGCCGT
>CAZOSI010000230.1:0-4006 GCA_964582485.1 uncultured Novosphingobium sp.
ACACTCTCATAGCTATCCCATTCGGGATAGCCGGTATCGCTGCCGTCAAGGCCGCGAAGTATCATGCTGATTGTATTGACCAGGGCGTCAACATCGGCATCCAGTTCAAGTGCAAACAGCGTCGAATCGGTAGAAGTACAGGCTAAACCGCCTTGTTTTGGGAGAAATCCATCTGGCAGTTCAAACAGCCTTGATTGAGCGATGCCATCCCGTACCTGAAGGGTTCGCAAGTGCCCTTGGGTGATGTGGGCAATTTCGTGCAGCCAGAAGAACATGCAAACCTGCCTTGCGGCCAGCATGGCATACCGTCGTCGGACCGGGCAGCGCGGCAAAATCAGTTCAACCAGTCCTTCCATCTGCCGGATATAGTTCCCCCCAGTGATGCGTAGCCCGGTCTCATGGTCGCGGTGCGCTGCGTTTCCTCGCATCTGGCAAATTGATTCGTGAAGCCGCATGGCGCGGTCTTCGGAAAGGTCTTTGGCAATCAAGGGGGAGAAGCGGTTTTGGGCGATCTGAAAGAAAGGAACCTCTTCAATTCCATCAAGCCCAACGATTGGAGAAAGTGACGGATCTCCCAGATTGGGAAAAAAGTTCGGATCTCTGAAGAAATATGAAGAAAGTTCAAGAAGTGCTATCGGCATCAATACACTAATTCCGACAAAGTATCTATTGCCAACGCGGCTAGCGTAACAATTCAATGTTTGTCCATCTATCAAGCCAAAACACATCTCTGGAAATAAAAGATCAGCGTTGTTTGGTGAATTCGAAAGTATTCCCTTGGCCATCTCGACCATGGTTTGGGGAAAATTTTCGATCTCTTGCAAAAATGGAGAATGGAATGCTTGCTCCTGCTTTGAATCCTTCCATCTTCCTCCGCAATCGCTAAACACGACATCAAAGGCGAGGTCTTGATCGAAAAGGTTCAGTGGCATGGTGGTACAACCCTTGAATTCCCGAGCGCTAGCCGAGATGGACGAAGATGCACTCTGGATTGAGCTTGGCAAGGCCATCCGGCGCGACGGCCTGGGCATGTTGCCGGAAGAAGAGGACTTCAACCCATCCGAAGGCCAGGTCGGGCGGTGGTATTTTGAGCGTCAGCTTCCCAACATCAGGAAAATCTACTGTAATGAGCGAATCACCCAGTATGTCCAGAATGAGCAAAGGCGCGACGTGACCGAATTCGTTGCAACGCTGATTGACCTTTTCTCGGCCTACTTCGGTGTTGCAGTTGGAACGGTTATCCTGGTCAAGATATACAAAATCGGCGTTGACCGTTTTTGCGATAGTCCGGTCGATTGTAGCAAGGCCCAGTCGGCTTAGGCTTCCCGCACCAAACCCTTCCTTTCCAGCGCCAGTTCGGCTTTGAGTGCCAGCAACTCACCGCCCGGCCACAACCGGACCAGCGGGAGCGCCACATCGCCAAGAAGGTACTGCTCTGCCGCTTCGACAAACCTCGGTGCCTCGGGATCAAACCGCAGCACAAGCGCAACGGGCACTTCGCTGACGATAGGGAACTGCAGCAGCCCCAGATTGCGGACTTCCAAAAGCCCGGCGATGTTGGGCGGGGGGCTGGCCAGCAGGCGCCTGCCGCTTGCTTCCAGTCTAACCCCGTCATCGCCGATCAGCGTGGCGCCGCGATCGATCAGGGCCAGCGCCAGGCTGGATTTGCCGCTGCCCGGCGCGCCTTCGATCAGCACCGCGCGGCTGCCGATCGCAACGCAGCTGGCGTGGTGCAGCAGGCTCATTCTTCGTCCTCGTCGTCTTCGACCGGCGCCGGGAGGGCCAGAACCAGACAGGCGCCGGGCAGGCCATCGGGGCGGTCGGTGGCGGCGAGGCTGCCGTCATGGGCATCTGCGATGGTCCGGGCGATCGCTAGTCCGAGCCCGGAATGCTTGCCGAAATCTTCCTCCGCCGGGCGCAAGGAGTGAAAGCGGTCAAACACCTTGGCGCGCGATTCGGCGGGGATACCAGGCCCCTGATCGATCACGCTGAGCAGAATGCGGTATTCATCGCGCTCGAACAGGATTCGTACTTCGCCCCCTTCGGGCGAAAATGAGACCGCGTTGTCGATCAGGTTTTCCAGCACCCGGGCGAGCTGCGCGCCATCGCCTGGCACCTCCCACGGTCCGCCGCCGTGGCTGGCAAGGCGCAGACTGCGCCCGTGGTTTTCGCCCCGCTCTTCGCGGGCACGAACCAGCGCTTCGGCCAGATGGTGCAAGTCAACTGGCAGGAACTGGGTTCGGCTTAGCTCGGCATCGATCCGGCTTGCCTCGGCAATCTCGGTCACCAACCGGTCAATCCGCTGCACATCGTGCGCGGCAATGCGGGTCAGTTCGGCGCGCAGGCTTTCGTCCTTTACTTTTTCCAGTGATTCGACGGCAGAGCGCAAGCTGGCGAGCGGGTTTTTGATTTCGTGCGCGACATCGGCCGCAAAGCTTTCGACCGCGTCGATCCGGCGGCGCAGTGCAACGCTCATATCGGAAAGCGCACGGGCCAGCAGACCGATTTCGTCACCACGCTCGGGCAGGCGGGGGACTTCCACGGCGCGGTCGCGGCCCAGCCGGACCCGCACTGCAGCCCGAACCAGGGCGCGCAGGGGCTTGACGATGGTCCGGGCCAGGAACAGCGAAAGCTGGATCGAAATGAGCAGTGTTACCGCCAGCACAATTGCCAGCGTGCCGCGGGCATCGCGGACCGCCTGGGTGATATCGGTGGCATTGCGAGTGGTTAGCAGCAGGGTTCCGTCGGCACCCACCGGGACCGCGGCATTGATCATCGGCGTCTCGTCGGGCGCGGCGCGGAGGCGGATCACGCTGCCGCCGCTGTGCCGAACTTCGCCGAGTTCGAGCCAGGCCGAGGCGCTATCCTTCGCCGGATCGCGGTAGAGCGGGATTGGATCGGAACCCAGCACCCAGTTCATCGCCCGGTCGAGTACGCGTGCGGCCTTGATCAGCCCGTCCTGTTGCTTCGGATCGGACAGCGTGAAGCTTGGCCTTTCGGCAAAACTGTCAGCCGCAAGGCGCCCGTCCGGCGCGTAGAGCCGCAGCCGCAGGTTCTGACTGGTGCCGATCCGTGACATCAGCGCCGGGCGCTGCGCCAACGGCGCGGCGGCCAAACCTTCGGCCGCGATCTGCGCTTCAGCGCTGGCCAGACGAAATCGTTCCGAAAGCAGCTGGTTGCGGTAGGAATCGAGGTAGAACAGGCTGCCCGCCATCAGCCCCAGGGCGATGATGTTCACCGCCAGAATCCGCACGGTCAGGCTGGTGCGGCGCTTCCAGCTGGGGCGCGGGCGCAGCTCAACCATCGGCAAACGAATAGCCGGCGCCGTAAAGCGTCTCGATCGCCGAGAAGTTCGGATCGACGCTGCGGAACTTGCGCCGCAGGCGCTTGATATGGCTGTCGATCGTGCGGTCATCGACGAAGATATCGTCGCTATAGGCCGCGTCCATTAGCTGGTTGCGGCTCTTGATCACACCGGGACGCAGCGCCAGCGCCTCCAGGATCAAAAATTCGGTCACTGTCAGCGAGACCGGTTTGCCGCTCCAGCAGACCCGGTGGCGGGTCGGGTCCAAATCCAGGCGGCCTCGGACGATCGTTGCAGCAGTCTCGGGTGCGGCCGGCTCGGCCCCGGCTTCTGAACGGACCAATTCGGCACGGCGCAGAATTGCGCGAATCCGGGCGATCAGCAGGCGCTGGCTGAACGGTTTGGCGATATAGTCGTCTGCGCCCATCGCCAGGCCTAACGCCTCATCCGGCTCCTCGTCCTTGCTGGTCAGGAAGATGAGCGGCAGTGCACTTTTGGCGCGCAGCTTCTCCAGCAGCTCCAGCCCATCCATCCGGGGCATCTTGATATCGCAGACGGCCAGGTCTGGTGGATTGTCGAGCAAGGCTTTCAGTGCGGTTTCCCCATCCGAGTAGACTCGAGTGGCAAAACCTTCGGCCTGCAGGGCGATCGAGACGGTAGTCAGGATGTTGCGATCATCGTCAACCAGGGCGATCACCTGTT
>CAZOSI010000230.1:4016-4453 GCA_964582485.1 uncultured Novosphingobium sp.
GCGGGCGAGACGCTTCGGCGACGGGTGGTTCGGCTTCGGCCATGGCGCGTGGTTGGGCTGCTATCGGGCTGAATTGCCGGGATAACCGGGTTAGCCGTTAACGCGGCTCGGCGCAATTGCGCTGATTTGACCAAACAATCCGTTGATTAGCCTAAATAATGTCTTTCACGATCGCTGGTTTGACGGAATCGGCTTGCACAGCTATGCGCGCCGGGCATTCCCCGCGCATTCGTATGCGGAATGCGGCCATGACCATGGAGATCACCTTGAGCACGCTTTCCTACCCGCTCGATAAGCAGGGCTTCGCTACCGCAGCGACGATTCACGCCAACCTCGGCACCGCGCCGCTGGTCAAGCAGGCATTGCAGCGCGGCGAAGGGCGGCTGACAAAGGATGGCGCGCTGCTGGTCGATACCGTCAGGTTCACCGTCCGCAGC
>CAZOSI010000231.1:0-2656 GCA_964582485.1 uncultured Novosphingobium sp.
GGCGCGAGCCGTTCGATACAGCACAGGTCTGGCATCACGCCCGCGCCTGGGCGGTGAAGTGCTTCTTCACGGCCTTCATGATCTCGATCGTGCCAGGCGGCTTCGGTATCCTGGTGCAGAATGACTGGGCGCCGCTGCTCCGCGATCCGGTCCAGCTGGCGCAGATCGCGCATGCCCAGGAACAGAGCCGGTTTTTCGACCAGGTCCAGCAGGGCGAAATGCGGCGAATCGGCATAGGCGATCATCACATTTCCGAAGTTGACGTTTTCGATCTTGAGGTTCCGGCCCAGACCGATGTCGGCAATGATGGTCTGCCCGGTGACCGAACGCAGCTCAACCTGGCCGCTCAGGCCGCGCTTGGACAGCTTCTTTTGCAGCGCGCGGTTGCCGATCGAGGTATCCGATCCGGTGTCGATCACGACCTGGACCTTGACCCCGTCGATCACGGCATCGGCCATGATCAACTGGCCCGACCGGCGCCGAGCAGTGACCACAATTTCATAGCCGCGATTGCCGCCCAGGCTCTTGGCATCGGCCACGGCCATCAGTCCGCGCTTGAAATCGATCTGGACCCGCTGGCCCTGCAGACTATCCAGCCCGACGATCCCGTCAGCGCCAATGTCTGCCCGTTCAAGCAGCGGGGCCAGCACACTGTAGTAAGACCGCTTGCCAAGGCCAATCTCGTCAATCTCGATCGTATCGACCACCTCGCTTCCGGCCACTCCGGTCAGCTTGGCCTTGGCGCCAATTGGGACGCCCAGCTTTCCAGCCACCCCGGTTGAGACCACGGTGTTCTGCGATCCGGTGTCGATCATGAACTGGAACGGGCCGTGGGTGCCGATCCGGACCGGCACGGTCAGCCGCTCGTGCCGGTCTTCGCCGGTCTGGATAACGTCAACCTCACTGGCTTGCTGGACACCATCCTGCCCGACCATCACCGGCATGGCCATGACGAGTGAAACGAACGGGACGATCATATGGCCAACCGACATTGCGGTTCTCCTCTCTCTTGCTGCGCAAGCTATCATGTCGCCGCGCCGTGCGCCATGTCGCCGGTCGAAGTGTGGCGGGCATTTGCCAAAGCTTAACAGCCTGCTGCTAAGGCCGGAGGATGATCGATCTGGCCGACCGGGCGCTGCGCAAGCTGCGCGAACTTCAGTTCAACCGCGATGCGCGGGTCGTACTGGCGACGCCGCCGGTCCGCGCGGCGGACGATGGCGTGATATTGTTCTCGATGATCGGTACGCGGGTGGTCCTGCCTTATCTGGTCGCGGCCAAGAGCCTTTACGCGCAGCTTGGCCGCGGACGCTTCGTCATCCTTGATGACGGCACACTGACCGGCGATGACCGGGCGATTCTGGCCGCCCATCTCGACCGGCCTGAGATTCTGGCGATCGGCGATGTGAAACTCGGCGATTGCCCGCGCGGCGGATGCTGGGAGCGGTTGTTGACCCTGCTGGCGCTGCGCCGCGACAACTATGTGATACAGCTTGATTCGGACACGGTCACGCTGGGCCCCGTGCCAGAGGTTGCGGCCGCGATTGAAGCCGGGCGCAGTTTCACCCTGCTGGGCGGAATCGATGCCGAACTGGTGGAAGCGGTGGCGATTGCCGGTGAGCTTTCGGACGTTCCCGCCGATGCCCATGTTCAGGCCAAGATCGAACCTTTGCTGGCCAGGGTCGCCGAACACTTACCGCACCTGTCCAGCTATGTCCGCGGCTGCGCCGGCTTTGCCGGCTTTGCACCGGGCGGGATGGGCCGCGAGATTGCCGATTCCTTCAGCCGCGAGGCGATCGCCCTGCTGGGCCCTTCGGTCTGGTCCGAATGGGGCAGCGAACAGGTAATGAGCAATGTGATAATCGCCAATGAAGGCGATCCGGTGCTGTTGCCCTATGATCGTTACCTGAATTTCTGGAACGAACCCTATAGTGCTGATGCCGCGCTGGTCCATTTTGTTGGCACCTATCGCTATCATCGCGGCGCCTATGCCAGGGCTTCGCGCCTGGCGATGGCCGGGTTGGGCCCAGTGCGCGCCGCGGCCTAGCGCTTCAGCACCAGATTTAGCATCTCGGCGAGTCGCTCGCGGGCGAAAGCCAGCAGCCAGCCGCCATAAATCGCGCCGCCGGCTGAAACCAGCAGGGCAAGCCGGGCCGGTTGCGGCATGACAGGCAGCGCCCGATCAAGCATCACGACGCCGAGCGTCATGACGATTCCGGCCAGTACCGGCGCGCTCAGAGCATTGAGCAGCTCGCGCGGTCTGACCCCTATAACGGGCAGTGACCAGGCAGCCGAAACGGCGGTCAGCAGCGGGTAGGTCAGTACCCAGGCTGCGGCGAGGCCGATCACCCCATACTGCACCCCGACAAGATAGGCCGGGGGCATTAAAACTGCCCCCAGGATTGACGTGCGGGTTGAAATGCCCGGACGGCCGCAAGCGTTGGTAGCGGGCGCGAACAACACGTGCAGCGTCATGAACGGCATCGCGAGAGCAAGCAGGGTGACCACCGGGGCGACCGCGGCCTTGTCCTCGCCCAGCATGGTGCGAACCAGCGGTTCGGCGGCGGCGGCCATGCCCAGGCAGAACGGCACGGCCAACAGCATGATCGTACGGACCGATTTGAGGAACCCGGCGGAAACTTCGCGCAGGTCATGCTGG
>CAZOSI010000231.1:2666-4400 GCA_964582485.1 uncultured Novosphingobium sp.
CGGTACCACCTTGGTCACGAAGATATGCGCCAGGAACAGGCTGATTGTATAAATTCCCAGATCGTCCTTGCCGAGCTGGCGACCGGCGATAACGATGTCGGCCTGGGTCTGGATGAACCAGAAGATCTGGCCGCCCATCATTAGCCCGCCATAGTTGGCCAAGGCCCGCGCGCCGCGGAAATCAAAGCTGGGGAGGATCCAAGCCCGGGCGGCAGCCATCATCCCGAATGCACGACTGACAAAGGTAGCGAGCGGAGCAGCGACCAGCGTCCAGACGCCCCAGCCGGAAAAAGCTCCGACCAGTGCAACCACGGCGCCCAGCAATGCCGACCCCATATTGACCTGCGCCTGACGGCGAAAATCCATTTCACGGGCGAGTACGGCATAGCCAACGCCCAGAAACGGGTTGGTCAGGTAGATCAGCGCCTGAACCCGCAGCAGATCGGCCACGCGAGGTTCGGCGAAATAGCTGGCCACCAGGGGGGCAAGCAGAACTTGAACCAGGGCCAGTGAACCGTTGACCGCGATCAGCAGCCCGAACAGTTGACGCAGCTTGCGCTGCTCGAAATCGCGATCCTGGATCACCGCGTTGGAAAAGCTGGAGCCGTTGAGCAGATTGAGCAGCACCAGAACAGTAGAAGTCATGGCAAACAGGCCATAGTCCGATAGCGGGAGCAGCCGCATGACCAGGAAAGTAGAAACCCAGGCAACCAGTTGACTGAAAATCTGCGTGCCGGACCGCCAGATCACCGCGCTGCGGACCTGGCTGCGCAGCGCGCCGCTGTCGGACTCGCTGCTGGCTTTTGATTCAACCTCGCCGATTGCCGTCATAGCGACGGGCTTTGCAGTATCGCTTTGAGGCCGGTTTCCGATCCGCCCCTGCTATGTGCACGGCGGCGCCAGGCCAGCATTGGCCGGGCAAGCGAAGGGAACAGGGCCCACAAGGCGAATGAGAATGTCCAGACGGGACCAGCGACTTGCGACTTAACAGCACGGAGCGCGCTGAGACCTCCGATCGTATCGCCATCAATCACCCGGTCCATCGCGTGTTCAAAGTCGATCGCCTGCTGGGTGTCGCGCGCAAGGCGCAGGGCAAGCGCGTGCTCTGGCGAGTCAGGAGGCAGGGTGGTCAGCGCCTTGTCGTACACCCTGAGGTTGCCGCGCAGCATCTTCGCGCGGCTGGCCGATGCCGAATCGACGCGGACCCGGTATTCACCAAGCACTTCGTCGATATAGCCGGCACGGCCGCCGAGCTGCATCAGCTGGACCCACATGTCCAGATCCTCACAATGGGTAAAGGTGGTATCGAACCCAGCCGAGCGCTCAAATTCGCTGCGGCGAAAGGTCGTGCCGATATATACCCCAAAACTGCGGTCAAGCACTTCGGCCAAGGTGCCGTGCAGGCCATCGCTGCGACCCTGCCTTTCTTCGAAACACAGCCGCTCGTGGGGGACCGCGCCAAAGATATGGGCATTGACCGTCACCAGGCAGAGGCTGGGATCGGCATCGAGCTTGGCGGTTGTACGGGCCAGATATTCTGGCCGCAAACGGTCATCACCATCGAGTAGCGCGATATAGGGGGCCATGGTTGCGGCGATCGCAGTGTTGCGCGCTCCTGACACGCCGTGGTTGCCGGTTGCAAGAAAGCGAATCCTGGGATCGCCCAGATAGGGCGCAACTGCCCCGGCGACGTCATCAGGAGCGCCATCGTCGATCACTACGCATTCCCAGTCC
>CAZOSI010000232.1:0-4355 GCA_964582485.1 uncultured Novosphingobium sp.
CTGCTATTCAACTACGCCTGAAGGTGACATGAGAGCGACAATGCCTTGTCTGGCGTTCGAGTTCATTCCTCCTCCCGCTGTGCTTCCCGACCCTATTGGAATTGCAGCTCCGGCACCTGTTGCCGCCCCTCAATATTCGGAGCGAGCGCTTAGAGTGCTCGCTAAAGTGGCAGCTATGGAAAACTTGGACGAGCGAATGGCTGCAAATGACGTCGAGCGCATGGAGTTGGCGAATTCGACCCGAGAGCGCCTAGCGAAGATTGGCTATTCGGAGGAGGCTCTTAACGCGATTGTCTGAGTATGATGCTCTCGGCGATGGCCTTTGCCAGCGGAGGGGGAACAGCTTCGCTGACTTGTGTAATCTGTTGAGACAGATTTCCTTCAAGGACAAAATCATTGGGGAACCCCTGAAGCAGAAGGGCTTCGTAGACGCTCAAGCGTCGCTTTCCACCGGGATGAACGTGAACTTCCCTGTTACCATAGGATACAGTAAAACTGGGACGCTCCCAATCCAACATCTTGAAACTCCGGCCAATGCCTTTTCCCGGCTGAAGTTGGCCGTTGGTGAATTTTTTCGACTTTGGAACCATGCACCAGTGATTGGGGTGAGGTTTAATTTCAGCCGAATTGAGTTCACGCGAGAAATAGGTCGGAGCGGGTAAGTGGCCAATTGCATGACGCACATTAGGCCTTTCATCGCTTGGCTCTGGCGGTTGCCACTTTTCGACACCAAAGACACCGACATTGAGTGCAACCAAGAACAAGCGCTTTCGATGTTGCGGAACGCCAAAATTGTAAGCGTCCAGAACGGCTTCGGAGCAAACGAACCCGACGGCTTCAAGTCGTTCAATCTGCAAATCAAGGATCGATCGATACCTTTCCGATGCCAGTTCAGGCACATTCTCCATGACCACGAAATCAAGTTCCGAGCGATCATGAAGCGCTAATGAGAGATCGAAAAATCGAGGGACCATGAGTGCGCGGGGATCATTGGCGCGCTTCCTCGAATTGGCATTCGTAAAACTTTGACAGGGTGGTCCACCGATGACCCCCTTCGGACGAAATTCTTCCCCAAAACACTCATCCAAATCTTCTAGTGTTAATTCGGCAATGTCAGCAACCTGCCCGACCTTGGCCAAAGGCCTATTGCGGTTCCAAGATCTCACAGAAAATGGGCGAATGTCGAAGGCGAGACCGGGACTGAAACCGGCCTGCTCGAAACCCAGGTCAAGGCCTCCGCAACCGCTGAACAGATTTAACAGCATTTGCGCCGTCCGCCCCCCAAAGTGCGTGGCCTTTCAGGGAAAGTGGGCCACCGGCAACCAACCGATATTCCGGCGCTGCTAGTCATGATTAGCTCCCTCTGCAATCCAATCCCTTGGGCATGAAAACTTAGTAGGGGACAAGTCGCACACTTTTCGTTGCAACGCGTTTCATTCCGGAACTTGGTAAGTTGGCATCAGGCTGATTTCACGCAGCAGGACAAGTGGTGAGAACTCACCATATTTTTCGCCTTCCGTCCTGAGCGCATGTCCTTGGATGTAGTCCCGGACCTCGTCGCTCATTCGGCAGTTGCGGGCGACTGTCTTGAAGCGATGCCGCCATGCGTGGTTCGGCTGGACCCCTCGCTCAATGCCAAGCCCGCGAACCCATCGAGCGAGATGTTCGCCAACCTTCTTCGCTTGCGGATTTTGTTCTGAGCCACCGCGCCTCCGAAGAGGGTCGAAGAACAAATGCCCCTTCTTACCTTTGAAGGCGGCAAGCATCCCTTGATTGATAAGGTGCGGATGCAGGGCCACGAGCCTTGCGTTCCCATCCTTAGTTCCCCCAGCTTCCGGAGTAATTCGGATGGTCCAGGCACCTTCAATCTGAGCAATGTCCTCGGCGCGAAGCTGAGTGATCTCGTTCACGCGTGCGCCCGTGTAGGCGCAAATCCAAGGCACCCACCGGCGCGCCAACTTGCTTTCGGGGGACAATTTGCCGCCATAGTCGACCAGCGTCGCACGAAGGATCAACTCTGCCTCGGCATCTGTGAAACTGGCGGAACGGAGCCGCTTCACCTTTTTCGACCCCAGAACTTTGACACCAGACGCGACGTTTTGTGGGAGATCGCCATTGGAAACCCCCAACTCCAGTGTGGCCCGAACTGCCGGAAGAAACGTCTCGCGCACAGATCGCGGATTGAGCGGACCGCCCGATTTCGACCCGCGTTGGAGAAGGTGTTCCTTCCAGCTTGCGACGTCTGACTTGGTTATGCGCCTCGCATCGTCGTGCCCAAGGAACGCAACAAAGGCCCGCACCTTTGAACCGAAGGATTTCACCGTGGCTGGCGCTGGCTGCCGCTCTTTAACGTATTTCTCGAACAGCCCTGTGAATGCAACGGGTTGCAACGACGTCGATGACACTACCTTCTCGTCTCGAAGAAACTCTTCCGAGGCGAACGCAGCGTCGACGACTGTCCCCGGCCTGCCTTCGAGCGTTTGAAGTTCCCGGCTTGCGGCCTCGATCTGGGAACGGGCAACAAAGTCGACAAGGTGTTGCCAATGAGGCGACCTGTTGTCCGTCGGCCATCCCTCATCTTCGCAAATGGCTTCAGCTTGCCAGAGAACGTCTTGAGGTGCTGTGAATTGGTTTACCCCCCGCGCCCCCTCCGTCGCAGCAACGAACGCTCTGAGCGCTTCCAGACGCTCCTTCGCAGCACTTCTCTCAATCGGATTGTAAACATCGAATGGCCTCACCCGATCAAGCCGCTCAAGAAAGGCAACTCTCACCGCCTTCTCAATTTCTCGAACTGACGGAATGTGCCCAGCACGAGCAATCACTGCCGGGGCCACTTTCCCCCTTGCCTTGGCAACATACATCTCAAACTCGTCTACCAGCGGCTGGAGCCTACTTCTCGCCACAGAAAGGTCCGAGGTATCGAGCGATTGCCAGACTTGCGATCGACCACCAAAGGCGTGACGCGCATCCTCCGGCACCGCGCGCCGAAAGTAAAAAACGCTCTCCCTTTTGGAGAGGTAGCGGTGACCTTTGACAGACTTCAACTCTACCCCAGATGTAGCACGTTATGTAGCAGATCATGCCGTGCAACACGCGGAAATCAAGCGCTTTCGCAGCTTTCCATCACTTTCGGGAGGCTCTGGCGGAGAGGGTGGGCGCAAGGGGATTTGCCCAACAATCGGATAATGCGAAAGATTTCCTTATCCCGGTCAAGCCACCCCCACATCTTCCCCACTTCGCGCAGGTAACAGATATGCCTGCATTGTCGGACGGAGACAACAGACCGGTTGGCCTATTCCTGCCAACGATCATCCCCCGATCGATGCAAGATGCGGGGTTGCACCGCTGTTCCCCTGGTGCAGGCGGTGGCCAGGCGCCTTGGTGGCGGTAAGCGCGGTGATCCGCGCAATCAGTTCGTCCTGCTGGTTATCGGCTTGCAGCAAGAGTCGAAGATCGATGCCGTAATCGCCAAACAGGCAGAGGTGCAGTTTGCCTAGCGATGAAACCCTGAGGCGATTGCAGGAGGCGCAAAAGTCTTTGGAATAGGGCGCGATGATTCCGATCTGTCCCGGGCGGCCCGGCTGGGAATAGACCACAGCCGGCCCAGCCCCTTCCTCCCGGGCGAGGCGCTGCCAGCCCATGGCACCAAGCCTGCTGGCAATCTCGGCCCCGGCCAGATGGTGCCGCTCGAAAAAGGCGATGTTGTCATTGGTGCGCATGACTTCGATGAACCGCAGCGAAAGATCGTGCTGCTGCACGAAGGCGATGAAGCCTTCCAGTTCGTGATCGTTGATCCCGCGCAACAGTACGCTGTTGAGCTTGACCGTGCCGATCCCCGCCGCGCGCGCGGCAGCGATGCCGTCCAGCACTTCGCTCAGCCGGTCGTGCCCGGTGATCGCGGCGAAGCGGGTCGGATCGAGCGAATCGACACTGATATTGAGCGCGTTGATCCCGGCGGCGGCATAGTCCTCAGCTCGTTCTGCCAGGCGATAGCCGTTGGTGGTCATGGCCAGGCGGCGGATGCCCGGAACCTGCGAAACGGCGGCGGCAATATCGATAAGTTCGCGCCGAAGGCTGGGCTCTCCGCCGGTCAACCGTACTTTCCACAGGCCCAGCGTGGCAAAAGCGGTCACAAGGCGGCGGATCTCATCGACCGACAGGTTTGCTGGCGCATCGGCCGACTTGCGGTAACCATCGGGAAGGCAATAACTGCACCGAAAGTTGCAGACATCGGTCAGCGACAGCCGCAGATACTCGAAGCGCCTGCCGTGGCCATCATGGAGGGTTTGCTGCATCCTAGGCCGCCAACTCCACGCCGCTGACCCCGGCCTGCTCGGCCAGGATCGCGATGTATT
>CAZOSI010000233.1:0-4273 GCA_964582485.1 uncultured Novosphingobium sp.
TCCAGCTCTTTTCCGACTGGGCATAGCAGCAGGTGGTCGCGCCTTCTTCCAGCACTGGCCGGCCGGCAGCCTCGAGCGCGGAATAGACTTCGGCCAGTTCGTTCTGATCCTCGACCTGCAGGCCCAGATGCTCGACCCCTTTGACCGCGCCGCATTTCTGCGAAATGGCGAAGTTGACCCGCGGGTCTTCCAGCATCCACTTGGCGTAATCGCTCTTGGTCACGCTGGGCGCCTGCCCGAACAGGCCGGTGTAAAAGGCAATCGACTGATCGAGGTCCGTCACCCCGACATGGACATGGAAACGCTTCATGAGGCCATCCTTTCGGCAGTGGCGGCGGGCGCACACGAGCCCCCGGCGCAGCAGTTTTCGGTGAGGTAGGAGAGAAGCCCGTTCATCGCCGCATAGTCAGCGGCGTAGATGATCGAGCGGCTGACCCGGCGCTGGCTTACCAGCCCGGCATGGCTCAGTTGCGCGAGGTGGAAGCTGAGCGAAGAGGCAGGTATGCTCAGGGCATCGGCCAGCGCGCCCGCAGCCATCCCCTCGGGCCCGGCCTGAACCAGCAAACGGAACGCGGCGAGCCGGTGCTCTTGGGCCAATGCGCCAAGCGAGCGGATGATGGAGTCGGGTCCCACTGGATTCCTTCCATGATTCGATGATTATCGAAATATGGAAGGGTAAAGACGATGTCAAGCTTGCTGTGGGCCGCATCGGCCCAGAGGCCGGAATTCGTGACGGTCAATTGGTCTGGGTACGCGAATCCGTACCGAGGAATTCAACCAGCCGATCGCGCCAGATACGATAGCCTTCGCGGCTGGGATGGAGACCGTCGTTGAACAGGGCGCGGCGCTGCAGGCCCTGCTGGTCAACGAATGAGGGGTTGAGATCGAGAAAGGCTATCCCGTTGGCCGCGGCATAGCTGCGCAGCATGGCGTTGACCGGCACGACCAGATCTCGGTTCTTGGCCTCAGAATCGGTCGGTAACAGCGATTGAATCACGATTTGCGCCTTGGGTTTGCGCTCGTGAACGCGGGTGACCACGGCCACGACGCCGCGATAGATACTGGCCGTGGCCGGGGTTTCGGTGTCGAACGAGTTGTTGATACCCAGCATCACGAAGATCTTGTCGGGTTGCAGATCACGCCGATCGAGCCAGCCCTGACCGCCTTGCGATGCAGGCAGTAGCCGGTGCAGCACATGTTCAAGCCGGTCTCCCGAAACGCCGAGGTTAAGTGCCTTCTGCGCGGGCACGGCGCCGCCGAAGCTTTCGTCCCAGATCGCGCGTCCGCAATAGAGGCCAGGGAACCAGGGGTTGGCATCGAGGTGCCAGAAATCTGTGATCGAATCGCCGATGAAGAGCACCCGGATCGACTTGAGGCTCTCCCTGGTAGCTAGTTGCCGGCCGATATCGTCCGCACGCTTTTGCCAATAGTCGACACGGGCCGCCGGTCGTTCCGAAACGAACAGCGCGGGCGTTTGCGCGGAGGCGGCGAGTGGCGCGATCAAGGCCAGTGCGGTGACCAAGCTACCAAGCCATGCACGAGTCTGCTTCATGCCAATCGTCCCCCGGCCAGTTCTGTTCGCAGAGGCTATCGCCTGTGCGCGCCAAGGCAAAGCCCGGCATACGTATACCGGGCCCAGGGCGTGAAACTGAAAAACAAACCCCCTTCCCGCCGGAGCGGGAAGGGGGCTCGATTGCTCATGCTCTGAGTTCGCGAATTAGGCCGGCAGGCCCGAGATCGCCTTCGTTTCCATGAAGTCCTTGAGGCCCGCCAGGCCGCCTTCGCGGCCGTTGCCGGACTGCTTGTAGCCGCCGAACGGCGCGCCCGGGGTGGGGCCCCAGTTGTTGATCGCGACCATGCCGGCGCGCAGCTGACCGGCTACGCCTGCCGCCTTGGCCGGATCGCCGGTGATCGCGGCGGACAGGCCGTATTCGGTGGCATTGGCCATTTCGATCCCGTCTTCAAGGCTGTCATAGGTCATGATCGTGGCGACCGGGCCGAAGATCTCTTCCTGCGCGATCTTCATGTCCGCAGTCACACCCGAGAACACCGTCGGCTGGATGTAATAGCCGCGGTTGACGTTGCTGGGCAGGTCCGGGCCGCCGGTTTCAAGCTTGGCGCCTTCATCGATCGCCGACTGGATCAGCCCGCGAACCTTTTCGAACTGCGCTTTGTTGACCAGCGGGCCAAGGTGGTGCCCTTCGGCCATCGGATCGCCGACCTGAGTTTGCGA
This sequence comes from uncultured Novosphingobium sp., assembly GCA_964582485.1. Lineage (GTDB taxonomy): Bacteria > Pseudomonadota > Alphaproteobacteria > Sphingomonadales > Sphingomonadaceae > Novosphingobium. The sequence continues at coordinate 2,234 of CAZOSI010000233.1, forward strand.
ATACATCGACTTGTAGAAGCCAACCACTTCGGCTTCGCGGTCCTTGGCGACCAGCACCTTGGTCGGGCTGATGCACGATTGGCCGGTGTTGACCAGCGGCCCCATCGCTACGGCGGGCAGGTGCGTGGCCAGATCGGCGTCGGGCAGGACCAGGTTGGGGCTCTTGCCGCCCAGTTCCTGGTGAACGCGCTTGACGGTCGGCGCGGCGGCGATTGCCACCTGCACGCCGGCGCGGGTCGAGCCGGTGAAGCTGACCATTTCCACGTCGGGGTGGCTGGAAATTGCGTTGCCGGTGGTCGGGCCATCGCCTTGAACCAGATTGAACACGCCCGCCGGAACGCCCGCCGCATCCAGGATCTCGGCAAAGATCTTGGCGTTGGTCGGGCATTCTTCCGAAGGCTTGAGCACCATCGTATCGCCGGCGGCCAGCGCCGGGGCGACCTTCAGCGCGATCTGGTTGAGCGGCCAGTTCCAAGGGGTGATCATGCCAACCACGCCGATCGGTTCATAGGCCACCTTGTAGCCCGGGCCATCTTCCATGAAGCTGAAGTCCTTGAGCGCGGCAATCGTGCTCATGAAACCGCCGATCCCGGCGCCGACCTGCGCGGTGATCGCGAAGGACACCGGTGCGCCCATTTCCTCGGCCATCGCCTGGGCGAGATCGGGCGCGCGCTTCTTGTATTCCTCGACGATCCGGTCGAGCAGCGCCAGGCGTTCCTCACGGGTGGTCTTGCTATAGCTCTTGAAGGCGCGGCGGGCTGCGGCGACAGCCTTGTCGACATCGGCCTTGGTGCCAACCGAGATAACCGCGCAGGCCTCTTCAGTGGCGGGGTTGACCACTTCACGGCGGGCGCCGCCTTCGCTGTCCACCCATTTTCCGTCGATGTAATGTTGCAGCAGCTCGCGCATCCTCGAATCTCCCTTAATGGATCGATTAAACGCGATGTATGTCGTAGCGAGCGAGGCAGATTGCAAGCTGCAATCTATCATCTGCCCGCATAGAGCGATGCTTCGGCGGCGCGGCGGCGGACCAGTCCGATCAGCCGCTTTCCGCCAGCGTGGACCCATTTGCCGAATTCGGCTTCGGCTTCGGAAAACCGGCCTGCCTTGTGCAACTTGGTCAGCGTCGCCCGCCCGATGGCCCCGGTGTTGTAGTGAAAGCTGACCAGAGCATCGAACTGGGCCTGGCTGGTAGGTGCATCGCCCAGCGTGCGTGCCACATCGCGGGCGAAGCGGACCAGGTCGCGTTCCAGCCGGGCATCGCATTCGGCCTGAGTCCAGATCGTGCCGGGGGTAATTCCCTTGCCGGTCGCCCCCCAGCCGATCGTCCAGGGATCGCTGCCGGTACCGGGATCGGGATAGGCTTCGAAGCGGCCGTCGCTTCGCTTCCTGGCGCAGCCTTCGAAGTGCTTGATCAAGGTCAGACCAGCATGGCCAATGCGTCCGGCCTGAGACCAGGCGGGCACCGCAGATTCAGACGGAAGCGGTTCGAGTGACTGCGCTGGAGGGGACATTTGTACGGCGTTCGCCCTTGCGGCGCGGCGGGCTTTCATCCGGCGTAGCGCCGCGAAAAAATCGAGATTGAAGTCCATGAATCTGCCTCCGGGTCCGTAAAGAAGGCCAAGCTATTAGGCAGATCGGTGGCGAGTAGGAAAATGATTTGTGCATTCTGGATCAAGAGAAAGGGCGCCCCGGTTTCCCGGAACGCCCTTGGCAACACCTGACCGGGTCGTAGTGATCAGGCGCTGTAATACATGTCGAACTCGACTGCAGCCGGCGTGGTTTCCCAGCGCATCACTTCGGGCCACTTGAGCTCGATATAGGCATCGATCTGATCCTTGGTGAAAACTCCGCCCTGCAGCAGGAAGTCGTGATCGGCTTCCAGGCATTCGAGCGCTTCACGCAGCGAACCACAAACAGTCGGCACTTCGGCCAGTTCGGCCGGGGGCAGATCATAGAGGTTCTTGTCCATCGCCTCGCCCGGATGGATCTTGTTCTTGATCCCGTCGAGCCCGGCCATCAGCAGCGCCGAATAGCACA
>CAZOSI010000234.1:0-4266 GCA_964582485.1 uncultured Novosphingobium sp.
GTCTGGAGGTAATAGGCCGCGTTGAGATCGCAGACCGCACGGTATTCGTCGTAGAAAGCCTTGGTGGCATCGGCGTCTTCGTCGGCGCCGGCCACCAGATGCTTGAACATGTGATAATGGCTCAACATGTGATTGCCCAGGTTCATGCTCATGAACCCGGCGAGCTGCATAAAGCCGGGATAGACGCGCCGTCCGGCCCCAGGATACTGCAGCGGGACAGTGGCAATTACCGTGTGCCGAAACCATTCGATCGGGCGCTGCATAGCGAGGTCGTTGACACTGGTCGGCGCTTCGCGGGTGTCGATCGGGCCGCCCATCATGGTCAGCGTCAATGGACGGCAGGGATGCTTGTCTTCAGCCATGATCGCGGTTGCGGCCAGGGTCGGGACCGAAGGCTGACACACCGCCAGGGCATGGGCGCCGGGGCCAACGTGCTCGAAGAAATCGATCAGGTAGTCGATATAATCATCAAGATCGAACTCGCCGGCCGATAGCGGCACCATCCGGGCATCGGCCCAGTCGGTGATGTAAACTTCGCAGCGCTCGATCATCCGGGCCACTGTGCCGCGCAGCAACGTGGCGAAGTGTCCGCTCATCGGCGCAACGATCAACAATCGCGGGGCGTCCTCGGGCAGTCCCGGATGGCTGAAGCGCAGCAGATTACCGAATGGCTTGTGCAGCACGATTGCCTCGGTCACCGGCCAGGTCGTTCCGTCGACGGTTACGCTCTCAATATCGAAGGCCGGCTTGCCGTAATTGGCCGAAGCATGGGCAAAGACTTCCAACGCAGAGGCCATCATCGATCCGCCTGCGCCATAGCCGAACGGGAGGGCCGGATTGCCCAGCATCTCAGCCCCGATCGAGGCCCAGGTGCTGGCGGCGTTGAGCCAGGAACGCTGCAATTCGTAAGCGGTGTATAGCACGGTGTGCGAGCCTCCTGTTTGGCAGGAATGTGGCCCCAATCGGATCATTGTGCAATGCACAATTTCACGCTGCATTGCACGCTCGATCAGCATGACCCGTCCGCGATATCCCCTTACGTGACGCTCCGGTTGTGCTAGGGCGCCGCGATGAGCTCAGATCCGCAGGTCGCAGAAAGTACGCCCGCAACCGAAATCCCAGCCACCGAGCCGCCTCCGGCGCGCAATCTCGGGCCGTTGCGGATGGTCGCGCGCGAAACCGCCAAATACCCGCGCCACGTGCTCATGGCGCTGCTGGCGCTGACGGTGACCGCTTCGGCCACTTTGGCGATCCCGGCCGGCTTTCGGATGGTGGTGGATCGCGGCTTTGGCGACGGTGGCGACGTCGAATCAATCGCGCGCTGGTTCCGTTATCTGCTGCTGATTGTCGTGGTGCTGGGACTGGGCACAGCGGTGCGGTTCTACTTCGTCTCGTGGCTTGGTGAACGGGTGATCGCCGATATCCGGCTGAAGGTACAAAACAACCTGATGCGCCTGTCTCCTGGATTCTTTGAAGAGAACAGTCCGAACGAGATTTCCTCGCGGATGACTTCGGATACCGCCTTGATCGAGCAGGTGGTCGGTACCACGGTCTCGGTTGCCTTGCGCAATTTCATCACCGGGGTCGGCGGGGTTGCGATCCTGTTTTCGCTTGCCCCCAAGTTGACCGCCGGGCTGCTTGCAGGACTGGTCGTGGTCATGACCCCGCTGCTGATGTTCGGGCGGCGAATTCGGACAATTTCGCGCACCAGCCAGGACCGGGTCGCCGATATCGGCGCGATGGTCGCAGAAGTGCTGGGCGCGATGAAGGTCGTCCAGGCGTTCAACCAGGAAGATCGCGAAGGGCGGCGTTTTGCCGATTCGGTCGAACTCAGTTTTGCCACGGCCAAGCGCCGGATCGTGCTGCGTGCAGTGATCAGCGCGCTGGCGATCGTGGCGATTTTCGGAGCGATCGTCCTGCTGGTCTGGCAGGGCGCGATCGGCGTCGCCGAAGGCACCATCACCAGCGGAACGATTGTCCAAATCGTGTTCGTCGCGGTTATCGTGGCTGGTTCGTTCGGCGCCCTTACCGAGGTGTACGGCGATCTGCTGCGCGGCGCGGGGGCGGCCAGCCGTCTGTCCGAACTGCTCAACGAAAAGCCGCAGATTTCGGCGCCCGAACGGCCGCTTGACCTGCCCAGCCCGGGCCGCGGCAAGCTGAGCTTTGAGGGGGTGACCTTCCGTTATCCAACCCGGCCCGAAGTGGCGGCCTTGCATGATTTCTCGCTGACAGTGGAACCGGGCGAGACCGTGGCGATCGTCGGCCCTTCGGGCGCCGGAAAATCAACCCTGTTCCAGCTGGCCGAGCGGTTTTACGATCCCCAGGCCGGGACGATCAAGATGGACGGGGTGCCGATCACAGCGGTCGATCCGGCCGAGGTCCGCCGCCGGATTGCGCTGGTCCCCCAGGAAGCGATCCTGTTTGCTGCCAATGCCCGCGACAACCTGCGCTATGGCAACTGGGACGCCGGCGACGAGGATATCTGGGAAGCGGCCCGCGCCGCCAATGCCGAAACCTTCCTGCGCGAATTGCCCGACGGGCTCGACACTTACCTGGGCGAAGGCGGGGCGCGGCTGTCGGGCGGCCAACGTCAACGCGTCGCGATTGCCCGCGCGGTGCTGCGCAAGGCCCCGATCCTGCTGCTCGACGAAGCGACCTCTGCGCTGGACGCCGAAAGCGAACTGCTGGTCCAGCAGGCGCTTGACCGGCTGATGCAGGACCGCACTACCCTGGTGATCGCCCACCGCCTGGCTACCGTGCGCGGGGCGGATCGGATAGTGGTGCTTGAGCAGGGTCGGATCGTCGAAACCGGTACCCACGACCAGCTCGCCAAGTCGGGTGGTCTCTATGCCCGGCTGGCCTCGCTCCAGTTCGATGAACGCGCCTTTGCGGCCCAACAGGAAGGGTAAAAATGGATCCCATTGTCACCGCGATCCTGCTCGGGATTGTCGAAGGCCTGACCGAGTTCATCCCGGTTTCTTCGACCGGCCACCTGATCCTCGCTTCCGAGATCTTCGGCTACGATGCCGAGCAGTGGAAGGTGTTCAACGTGGTGATCCAGCTCGGCGCGATCCTCGCCGTGGTGGTGCAATACTGGCGGACCTTCTGGGCGGTCGGCATGGGGCTGCTCAAGTGGCGACCCGAGAGCCTTGCTTTCGTGCGCAACATCCTGCTCGGCTTCCTGCCCTCGGCGGTGCTCGGCTTCGCGCTCAAGGACTATATCGACATCATGCTTGGCAGTCCGATGGTGGTGGCCTGGGCACTGATCGTCGGCGGGATCGCGATGCTGGTGATCGAAAAGGTCGCCAAGCCCGGCCCGCTGACCGGCGTGGCGCAACTGCCCGTGCGTCAGGCGCTGGGCGTCGGGCTGATCCAGTGCCTCTCGATGATCCCCGGGGTCAGCCGCAGCGGCGCGACGATCATGGGTGCGCTGGCGATGGGGATCGAACGCCGCACCGCGGCCGAGTTCAGCTTCTTCCTGGCGATCCCGACGATGATGGGCGCGACCACGCTGGAACTGTGGGAGGGCCGCGAAGCACTGATGGCCGGCACCGGCCCGGTCGGCTGGAGCGAAATCGCGGTCGGCTTCGTGGTAAGTTTCATCGTCGCGCTGGCTGTGATCCGGCTGTTTGTGGCCTATGTCAGCCGCGCCGGCTTCGCGCCGTTCGCGTGGTACCGGATTGTCGCCGGGGCGCTGGCGGTGTGGTTGCTGTGGCCTTAGAAGGAGATTCGGAATCTAGCCCCAGCCGCCTGCCAATTCGGCTATTCCACCTGCGGCAAGCGCAACCGCAGCAGCAGCTATGAATGTACAGTAACCCTTTAGAGCCTTCTTGCCGTAGCCCTCGCGTACGGGCTTCCTTCGAAGCATCGCAAACCAATTCGGTAAGAAATATCTGGTGCCATAAATATGCGCAGCAACGCTGAAGCACCAAGCTGCGATAAACACCCAAAGCATGATCTCGGCCAAGGCGCTCATCGTTCAAACCGGCCTCGCCCCGCTGCCCCGCCCGCCCCTTAGCAGGTACTCCTGCGTCCCCCGGTGGAGCACGTCGTCGACGTCAATCACCGCGGTGTTGGCATAGGTGAACCCCGGGCTGAGCGACTTGTAGAGCCGGTCGAAATCGCGCTCGACCGTCTGGTGATAGAGGTCCTGGAAGCTCTCGATCACGAAGTAGGTCGGCTGGAGATCGTCGATCACGTAGTCGGTACGCATCACCCGGTCGACGTGGAGCATGATCCGGTTGGGGCTTTGCGCCTCGACCGAGA
>CAZOSI010000235.1:0-4252 GCA_964582485.1 uncultured Novosphingobium sp.
AGCGGGCGATAGACCTCGGTCATCACGCCGCGGGCCCATTCGTCATCGGTGCCGACGACGATCCGGTCCGGATGCTTGAAATCGCCGATTGCCGCGCCTTCGCGCAGGAATTCCGGGTTGGAGGCGACCGCGAATCTTACGCCGGGATTGGCCTCGGCAATAATCCGTTCCACTTCATCGCCGGTGCCGACCGGAACGGTCGACTTGGTGACGATCACCGCGTCATTCTTCAGGTTCGCGCCCACTTCTTCGGCCACGGCGTAGACATAGGACAAGTCGGCATGGCCATCGCCGCGGCGGCTGGGGGTGCCGACCGCGATGAAGATCGCGGCAGCGCCGTCGATCCCTTTGGCAAGATCGGTGGTGAAGGTCAGCCGCCCGGCCTTGACGTTAGAGCCGACCAGTTCGGCCAGCCCCGGCTCATAGATCGGCATAACGCCGGCTTGCAGGCTTTCGATCTTGGCCGGGTCCTTGTCGATGCAGACGACGTCGTGGCCGAAATCGGCGAAACAGGCTCCCGATACCAGCCCGACATAGCCCGAGCCGACCATTGCAATCTTCATGACAAACTCCTTTGCGACACGGACACTGCGCCACCTTCTTCGCGGGCTTCGATCAGCCAGCGGTTGGTTCCTTCGAGGCCAAGCGCAGTCAGCCGGCCTGAGGCATAGGCCCCGGTATCGATCCCGATCCGGCTGGGGGCCAGTTCGGGATTTTCATAGATTGTGTGACCATAGACCACGGTAATGCCCAGATCGTCGCGCGCGGTGGTGAAGGGTTCCCGAATCCAGCGCAGATCGCCGGTGCGTTGCTGTTCCAGTGCAATACCCGGGCGGATCCCGGCGTGGACGAACAGATAGTCACCGATCCGGATCATGTCCTCCATCGCTCGCATGAAGGCCAGGTCTTCCGCCGGCAGGACGGCGCGAATCAGCTCCTGGGTTTCGGCGAGGCTGGCCTCAGCATAGGCTTGGGGGTCGACCGGATAGGACAGGATTGTTTCGCGCCCGCCATAGCGAAGGAAATGACGCAGAACGTCTTCCTTCTCCAGTGCGTCGAGGAACATCTCTTCGTGGTTGCCCATCAGCGCGCGGACCGGGCGGCGTTCCTGCCATGCGCGGGCCAGGCGGATCACGCCGGAGCTATCGGGTCCGCGATCAACCAGATCGCCCAGCAGGACCACAGTGGTATCGGCTGGCCCGCGCGCCGCATCATCGGCGTCGATCGCTTCGGCCAGTGCTGCAAACAGATCCGCCCGACCGTGAACATCGCCCACGGCATAGGCCCGCTGGCCCGCCGGAACGGCTGCGGTCGGGGCGCTTTGGGCGGCGCTGAACAGATTGCGAAGCTTGGATAACATCGGGCAGGCTCGTTTCGGCGCTGCCTATAGACTCGGCACTGTTAACGGACAATGGCAGTGGCGCTTCGCGTTGCGGGAATGTCACAGTGGGACCGCTCAGCGCAACGAAATGCCACATTGGCTCTTGTGCAGTGCAGCAAAAGTGTGCTGAAGGTTTGTCGTCCAAGGCGATGACCCCCGGCAATGAGGGGTCACGCGGTGGACGCAGGTGGGACGAAGCTTGAAGAACAATCGAAGGAAGATTGCCATGCTCACGTCCGTCCGCGGCCTTTTCGCCGCTTCTCTGATCGCCGGCTGCGGATTGGCCGCCACCCCCGCATTTGCCGATGAAACCGATCCGCCGCCCGAAGTTACCATCACCGGTAACGTAGCCCTGGTGACCGATTATCGCTTCCGCGGCATTTCCTACACTGCAGGCGATCCGGCCGTGCAGGGTTCGATCAACATCAACCACAAGAGCGGCCTTTACGCCGGTATCTGGGCTTCGAACCTCGAAGATTCGGCGGTTTACGGTTCGATCGAAACCGATTTCTATGCTGGCTGGACCGGCGCGGTCGCCGATGGGCTGACCGCCGATGTCGGCCTGGTCTATTACGTCTATCCAAACGGCAGCGTTGGCGATGGCAACGTGTTCGAACCCTATGCCTCGCTGACCAAGACCCTGGGTCCGGTTTCGGCCAAGGTCGGGGTCAACTATGCCTGGAAGCAGGATTCGCTGGGCGGGGATGACAATATCTACGTCGCGACCGACTGGACCCTGGGCGTGCCCAATACGCCGGTCTCGATCGCGGCGCACCTTGGTTATTCCGATGGCGCGCTTTCGCCCAAGGTGCTGACCGGCGCCGGCCCCGGCGGCGGCTGGGATTACTCGGTTGGTGCCAGCTATGCGATCACCAAGAGCCTGTCGGCCAGCGTCACCTATGTTGGTGTCGACGGCACCTCGATCGACAGCTTCTCGAACGATGCGGTCGTCGCCCAGCTGAAGTACGCCTTCTAAGCTGGAAGCCTGAACGCAACGAAAGGCCCGCTCCGGATTGCCGGGGCGGGCCTTTTCGCGTTAGGAGACGGCATGACCAAGTTCCTCCACTCCATGATCCGGGTCACCGATCCGGACGCGACCATCGCCTTCTTCGACCTGATCGGCGTAAAGGAAGTCCGCCGCTATGAAAGCGCGCAGGGCCGTTTCACGCTGATCTTTCTGGCCGCGCCGGGCGAAGAAGGCGTGGCCGAAGTCGAGCTGACCTACAATTGGCCGCCTGAGGGTGGGGCGGGCGAAAGCTACACTGGGGGCCGCAACTTCGGCCATCTCGCTTACCGGGTCGAGAATATCTACGAGACCTGCGCCGCGCTGCAGGCGGCGGGCCATATCATCCACCGCCCTCCGCGCGATGGGCACATGGCCTTCGTCAAGTCGCCCGACGGGATCTCGGTCGAGCTGCTGCAGGACGGCAACCTGCCGCCGCAGGAACCCTGGGCGAGCATGGAGAATGTCGGGAGCTGGTAAGAGCTAGCCCGGCGCAATCTCGATGCTGCGGGCCTTGACCAGCCGAAACAGCAAAGCGATTGCCAGCAAAAGCAAGGCGATGCTCACCGGCAGCCTCAGTAACGGATGCGGCCAAAGTTCTGACGGGACGAGCCAGACCAGGTGCGGTGCGGTGATTGTTACGAACAGCGCCAGCCAACCTTGCCAGGCAATTGGCACGTAGCGGAACCGGCGTCTGCGCCGGACCCAATATTTGCCGAACCAGGCGGATCCTTCGCTCAACGCTGCTTTGCCCCGAACCGCAGCACGGCATAGCCCGCCAGCGCTGAAAGAAACGAGCCAAACAGCACGCCCAGCTTGGCTTCCTCGACCAGTTCAGGGCTGCCCGGAAATCCAAGCTGGGCAATGAACAGGCTCATCGTGAAGCCGACCCCGCAGAGCAGGGCCATGCCCCAAAGCTGGGTCCAGCTTGCTCCGACCGGTGGCTGTGCCAGGCCGAACTTTTGCGCCCCCCATATCGCGCCGAGGATCCCGGCCTGCTTGCCGACAAACAGGCCCAGTGCAATACCAAGCGGAAGCGGCGCCAGTACATCGGCCAAGGCAAGCCCGGCGATTGCCACTCCGGCATTGGCAAAGCCGAACAGCGGCACAATCAGATAGGCACTCAGCGGTGCCATCGCATGCTCCATCCGCAGCAGCAGGCTGTCACCGTGGCGGTCCAGCTTCATTGGTACGGACAGCGCTGCCAACACACCGGCGACCGTCGCGTGAACTCCGGAATTGAGCACCGCAAACCACAGCAGCGCACCGGCCACAACAAAAGGCCAGCCGCGGTTGATACCGGCGCGGTTGAGCAGCGCCATTGCAGCAAGGAGGGCTCCGGCCGAGGCCAGCCAGCCCAGTTTGAGCGCCGAAGTATAGAACAGCGCAATGATCGCCACTGCCCCCAGATCATCGACGATCGCCACGGTCAGCAAGAATAGTCGCAGGCTGGGCGGAGCGCGCTTGCCGATCAGGCCGAGCACGCCAAGGGCAAAGGCGATGTCAGTTGCTGCCGGGATTGCCCAGCCCGGTTGCAAGGCCGGGTCGCCCTGAGCGGTTACCATATAAACCAGCGCCGGCATGACCATGCCGGCGGCAGCGGCCAGCACCGGCAAGCGACGGCGAGCAGGGCTGGCGAGCTCACCATCCAGCACCTCGCGCTTGATCTCAAGCCCGACCACAAAGAAAAACAGCGCCATCAGCGCATCATTGATCCAAAGATGCAGCGTGTTCAGTTTCGGAATTGGGCTCCATCCCAGCGGATCGTGGAACAGCGCGTGATAGCCATGAGCAAGCGGCGAGTTGGCCGCGATCATTGCAGCGATCGCAACAAGGATTAGCAGCACGCCTGCGCCAGCCTCGCCCCC
>CAZOSI010000236.1:0-3211 GCA_964582485.1 uncultured Novosphingobium sp.
CCGGATCCGCGATGTGGATGCGGCGATTGCGACGACGGTGGCGGGGATCGTGCGGGCGGAAATCGGGACGATGGATCTGGACCATGTGCAGTCCAACCGCTCGGTGCTGATCGGCAAGATCCGCGATGCGCTGATCCAGGTCGTCGATGACTGGGGGATCGAGGTGACGCGGGTCGAGCTGCTTGACGTGAACCTTGACGAGGCGACGCGGTCGGCGATGCTTCAGCAGTTGAACGCGGAACGGGCACGGCGGGCGCAGGTGACCGAGGCCGAGGGCAAGAAGCGTTCGGTCGAGCTGAACGCCGATGCCGAGCTTTATGCGGCCGAGCAGGCGGCGAAGGCGCGGCGGATCACGGCGGACGCCGAGGCCTATGCGACAAGCGCGATTGCGGCGGCGATCAAGGAGAACGGGCTGGAGGCGGCGCAGTTCCAGGTGGCGCTGAAGCAGGTCGAGGCGCTGACGGCGGTGGGCAACGGGCCGGGCAAGCAGACGGTGATCGTCCCGGCATCGGCGCTGGAGGCGTTTGGCGATGCGTTCAAGATGCTGAAGGGGCGCGGATGATGTGGCACGAATGGTGGGTCTGGATCGCGGCCGGCGTGGTGCTGGCGATCCTCGAGGTGATGGTGTCGGGCTATGTGCTTTTGGGCTTTGCCGCCGGGGCGGTGCTGGCCGGGGTTCTGCTGGCGCTGGGCGTGCTGGGCGGGTCGCTGCCGGTGATGCTGTTCGTCTTCGCGGTGGCGTCGCTGGTGGCGTGGTTCGTGTTCACCAAGGCGTTCGGTCTGCCCAATGACAACGTCAAGGTCATCCGCCACGACATCAACGAGAACTGACGGGTGGTGGCCTGTGGCTTTTGCAGAGAGACAAACCGTGCCAGCCCCCGGTGCCGCTGCCAAGGGCGGAATGGCCGCTGATGGTAACGTTTGACGATGTGGCGGACCCAAGGACGGTGCGGATGGTGGACCCGGACAATCTGGCGGCGATTTTCGGGCCGGGGGTGGAGCTAGGGGCGGTGACACTGGAGGTGACGGGCGATCCGGTGACCGAGGGGAGGGTGGAGTCATTGCTTGGTTGGCTCGGGCCCTATCCCGAGCCAAGACTCGGGCCCGCCACGGGCGGAACTGCTGACATTCCGTTTAATCGCATGGTTGAGATGGGTGATTTCATAAGACGAGGGTGGTGAAATCAGCGGGGGGAAATAGTGGGGTGTCACAGGTGGAAGCAAAGAAATTGAAATCAGGTACGGGTAATCAATCAGGCGCCGGAAAATGGATCATTCCCTCACTGATCGGGACCTTGGCAATCTTTTTTGTGATTGTAGCAGTTGCAAGGTCTTTTCTTCTGGAAGGGAACCACACAGCACAGGCTGGCCAAATGACCTCTTTCCGCGAGTCTGTCGGCCACCCGGCCTCGATAGGAATAACGTCAAAACTGACAGCCGAGGGCCTGAACGGTTTTTCTGAAGTACTGAAAGCTGAGAACCACGACAACGTTCTGGATGCCAATATAATTAATCAGTCTTTCTACGACGCGGATGTTTTCGTCTTCGTGCTTTCTGAATGGAGCGAAACAGACGTTCTCCCTTCAAGAGACGTGTTCTCTAGCTTCTATGATGACGTTCGCGCCTCGAAACGGCAGGATGTTAAGAAGGTATTTCAGCTCGTATCGCAGAGTGGGAAACCCAAGTTGCTGATTTTTTACAGGTTCGATTTTAGTGATGAGCGCAATTGGCCCTGTCTGGCGAAGGATATCGTCTTGGAAATCGCCAGCGGTGACCTTGCTGAGAAAGCTTCTCACTATTCGTGCAGCTCTTGAGCGATAGGGGAAAATGTCTGAGATGTGAGTGCGATGAGAATGGAGCGCTCAACCCAGTTAGGCGCTGGAACGTGCCTTTTCGCGTAGGATCAGACTGACATGTTATGGATTGTTGAGGAGTCTTTGCGTGAGGCGTTCCGAGTTATCTATTTCCTTGGCCGGGGAAGGTGGGGGGGGAGATATATCGATTGAGTCAGATAGATTGGGGCAGGTTCATGTTGCACTCGGGTCAGTGATGGGTTGCTATTGAAACGCCATTTTAGGGCCAACTGCTAAATAAAAGTTTGCAGAATGGAGGTAAGCTATGCAAGGCTACCCCGATCAAGCTTGTAATAGGTGAAATCCATGGCTTACCGCTTTTATGCGATGTTTGCCCTAGCCAGTATGCTTTGCATCTCAAGTATCAGGCTATACGCTACAGTTCCAGATCGCGAACCACCAGAGATTGCAACTAAGAGCGAGATGGCGGTTGTGATCTCAGTTTGCCATCTTGCCGATAAATTCTCTCCTGCTGGAGAAAAAGCGGCATTAAAATATCACTACCTCTACCGATTTCACGACGGTTGCGAGCAGGGAAAATTTGGTTCTTTATGTCCGTCAGTACTTATTGGAATCCAAAGAAAAAGCTGCTCGAAAATGTTTTATAGCGGACCGGATGTAGATGCTATTTCTCTTGGCGAAGCATCTATATTGGTTCCGGAAGCTAGGATCGAGATTAATAAGTTTGAAGATCAAAATGAAGTACAGGCCTTTTCGATGGAGACGAAAGGTGGGCTGGTAGTTGTAGTTGATCGCGACCATGACCCTGTATTCTATGTGAGGGAGTACAAAGAGTGAAATTTTGAATCGGCATTCATCGGCCGGATTCGAGCACAGCCGGGCGATCCGGTGACGGAGGGGTGGGTGGAGGCATTGCTTGGTTGTTTGGGGCCGTATCCGGAGCCATAACTCGGGCCAGCCACGGGCGGAACTGCTGCATTCCTTTTTATCGCTTGGTCGAAATGGGCGACTTCATCAGGCGAGATCGATGATGAAGAACGCTGCAACATGTTGCGTCTATTGAGCGTATGCGGCAGTTGAGAACTTGAAGGTTTTTTCGTCATTCTCGAACGATTGACGGTACTGTCAAAATTTGCCTCGAGGAGAAAGGATATCAATGCGGCGAAGGCCCTGTATTCTTGCATTAGCCACGCAGGCTATGATCGCTTCGGCTATGGGGCTCATGAGAGTGGCTTATTTGAAAGGCTGGGTCGGCCTCTCGTTTGCTAATGCCTCATTCACCTTGCTCGTCGCGCCGTTTCTAGCACTGGTTCCGTTTGGAGTTTTTAGTCTAATTTTGTCGATGGGCGCAAAGTTAATAATGACTTCTGATGGGTTGAAATCTGAGTTAAAGATAAG
>CAZOSI010000236.1:3221-4241 GCA_964582485.1 uncultured Novosphingobium sp.
TAGAAGAAATACGGAACTCCAAATAAGAAAATGATGTCGAATAAAATTATATTTGCCGCGCAATATCAAATATTTAGCTTGATTCCTTTTTTGATCCCCATTGGGGCCCTTACTTAGAATTTGATAAACTTTCGAAGATCGTGCCATGCTATCACTGCGAAAGCAGCAACCAGAGTTGTTGCCACTAGCAAGCCTTCAAAGAAGGTGCCATACGGATTTAAAGTCATCACGGACGTTAGTATTAAAATCGCAGCTAAGATAAATGTTATGATTTTCGTTAGACGGTGTGATTTAAACTGCGATGTAAAAATTGCTAGAGCAGCGATGAACGATACCAATAAGAATATGCAAGCGACTGAAATACCGAAAGAGACACCACGCGTCGGTTTGCCGAAGATCATTGTCGCAATTTCCAGCACGAGCATTGAAAGAAGAGCATAAGCAATTATCGAAGTTGATCTAATGAGTGCCTGCCGCATCAACGCCTCCAAAACTTAAGAAAGAGTACGAAACATTGCCGCGTTCGGCAATTGTGCGCTCTGTTTGAAAGCACCACGTTCTTTTTTCCGGGCTGACTTTTCGAGAGATCGCGCCCTGTCATCTTGTGTATCCGGCGATGTTTCTGGCTTCACCAAGTCCACACCCCCTCACCCGCCCCTCACCCTCCTCACCGCCTTGCCGATCGTCGTCAGCGCTCTCCCTTTCGCGAGCCAGGCGGTGGCGAAGGCGAGCACGCAAAGGGTTTCCAGCCAGAAGATATAGTGGAAGCGGCTGAGGTTTGCGTGCAGCGCCGCGCCGCCGATCAGGCGGGGTAGCGCCTGGCCGATGAGGCCGAGGATGATCAGCCAGCCACAGGTCAGGTAGGTGTAATAGCGGGTCAGCGGCTCGTTCCGGCTGCGCTCCACGCTTTCGCCCTTGGGGAACTGCACGAGGCAGAAGATCGCCATGCAGAGGAAGAACAGTGTGGCGCTGCCGAAATGGAGGTAGTTGCGGTGCCATGTCATGCCGAAGAGAAGGCAG
>CAZOSI010000237.1:0-4239 GCA_964582485.1 uncultured Novosphingobium sp.
TTCCGCTCGCCGCCTATGACCAGGCGATCGAGGCCAGCCACCTGTTCAACCTGCTGCAAGCGCGCGGGGTGATCTCGGTTCAGGAACGCGCCAGCTACATGGGCCGGGTGCGCGATCTCGCCAAGGGATCGGCCCAGGCCTGGATCGAGAAGAACAAGGATCAGTGGGCGAAGGATTTTCCGGAGTGGGTGCTGTGAGCCACGAGCCCACCACACAATCCCGTCATCCTGAACTCGTTTCAGGATCCATCGTGCCGCACGCCCGGTGGCCGCAGGGCAATAAGGACGAGAGCGTTTTGCTGACTAACAATGCTTCGGTCCGAGCCGCAAAATGGACCCTGAAACAAGTTCAGGGTGACGACAATGGCTGGGGAGTTGCACATGTCTGACTTCCTGCTTGAACTGCGCTGTGAGGAGATCCCGGCCCGCATGCAGGCCGGTGCGCGCGCCGATCTGGAAAAGCTGCTGCGCAAGGAACTGGACTCCGCCGGGGTTTCGCTGGGTGCAATCACCGTCTGGTCCACCCCGCGCCGCCTGGCGCTGATCGCGCGCGGGCTGCCCACTGCGACTGCTGCTGTCAGCGAAGAAGTGAAAGGCCCGCGGGTCGGCGCGCCGCCGCAGGCCATGGAAGGCTTCCTGCGCAAGACCGGCCTCAGCGAAGACCAGTTGGTCGAGCGGGACGGGGTGCTCTACGCCGTCACCGAAAAGCCCGGCCGTGCCACCGCCGAAGTGCTGGCCGAAGCGATCCCGGCGATCGTCCGCGCCTTCCCCTGGCCCAAGAGCCAGCGCTGGGGCGCTGCTTCACTGCACAGCGAAAGCCTGCGCTGGGTGCGCCCGCTCTCGGCCATCGTCGCGCTGTTCGATGGCGCGGTGGTGGACTGCGAAGTGGGCGGGGTGAAAGCCGGAAGGCTGACCCGCGGCCATCGGTTCCATTCCGAGGGTGAAATCAGCATCGACGGCGTGGACGATTATGCCGCCAAGCTGCGCGCCGCTCACGTGATCGTCGATCATGCCGAGCGGCAGGACATCGTCCGCACCGGCGCTGCCAAGGCCGCCGCCAATGCCGGGCTGACGCTGGTCGAAGACGAGGGGCTGGTGATAGAGAACGCCGGACTGACCGAATGGCCGGTGCCGCTGCTCGGCCGGTTCGACGAAGAGTTTCTTGATGTTCCGCCTGAAGTTATCCAGCTAACCGCGCGGACCAACCAGAAGTATTTCGTCTGCAACGACGCGGCGGGCAAGCTTGCCAATGCCTTCGTCTGCACCGCCAATATCGTCGCCAGCGACGGCGGCGCGGCGATTGTCGATGGTAACCGCAAGGTGCTGGCTGCACGGCTGAGCGATGCGCGGTTCTTCTGGGAGCAGGACCGCAAGACCTCGCTGCAGGATCAGGCCAAGAAGCTCTCGCGGATTACCTTCCACGAGAAACTGGGCACCGTCGCCGACAAGGTCGAGCGGGTTGCCAAGCTGGCCGAATGGCTCGGCAGCGAGGGTATCGTCCCGAACTGCGACCCCGCGCTGGCGCGGCAGGCGGCCGAGCTGTGCAAGGCTGATCTCGTCACCGAAATGGTCGGCGAGTTCCCCGAGCTGCAGGGCCTGATGGGCGGCTACTACGCCCGCGCCGAGGGCCTGCCCGACGCCGTCGCCGACGCGATCCGCGATCACTACAAGCCGGTCGGGCAGGGCGATGATGTGCCGTCCGCGCCGGTGACTGTGGCGGTAAGCTTGGCGGATAAGCTGGATACGTTGGTTGGGTTCTTTGCCATTGAGGAGTTGCCAACTGGCTCGAGGGATCCCTTTGCACTTCGCCGGGCAGCCCTTGGGGCATTGCAAATTGTCCTGCACAATCACCTGCGATTGAACCTTACAGCGGCAGTCCGCGATGCATACTCAGGACTGTTTTCTTGGAGTGATGAGCACCATAACGTGGTGGAGATTCTTACCAGCTCGAAGGGTGAGAACTTTTCGCTAAGCATAAACCCCGTCTCTGCAAGCGAAGCAATTTCGCGTTCAGCTGACAGGTTTTCGCTAATTCGGAACATGAACATGGCCGATCGTGCGAACTCCGAGGGTGTTGCTCAAACTGACGTAAAGTTGCAGTCTTTTAACTGGATATTGCTTAAGGTAGCAGACTTCTTCGCCGACCGCCTCAAAGTCCAGCAGCGCGAAGCCGGTGTCCGTCACGACCTGATCGACGCGGTGTTCGCGCTTGGCGGGGAGGACGATCTCGTCCGCCTGCTCGCCCGGGTTCATGCGCTCCAAGCCTTTGTCGGCACCGACGACGGCACCAACCTGCTGGCCGGCTACAAGCGCGCGGCGAATATCCTGAAGAAGGAAGGCGTCGAGGCGGCTGAGGAGATTTCGCTTTCCTACACCCCCGAACCTGCGGAAAAGGACCTGATCGACGCGCTGGGCCTGGCCGGGCCCAAGGCGGCTGAGGCGGTGGCGGCAGAGGACTTTGCCGGGGCCATGGCCGCCTTGGCCACGCTGCGCGCGCCGATCGACCAGTTCTTTGATGCAGTGACCGTCAACGATGCCGATCCCGCCAAACGATCCTACCGCCTCTCGCTGCTCGCGCGTTTCCGCGATGCGGTGCACGGCGTCGCGGATTTTGCGCGGATCGAGGGCTGATCTTTTTCGCCCTTGGACTGTGGTCCAGGCGGTCCAAGCGTTCTGCACTTGCGCCCGAAAGAGGTTTGCCAAGCGCTGCGGGCGCCATATTGCCCGCAGCTACTGCCATGTTTCGAATTTCCTGCTGCACCGCACAAAAAAGCTGACTCGTCGCCCGCCGATGGTTAGGGGCAAGGTCACACCGGCACACGATTCGCCGGTTCCTGGAAATGGCGGTTTTCCATGACTTCATACGTATTCACTTTTGGTGGTTCGGCGCAGAGCGAAGACCCACGCAGCCGCGACAAGACGGTCGTGGGCGGCAAGGGTGCCAATCTGGCCGAGATGGCCGGGATCGGCCTGCCGGTGCCTCCAGGCTTCACCATCACCACCGAGGAATGCGTCCGGTACCTCGCAGAGGGAGGGGAATTCTCCGACGCCCTGAAAGCCGAGGTCGCCACAGCGCTGGGCCATATCGAAGCAACCGTCGGAAAGACCTTTGGCAACCCCGCCGATCCGCTGCTGGTCTCGGTCCGCTCGGGCGCGCGGGTTTCGATGCCGGGGATGATGGATACCGTGCTCAATCTGGGCCTCAACGATGCCACGGTTGAAGGGCTGGCGGCAAGTTCGGGTGACGCCCGCTTTGCCTGGGACAGCTATCGCCGCTTCATCCAGATGTACTCCGACGTGGTGCTGGGGATCGACCACCACCTGTTCGAGGACGCGCTGGAGATCGCCAAGGAAGACAACGGCTATTACGCCGATGTTGAGATGCAAGCTGAGGATTGGCAGAAGCTGGTCAAGGAATACGAAGAGATCGTTGCGGCTGAATTGGGCCGTCCGTTCCCGCAGGACGTTCACGAACAGCTGTGGGGCGCAATCCGCGCGGTGTTTGACAGCTGGGATTCGGACCGCGCCAAGGTCTACCGCCGGCTTAACGACATTCCGGGCGACTGGGGCACTGCGGTCAACGTCCAGGCGATGGTCTTTGGCAACATGGGCGACACCTCGGCCACCGGGGTTGCCTTTACCCGCGATCCGGCGACCGGCGAGAAGGCCTATTACGGCGAATGGCTGGTCAACGCCCAGGGCGAGGACGTGGTCGCGGGGATCCGCACGCCGCAGTATCTGACCGAGGCTTCGCGGACCCGCGCCGGGGCCAAGCCGGCCTCGATGGAAGCGGCCATGCCGGGGGCCTATGCCGAGCTCGCTGCGGTGTTCGAGCTGCTCGAAAAGCACTACCGCGACATGCAGGACATCGAGTTCACGGTCGAACGCGGCAAGTTGTGGATGCTCCAGACCCGTTCGGGCAAGCGCACCGCCAAGGCTGCGCTCAAGATGGCGGTCGATATGGTCGGCGAAGGCCTGATCGATGAACGCGCGGCGATCCTGCGGGTCGATCCGATGGCGCTGGACCAGCTGCTCCACCCCGCGCTCGATCCCCAGGCCCCGCGCGATGTGCTGACCAGCGGGCTGCCCGCCAGCCCCGGCGCTGCCTCTGGCGCAATCGTTCTGGACGCCGACACCGCCGAAAAGCATGCGGCAATGGGCGAAGCGGTGGTGCTGGTGCGGGTCGAAACCAGCCCCGAGGACATCCACGGCATGCACGCCGCCAAGGGCATCCTGACCG
>CAZOSI010000238.1:0-4223 GCA_964582485.1 uncultured Novosphingobium sp.
GCGGGCTGGCCACAACTGCTCAGGCTTACAGCCGAGCGCGTCCGCGATCGCCCGCTCTATGCGTTGCGAACGGCGAAAGCCCTTGGAGACGATCGTGATCGTTGTGGGCTTAACACCGAGTTCGCGTTTTTGTCACGCATTGGAACCTCGCGTTTTGCGCGTGAGCCGGTTTTTGACCTTGATAGTGGTTCGGTCAAGGAATTCGGAAAATACGTCCCTCATGATGTCCCAAGGAGTTTTGAGGACATATGAGATGAACAGGAATTGCGCGCCTAGAAGTATGTTGACGAATTTGTCCGCGACGTTGTCCTTGGGCGCGATCAGATGTGCGATTTCCTGTTGAACTGGTATAACTAACAAGAACGATGTGAGCCACATCAGCAGGACCCCAACGGAGGTGATGTGTTTGTATTTGTAATAGCTTAGTCGGAATAGTGAACTTGCTGAGAGGGAGAGAATGAGGCCCATTCCGAGGTAGATGAAGGCATAGAAGCCGAAGCTGTCTTGCATGATGAGATGGCTATTGACGGTGACGAATCCGTGCCCGTGGAGCATCCACTGAAGGAAATAAATGGGGGCACCAAACTGGATTGCTAGCACGATAGCCAGCGCAAAGGTGCTCAATGATGAGACCGTTATTGTTGATTGAGTCTTCAATGTAGGTGTGCCCAAAGTTGGATGATTAGTGGCGCGGGCATTAGAAAAACCCCCTGCCTCGGCTGTTGCGGAGTTCGACTTCGGACATTCGGGTTGAGCCGCGGCGGACCCACACACGGGTCTTTCCTGTAAAGCCGGTCTTGATGTCGACGTCGGCGGGATCGATGCCGTTTTCGCGCGCCCAGTCTTCAGCGGCGCCCTTGTCGGAGAATTCGCCTACTTCGTCGTATTGAAATCCTGACATGGTCATTGTCCTTTGTTGGTGGTGGGTGCGGTGGTGGTGTCCTGGGTTGCCTTGTCAGCGCCAGAGGGTGCGCCCTGGATCGGGTCTTCCCATGGCGTGCCGGTAAATTCAGGCTGGCCTTCGACATAGGTGATCTGGGAGCTGACGGTGCGGCGCACGTTGCGAACGGCATCGAGGATGGTCTTGTTGGTCCAGCCATCGCTGTTGCCGACGATCGCTTGACCGAGGGCGCGGCCGAGACGGTTGCTCAGGCTGCCGCCCTTTTCCTTGATGTCGATCGCATAGATATTGAGAGCGTAACCTTCGCGGTAAGGAAACAGGCAAAAAGTCAGCATCAGTTTTTGGGAACCGCTGACCTTCCTCATGGCCGAGCTGATCCAGACGGCTCCATCGCATTTGACGGTTCGCATCTGGGCGAGCTGCGCGGAGGGGATCATTGCTGCATAGGGGAAGTTGCTGTTCTCGAACGGATTGACGATCTGGAAGCGGCCTGGGGCTTCGGGTGGCGGTCCCATCACGATCGGGGTTGTCGAGTCAGAGTTGGAGATGTTGGGGTTTAGACCGTCCTGCAGGGCCTTGATGACTTCGGCCCGGCGGGCGGAGGTCTTGATGTCGAAGATGTGGTAGATCTCGTTGGTACGCGAGGAATCCTGCGCGTGGGCTGCCGGCGCGGAGAGGGCGGTCAGCGCGATCGCGATTGCGGTACTGGTAATTCGGGGGTGCATGGGTTTGCGTCCTTTGTCCGGGTGCCTGCGCGATCCATGTTGTGGGACCGCGCAGACTGGGGCTTGCGATTCAGATGATCGCGTTGGCGTTTGAGTTGGCCGCGTGCTTGTCGGGGTGCTGGATGGCTTGGCCGCGCTCCTGACAGTAACCTGAGATCAGACCATGAAGCTCATTGATCAGGTCGCGGCTGTGTTGTGGGTAGCTGGGCATCGTTTTTGCCGAGACTGCGATGAGCGACTGCGCGGCTGCAGCGACGGCTTCGCCAATCTTTGTAGCGACGTGATTGGAGGAGACGCGCGTATAATCGTTCTGGAGCTGAAGGCGGGCAGCTGGCGACAGGTTCTTGGTCAGCAGAGCGTAGAGTTTCGTGTTGGTCGTGGCCTTTTCGGGGTGACCTTCATTGATGATCGTGTCGATAAAGCGGGCCTGGTCGGTGCTCACGCTCTGGATCGTTGCCGGACGTTTCGTCAGGGCCTGCTTGATTTCGGAAAGCTCGTCTTTGAGGGCCTGGTCGCAGTCCTGGGCGGATTTGTTCGTATGAACGACTTCCAGGTCCTGGGGATTGGCCAGCGCCGGTGTTGCGGCTGTGAGTGCCAGAGGGATCAGGGCGAATTTCAGTTTCATGGATTGTGTCCTTCGTTCTTGGCCGGTGTTGTTGAGGCCTTTGGGTCCGACCGGCGGCAGTCCCGGCCGGGTTTCAGGCCGGGGAGGGGCTTGGTGATCCAAGTTCTTCGGCGTAGATGCGGCGCAGCTGGTCGAGCGCGTCGATGTCGGGCAGTTCGCGCCACTTGTAGTTCTTGAGAATGGCGAGTGCGCGGGCGTCGGCCGAGGCCGGATTGATCCAGGCCCGGATCATGCCTTCCGACATGCCAAGGGTCAGACCGAAGACTGCGAGGATCTTGTAGATGGTATCGAGCGAGCCGTTACCCATCTTGTCGTGGCGCTTGAGGCTCTCGGGGCGCAGACGCACGAGTTCTCCGATTGTCAGCACCTTTTCGGTGCGGAGCGCGGTGACGGCCCTTGCTCCCATCGGGAGCGAATAGGGGCAGGCCTTGAGAATCTGGCGCGGTGGTTGCCGGGCGATATGAAGCGTGGTTTCGAGCTGCGACCGCTTGCGGCGATCGGCAAGCCAGTTGGCGTGCTTCCAGGGCGAAATCCCGATGCGGTCCATCAGAGCGGCGAGGGTGTCGAGGGTTGCAATCTCGGTCACGCGATTACCTCCGGGCCAGGTCTGGGCAGGTGCGGGCGATGCGCTGGCCGTCGTCGTAGCGCGGGGCATAGGTGACGCCGGCCGAGATCATCGCGCAGCTCAAGTCGTTGCCCGCTGCATTTGTGATCTGTGCGACCATGCGGTTGTAGCGATCAGGCTTGATCGGGTAGATGGTGATTGGTCCGGCGGTATGGCGTTTGAGCGCGTCCCATTGCTCGTAGGGATTGCCCGGCGCGCATTGGCGACGCCGGTCACAGTGCCCCGGCAGTTCAGCGGCATCGATGCCGAGCAGCCGGATTTTGACTGATCCGCAGCGGAGAGTGTCGCCATCGATTGCGTGACAGACACCGGCACGGACTGTTTCGGGGGCCTGCTGGGCTGAGGCGGGCTCGCCAAGGGTTGTGGTGGCCGCGAGCGCAGTGGCCAGAAGGGCAAGGCGCAGGGTCATTATTTCGGGTTCCTTTGCGGCTGTACGGAATGGTGGGGTTCGCGGATGCCGCGCACGATTCCGATGATGAAATGGATGAGGACGAAGACGAAGGCGGCGTGGAGGAGAAGACTCCCCCAGCCCTGCAGGGTCATGTTGCTTGGAATTGTGAGCAGGAATGCGATGGTGCCCAGCTCTGTGGCGATGACGATCGCCGTACCGATTGCGGAGATGGCGGCCCCTGTGCGCCAGACGTACGATTCTGTGCGGCTAGAGCCCATCTGGGTGAGAAACCGGGCGACCGTGAGGGAAAGCCTCCCGATGGCCGTGTTGGCGCTCCTGAGGCTTTTGAGAGGTGATGGGATCATTGCTTGGAACCTTGATCTTCGGTTGGAGGCGGGGGGTCTCGGGTGAGATCGAGCGTTCGGACGGATTGCGCGCTAAGCTGGGTCGGGCGATCCATTGCTGAAATCGCGGTGGTCTGGCCGAACAGGCTCCGAGGTCCGGACCATTCCTCACCCTTGATGACGCGCAGCCGCCAGGTGCCGGGGGGAACCGGAACTTCGCGCGATTGGTTGGGCTGCATGAAGATGGAGATGACGTGGTTGCCGGTCTCCGGGGTAAGCAGCTGGACAATGGCCTGCCGGCGCCCGGTCTTGATGCGCAGCTTCGAAGTCGCGGTACGCGGCGACAGGATCGAGGAGACTGTGACGCTGCCGGATGGCGGAAATGTGCGGTAATTGTTCTTGAACCAGGCCGAGATTGCCCACCAGATCAGGACCAGTGCGAGACCGGCGATGAGGATCAGCAAGGCGACGGACTGGACGGTACTGTTGATTGGCGATTCAGGGTCGTTGGCGAATTGAGCGGGCGGCTGAGGGCGGCGCGCCAGTCGGGTCGGTCCATTGGCAGGAATGGGAAGGACAGTGTCGGGGTCGCCCTGTTCCACGCGGCCCAAC
>CAZOSI010000239.1:0-4214 GCA_964582485.1 uncultured Novosphingobium sp.
GGTAATCGCCGGCTCGCGGGATCTGCATTCCCGGCAAGTCGCCTGGCGCAGGGTCCCTAGCTTGGCGGACATAAATTGGGGCAACGAAGTGCTGGCCGGAACCAGGCTATGCACCCCAGACAGCAAGTCGTGCGGCGGCTAGTCGAAGACGCGCGGCAGTCCTTCGCTGAGCGGCACGGCTTGACGATAGGCAGCCACGGCTATGGTCCAGCCGAAAACAGACGAAAAGCCGAGAAAGAGATTGCTCAACCCTGTTATGCCGAGTGCGGTGTTGCCTCCCGCTTCGGCTTCAGGAAGGAACAGAACACCCATCCCCGGGAGCATTGCCGCCACGACCAGGATGATGGCCACGACAAAAGCCGGAACCGAAGGTGCCGATGCTTTCCAGCTTTGGCTGAGCGCTTCGGTCGCAGTCAGATTACCTTCAACAAGATGCGGTGTCACCGTGAGCCAGCGAGCTGCCAGGTACAGGGCGGGCAGCACCAGCATGAAAAATCCCGCAATAATCGCCAGACTGCTGAGCAACAATGCCCCGAACAGCGAGCCATATCGCCTGTTCCTTACAGGCTGGTCTACCCGCATGCGATCGGCCAGCAGTCGCTCGGTGATGAAGTATTGCAGAAAGATTGAAACGGCCAGGCTTCCCAATATGTACAGCAGGGCAGTGCCGCTGGTTTCGCCCGATTGCAGGGTGGCCCAATCCAGCAAGGTATAACCCAAACCGATACCCAGGGCAGTTGCGCCCAGGACAGCAGCGTGGCCCCTTACCAGACCGTTCGTCTCGTCAACTATCCTGCCAAAACCAACAGCCCTGGCTTCCATTTCCCACTCCCTGCGCTGCGCGAACGCCGATCATTCGGCTAGGTGGCCGATCTGATATTGCGCCAGGCGAAAAAGAACCCAAATCCCAACAGGATGTCAATCGCTGCAAAGACCGCGACCGGCGGGGCAACCGGATAGCCCTGGGCAAACAGCGACAGGGCCGGCACGCCAAAGACCATCTTTTCGGCAACTGCCAAAGGCATCAGCGCACGATACTTGGCCGGATCCCCGCCGATCACCCAGAACACCCCCTGGAACACCAGCGCGAGGCCGACGAAGCCGAGAAAGGTTTCCCCCATCACCGGCGGCAGCGGGGTGAAATAGAGCGGGGTCAGGACCAACGCGCCATAGATTGCGGCCCAGCGGAACATCCGTGCGGGAAACTTGCCCATTCATGCTCTCCCTTGCCTGGTAGAGCGAGGGTGGTGCCGTGCCGCTATTGCTCCTGCAAGCTGCCTGGCGGGATTATGCACCGGCCGTTGTCATATTGACCGACACTGCGGATCACCTCCTGCTTGTCCGGCTCGATCCGGCGCCCGGAAAGCTGGCTGTCAATCACCCGGCGCAGCAGCGTGTCGAGCCGGGTGACGAGGTAGCAATCGATCGCCGGGGCGGCGTGGGCATTGCCGATCCCGCTATCGTCGGTGAGGAAGGTGTAGCGGCTCTGGGTCAGCGCGGCCATAGCCCGCATCGCATACTCGGCCTTGTCAGCCACCCCGGATGCAGCAACCGGCACAATCTGGACGCGGCTGGCGCGCAGGTGCCGGGCGGCGAGCCAGGTCGTGCCGAAGTGCTCGTCATGTGGGGGGGCATCGGCAACCAGCAGCATGGTATGGACCGCATCCGCGCGCCACTGTTGCCCGGCGGCGCGGATCAGGGCCTGCTCCATCGCCTCGGGATAGTCCCCGCCCCCGGTCGCGTACTGTTGGCTGAGTGCGCCTTGTGCAGCGCTGAAATTGCCGGTCAGTGGCACTGTGCTGGTCACGTAGTCATCGCCCAGATCGCGGTAGAACACGAACCCGATCTTCAGATCGAGCCCAGGGTGGCGCTGACGCAGCGAGCGCATGATCGAAGCCAGTTCGGACTGAAGGTAGCGGATTTCGTCGCCCATCGATCCGGTAGTGTCGATCACCAGCATCAGATCCAGCTTCTTGACCGCTTGCGCCGGCTGACTGACAGTGAAGTCCACCCTTTGGCCACCGCGACCAGATGCGATCGTCACATCGCGCCAGGCTTCGGAACCGGCCCGTATCCGGACCTTGCTGCCAAGCCGGTCAACCTGCGGAAAGAATGTCACAGTGCCGTCAGCAAGGGAGTTGAGCACGAGCCTGTTGCCATCAGCACAGGCAAGTTCAACCCGGGCAAATGGCACTGCTCGCCCGGCATCGTCGCGAACTGTTACGGTCAGCACCCGGCCGGTATCGAGATAAGGGAGTCCGTGAATTTCCTGCCCCAGGTTCGAACGGCGGACGTAGCTGGCATAAAGTTCGGGGTTGAGCAGGTCGTCGTGCTCTCCCGCAGTCAACAGCCCCGATTGCGGACGCGGCTGGTATCGGGTCGGCGGACCGGGATAAGGCATGGTCGGTGACCAGGCATCGCTTTCGCGGCGACTGGCGGTGGTGACGATCTCTGCCGATTCAGAAGTCGCGGCTGCGTCAGCGCTTCCCGCCGGCATGGCTGCTTCGGCCATCACTGGGGCTGGCGGTGGCGGCGGCGCTGAGGGATAGGCCGCTGACTTGGCTGTCATCGACCGGGGGCGCGGCTTGGCCTGGTTCTGCTGCTGCGATTCTGCTGCCAGCCGGGGCAAGGGCGCAAGCGGCGTGCACAGCCCTCTCCCGTCGGGCCTCGGCATAGCGGCCTGATCCTGAACAGAAGCGAACACCGGCCCTTGGGCCAATACCGCGATGACGGCGAGTGTTGAGACGAAGCGGCGCATTTCCTGTCCCTCCTTGGCTATGCTTGGATGGAACGTGGTCCTGTAGCGATGAACCGAAAGTGAATGTTACAAAGTATCATTCAGCCGGACAAACTGACCCTTCCCGCTGCATGCCTTACCAGCCGCCCGGCCAATTCCAGTTCGAGAAGAGCCAGCTGCACCGCTGCGGGGCTTTCGCCGCTCTGGCGGATCAGCTCATCAACCGCGACCGGTGCTGTGGTGAGCAGCGCGGTAACATCGGCCGGCGCCTCACCCAGATCGTCGGGCATCGCATCGAAGCCCGAAGCGCTTTCACGGAAGGCCGAACGCGGCGTGCCGTCGAAGCTGCTGACCAGTTCGATCACCTCGGCGGCCGATTGGACTAACACAGCCCCGTCACGGATCAGCTGGTTGCAACCCTGCGAGCGCGGTTCCAGCGGAGAACCCGGCACCGCCATTACCTCGCGCCCAGCCTCACCCGCCAGCCGCGCGGTAATCAGCGAGCCGGACTTCGGCGCGGCCTCCACCACCACCGTCCCTGCCGCCAAGCCGGCGATGATCCGGTTGCGCGACGGGAAATGCCGGGCGAGCGGCTCGGTCCCCGGGGGCTGCTCAGCCAACAGCAAACCGCGGGTGGCGACCTCTTCCTGCAGATCGAGATGTTCGGGCGGATAGGCAATGTCGATCCCGCTGGCGATCACACCGATGGTTCCGCCACCGAGCGCCGCGCGGTGCGCTGCGCCGTCGATTCCGCGGGCCAGACCCGAAACGACAATGATCCCTGCCTCGGCCAGATCAGAGGCGAACTGCCGGGCCAGCTTGACCGCCGCCGCCGAAGCATTGCGCGCGCCGACGATCGCGACGCACGGCCGCGCCGCCAGTTTCGCGTCGCCGCGGCAGGTCAGGATCGGCGGGGCACTGTCCAGCTCGGCCAGCAAGGCGGGATAGTCCGCGCCATCATGGAACAGGTAACGCGCGCCGCTGGCCCTGACGGCAGCGATTTCCTTGACGACCCGATCTTCCGGCGCGGCGCGGTATTGCGCCCCGCCCCGCCCAGCCAGATCGGGCAAGGCCTCCAGCGCTGTCAGCGCCGAATCGAACCGTCGCAGCAGCTGGCGGTAAGAAACCGGCCCGACATTGGGCGAACGCAGCAGGCGGATGCGGGCAAAGGCTTCCTCCTGCGCGAGCATCGCCCTAGCCCTTTTGCCCGACTTTCGGCTCAGTCCCGGCGCGGATCCGGCCGATGTTCTCACGGTGCAGCCAGATCACCAGCGCGCCGATGATCGCAAGGACCGGAAGCAAATCGATGCGCCCCAGCAAGATCGCTGCCACCCCGGTGGCTGCCGCTGCGGACATTCCTGCGGCCGATGAAATCCGCGTCACCGCAAGTACGGCCAACCAGACTGCCGCAGAGGTCAGCCCGATCGGCCATGAGAGAGCCAAGGCAACTCCCAACGTAGTCGCCACGCCCTTGCCG
>CAZOSI010000240.1:0-4213 GCA_964582485.1 uncultured Novosphingobium sp.
CAGCAGCCTTTTCTTCCTTGCTGCCGATTTCGGTCTTGAGCAGGCTCAGGATCCCGGCAGGGTTGATCGCCGCGACGCAGGTTGCCATCTCGTTGAACGGCTGCGGCCGGCCAGTGACCGCGTACCAGTCTGCGCTGTAGGTCTTCTGCAGCGGCAGGGCCGGCAGGGCCTCGGCCCGCTTGCGGTCCTTCTTGATGAAGGCTTCGGCCACGAACCCGCGGGTCACCGAGATATCCGTGTTGTAGCTGATGTAATCGACATCGTTGCCAAGGTAACCGCCGACCGAGCAGCGCGGCACATCGCTGAGCGCGACATAGTTCTGCTTCATCGTTTCCACGTCGCGGGCATCAATGAAGGCCCGGACGCGCACTTCGCGGCGCGCCACGGCGCATTCCATGAAGCGATAGAGCGCACCGTTGAGCTCGGACATGTCGGCATTGTTGACTTGCCGCGCAGCAGGATCGAGCCGCGATCCCACCCGCGTTTCGCCATCGGCGGCTCCCGCCAGCAGGGCCAGTGCTATCGCGATGCTGTTCATTCCGCCGCCTCCCGGACATGTTCGCCAATCCGCCGCTCAATCTCAGGCCGAAAGTGGCGGATCAGGCCCTGGATCGGCCAGGCCGCCGCATCGCCCAGCGCGCAGATGGTGTGGCCTTCGACTTGCTTGGTGACGTTCCAAAGCATGTCGATTTCCTCGACATCGGCATCGCCGGTGCGCAGGCGTTCCATCACGCGGTACATCCACCCGGTGCCCTCGCGGCACGGGGTGCACTGGCCGCAGCTCTCGTGCATATAGAAGTGGCTTAGGCGGCTGATCGCGCGGACGATGTCGGTCGACTTGTCCATCACGATCACGGCCGCAGTGCCAAGGCCCGATCCGGCTTCCTTGCAGCCGTCGAAATCCATCGGCATGTCGGGGCACATGTGGCCGGGGACCAGCGGCACGGACGATCCGCCCGGGATCACCGCGAGCAGGTTGTCCCATCCGCCGCGAATGCCGCCGCAGTGCTTTTCGATCAGCTCGCGGAAGGGAATGCTCATCGCTTCCTCGACCACGCAGGGCTTTTCGACATGCCCAGAGATCTGGAACAGCTTGGTGCCCTTGTTGTTATCCCGCCCGAAGCTGGAGAACCACCCGGCCCCGCGCCGCAGGATCGTGGGGGCAACCGCGATAGACTCAACGTTGTTGACCGTGGTCGGGCAGCCATAGAGGCCCGCGCCGGCCGGGAACGGCGGTTTCAGGCGCGGCTGGCCCTTCTTGCCTTCCAGGCTTTCGATCATCGCGGTTTCTTCGCCGCAGATGTAGGCGCCAGCACCCCGGTGGACGAAGACGTCGAAATCATAGCCCGATTTGCAGGCATTCTTGCCGATCAGGCCGGCGTCAAAAGCCTCCTGCACGGCCGCGAACATCGTCTCGGCCTCGCGGATATATTCGCCGCGAATGTAGATATAGGCGGCGCGCGCGCCCATCGCGAAACCGGCGACCAGCGCGCCTTCGATCAGCTTGTGCGGATCGTGGCGCAGGATCTCACGGTCCTTACAGCTGCCGGGCTCGGATTCGTCGGCGTTGATCACCAGGAAGCTCGGCCGCGCCGGGTTCGGCTCCTTGGGCATGAACGACCACTTGAGCCCGGTCGGGAACCCCGCCCCGCCCCGCCCACGCAAGCCGCTAGCCTTCATCTCGTCGATGATGGCGTCCTTGCCGCGCGCCAGAATGTCCTTGGTATTGTCCCAATCGCCACGCACCCGCGCCGCCGACAGCGTCCACGGCTGGTAGCCATAGAGGTTGGTGAAGATGCGGTCCTTGTCTTGCAGGCTCACAGCTCGTTACCCCCCGACCCCTTGGAGCGGAAAACGGCGAGCCCGCCGAACAGGCAACCCAAAATCGCCCAGACGACCCAGCTGTGACCATTGACGAACCGGAAAGCGGCAAGTGCGAAGAAAATGATCCCGATGATCGGCAGACCGGACTTCCCAACTTTTCCCATCACCAATCCCCCCGGTAATCGTGGTTCTCGCCCACCATCGCCGTAAGCGTTGTCGGCCCGCCCAGCGGCTCGACCGTGTGGCGGCCCAGCTCCTGCGTCCCGGCCTTCGGCGCTTTGCCCGCAGCCAGCGCATCGAGCACGGCGTCGAGCCGGTCGGCGGTCAGGTCTTCAAAGTTGTCATCGTTGATCTGAACCATCGGGGCCGAAGCGCAGTTGCCCATGCATTCGACTTCGCTCAGCGTCCACAGCCCGTCAGCGGTGGTATGCCCCTTTGCCATTCCGCGCTTCTTGCAGGCGGCCATGATGTCGTCCGACCCGCGCAGCATGCATGGCGTGGTGCCGCAAACCTGGACGTGGAACCGGCCGACCGGCACCAGGTTGTACATGGTGTAAAAGGTCGCGACCTCAACCACCCGGATGATCGGCATGTCGAGCTCACGCGCGATGAATTCCATCACCGGGATCGGCAGCCAGCCCTGCGTGTTGGTTTCGGCGCCAACCTGGCGCTGGGCCAGATCGAGCAGCGGCATCACCGCAGAGCGTTGCCGCCCGGCCGGATAGCGCGCGACGATCGCCTTGGCCTTGGCCACGTTTTCCTTGGTCCAGGCAAATGATCCCCACCGCGCACGCAGTTCGGGGGTATCGGGTTCGAGATGACGATCAGCCATTACATAACCTCATCCGCACGAACGCTGAGAATTGGTCCTCCGCGAAGCCACAGGCCGATAGGCCTACCAGAGCTGTCGAAATGCAAAGTGGTGTCGGCACCCTGAGTAGGGTTACGCAGACTGTTAAACCAGAGAGTGTTTGCGCCGTAGTCACCTTTCAGTTCGGTTCTGAATACACCCCAGCCTTTCATTTGTTTCAATTGCAGCAGATGGTCTGGGGTGACCGGTATCAATCCATCGAGTGTCGGATCAGAGCCAGATTTCACCGCATTTTCAAATTGCTTGTTTATCGTTTTGCGCGAAGGTAACGTTGCCATGCCTAGACCAACTTTACTTGGAGCCATTAGCTTCAAGCCAGGCTGAAATTCGAGCCTCGATAGCTTTCCGTTTGGCAGGTAAATCCGCGTGAAAGCGTTGTACTTGGGATTTGGGCAAACCCAATCAACGTGCAATTCGCGAGGCGTACTCAAAGGTTGCACCGAGTAGTCACAGCCGCGGAGGGTAGCGACCCCTTGGCCATCAGGCACGTAATTGGGATGAAAAATCTTCAAGCTCGAGAGTTCGCTACCAGCCCGGATGGTAGAAAGAACCCGATGCCCAATGTCGGCGGTTTCGGCTCCGACTGACTGTGCAACCAAGAGAGCACCGCCTGCTAGAAACAAAAAAATGGCTTTGAAATTTTTCGGGTCGCTCATCGGTCACACTCCCCGAACACCACGTCGATCGCGCCGAGGATGGCGGTCGCGTCGGGCAGCATGTGGCCCTTGCACATGAAGTCCATCGCCTGGAGGTGGCTGAACGCGGTCGGGCGGATCTTGCAGCGGTAGGGCTTGTTGCTGCCGTCTGAGACCAGATAGACCCCGAATTCGCCCTTGGGGCTTTCGGTCGCGACATAGACCTCGCCAGAGGGGACGTGGAAGCCTTCGGTGTAGAGCTTGAAGTGATGGATCAGCGATTCCATCGACTGCTTCATCTCGGCGCGCTTGGGCGGATAGACCTTGCGGTCAGAGCTGGCGACCGGGCCCGAGGGCATTTCGGCCAGGCACTGCTTCATGATCCTGGCCGATTGGCGCACTTCCTCAACGCGGACCATGAAACGGTCATAGCAGTCCGATTTGGTGCCGACCGGGATTTCGAAATCCATCCGGTCATAGACGTCGTAAGGCTGGCTCTTGCGCAGATCCCACGGAATGCCAGCGGCGCGGATCATCGGGCCAGAGAAGCCCCAGGCCAACGCATCGGCCTTGCTGACCACGGCGATATCGACATTGCGCTGCTTGAAAATGCGGTTGTCGATCACCAGGCTCATCGCGTCTTCGAACAGGCGCGGAAGGCGGGTGTCGAGCCATTCGCCGATATCGACCAGCAGCTTTTCCGGCACGTCCTGATGGACCCCGCCGGGGCGGAACCAGGCCGAGTGCATTCGGGCGCCCGAAGCGCGTTCGAAGAAGTTGAGGCAATCCTCGCGGATTTCGAACAGCCACAGGTTTGGGGTCATCGCCCCGACGTCCATCACGTGCGACCCCATGTTGAGCATGTGGTTGCAGATCCGGGTCA
>CAZOSI010000241.1:0-4211 GCA_964582485.1 uncultured Novosphingobium sp.
CAAGGATTCTGCCCGGTAAACACTTCTGTCCCAATCGCCGCCAGAACGACGATGATTGCATCGAGCGCCCATCCGAAAATGTCTTTGTTATCCAATCCCTTCCGACCACTGTTCGAATCGTACTCGATCCTCGCCAGCATGACTGCGAATTCACGTAAAACCAAGGCAATGGCGGTGAAGCCGAGGCCGAGCAACACCAGGCCGAACCAACCCGAACCTAGCGCCAATAGGGCAATTACGGACGCCGCAAAGACCAGCATCCGCGATCCGCTGCCGGCATGAAGTAGGGCCGGACCAAAGCTGCGTACTCCGGCAAGGGCCAGCCACTGCGATGCGCTCAGGCTCCCTTCCCCACGGGTCCGATGGCGAATCCATTGCGGTTCCAGCGCGTGAGCCTCTTCGTCACTGCGCACGATGGTCCAGATCTGCTCACTCTGACCGGGCAATGGAATCGCTTTTTGGCGAATTCCAGCTTGCAGGGCGACCCGCAGCAAGGCCGAGGCCGCATCGCAATCCGGCGGGAGATCAGCCATCCGCTCGATTAATCGGCCAGGCAGCCGCATTGCACCGGCCGACGCATGGTTAATATCGATCCGCTCGAAACCAGCGGCAAGCCCTTGCTCGATCGGCTGCACGAGGATCGCCTGCCCTTCCTCCAGCAAAGCAAGGACCGGCCCGATCGACGCAAACATTCCGTCAGACAGCACGGCAACATCATCCACGGCTGTCACCAGCCCTAGCAAAGCGCGTGAGTTGCCTATTACGTGAAAACTGGCTCCGGCGGCTTCAACCAGATGCTGAAGTTCGATCAGCTCCGGAGTCAGGCCCGGGGCGATGCAGATCACGCGATCGCATTTCAAGGCAAGTGCCAGCGCAGCCTGCTGGCGCGCAATAGTCAGTCCCCCGATGCGCAGAAACGCACGAGGTCCCGGGTGATTGGCCCCGGCTGGTTCCAGCATTGTCAAAACGGCGACCCGCAGCGTCTTTCTCCGCGCTTGTTCGGGAAAGTGCGGGTTCTAGAGCACTATGGCTAGAGTGCCAAGCCGAGTGGCAATGCAGCTGTGCTTTGGCAGCCTAAGCGGCTGCGAACTCGTCAAGAAACTTCCTGATCCGGCGCAGCACCAATGGATCGCCCGGCGCGCCATCCAGGGCTTCGTCAGCAAGTCCAATCAGCGTTTCGGCATGAAATGTCGCGGCTACACCCTTGAGACGCATGGCACTCATCTGCCAGTTGCCGTCACATCGTGAGCGCTGAAGCAAGTCAACCTGTCGCTCAACGCTCTCGATAAAGGCTTGGCGTAGCTCGATAAAAAGCGCAGCATCCTCGCCTGCCGCAGCAGCGAGCGTCGCATCGAGGGCACCTGCTTCATAGACCATTTCGTTGCCTTAGCAGCCGAGGGTTAAACTGGGGTTTATCCTCGGTCCGAACATGGTAAACGTCCGAGCCATGACCCGTGGAACGCGCATCGTTGCGATCGACGCAGGGGATCCGCAAGGTACGCCCCTGCCTGAAACGGCCGAAATGTCGGCCGAACCGCTCGAATCGGCGGCTGAACAGGTGTGGGAGGAAGAGGCGGTTCGCCCTTCCCGCCCTGTAGGGCTAATAGTCGGCGCTTTGCTGACAGTTTGCGCCATAGCTGGTTGGACCGCCCTGTTTGTTTTCGCCAATCTGGCTGAGATGCAGGTTGGCACCACGCTGGCACAATGGACTGGCTGGATTCGGGACTGGTCAGTCCCCGTTCTGCTGGTTGCTGTGGTCTGGCTTCTGGCAATGCGCAACAGTCGGCGGGAAGCAGTCCGGTTTGGCGAAACCGCGGCCCTGCTCAGTACCGAATCCGAGCGGCTTGAAACCCGCTTGACCACAGTTAATCGCGAACTCAGCCTGGCGCGGGAGTTTATCGCGTCGCAATCGCGCGATCTGGAGACACTTGGCCGGGTGGCAGCGGAACGGCTGTCAGAGAATGCAGGTCAACTTTCTTCGCTGATTGCTGACAATGGGACCCGGCTCGAATCAATCCAGACCGTCAGCGCCGCCGCGCTTGAAAACATGGAGACCCTGCGCGGCCACCTGCCGGTCATCGCCAGTTCTGCCAAGGACGTCAGCAACAACATCGCCAATGCAGGACGAACAGCCAATGCCCAGATCGAGGAGCTGATTACAGGCTTCAACCGACTGAACCAGTTTGGTCAAGCCAGCGAACGGCAGGTCACCGCCCTGCGTGGCGTGGTCGACACAGCGATTGCCGAATTTACCCGGCAGACCGATTATCTGGGTGAAGTGGCCGAACAGCGGTTTGTCGCGCTTGCCGAGCGTGGCGTTGAATTCCGGACTCAACTTGAAGCGCATGAGGTTGAGGCTCTGGCCGGGATCCGCAATCGCGCCACAGCATTGGCAGATGAGCTGGAGGAAGCCCGCAAGATCCTCGACGTGCAAGAAAGCGACAGCCTGACCTCGCTGCGCGCTCGCCTCACTGCCGTCCGGGATGAGAGTGCCGCCTTGGTCCGCTCGCTACGCGAAGGCGAAAGCAACGCACTTGATGCATGGAAGATTGCAATCGTCCAGCTTGAGGATGACCTCACCGGAGCGATTGCCCGGGTCGCCGAGATAGATGACAAGGCGATGGCTTCGGCCCGCAGCCGGCTGGATGAACTGGCGCGGGAAGCCGCCGAGGTCGACAACCGCATGGCTGAGCGTGATCGCGCCTTCGCCGATGAAATTGAGCGACGCCGAGCTGACTTCGAGGAACGCCACGGCGCTTTTGTCTCCAAGTTGGCTGGCCAGCTTGAGGGGCTCGATGAACAGATCGCAGCGCGCCGCGCAGCTCATGAAGAGCAGGGCCGGAAACTGGTTGGCCAGGGCGAAATCGTGACTGGACAACTGGAAGTCTTTGCCCGCAAGCTGGACGAAGTGGCCGAGCTTGGCGGCATTGCCGAAAGCAAGGTCGCACAGAGCCTCGCCGCGCTGGGTGACAAGCTATCCGCGAGCAGAGAAGCGTTATCGGGTACCGACCTGGCCATTGCCCAACTGACCGATGGCAGCGTGCGTCTGCTTGAGCTGATTCAGGCCAGCGTGCAGCATTCGAAAAACGACTTGCCTGCGGCCATGGGGGCAAGCGAAACCAAGCTCGCGGAAATCGAAACGCGGGTACTTGGCCTGAAGACAGGGTTGAATGAGGCGGAATCGAGCGGTGAACGCGTGAGCACATTGATTGTCAAAAACGCGGAAGGACTTGATCAATCGCTGCGCCGGATTGAGGCACTTGGCAGCGACCTTGAGCTCGGCAGTTCGCGTCAGGTTGAACGGTTAGAGGCAATCACGACATCGCTCGAGAAGGTTCGCAGCGAAAGTCTGGCACTGGCCGAACATTCGCAGACCGAATTGCGCACTGCGATCGATGAACTCAACCAGTCGGCCCGCGATGCGGTGATGGGAATCGGCACGATCAGCGCGAGCGCAATTAGTGAGATCGCCGCCAAGCTTGGAGCGGAAAGCTCG
Source organism: uncultured Novosphingobium sp. (assembly GCA_964582485.1). Lineage (GTDB taxonomy): Bacteria > Pseudomonadota > Alphaproteobacteria > Sphingomonadales > Sphingomonadaceae > Novosphingobium. Next base: position 3,497 of record CAZOSI010000241.1, read on the forward strand.
ACCGCAATCGATCAGGCAATGCGCTCTCGTACGGAAGAAGTGGCCAGTCAGCTGGAACTGGCCGCAGCAAAAGCCGCTGGAGCAAGCCGCGATGCCGCCATTCAATTACGCGATCAACTCGCCAAGGTCAGCGAACTGACCAATCACCTTGAACAGCGGGTCGCCCATGCCCGCACCCGCGCCGAAGAGCAGGTCGACAATGACTTTGCCCGCCGCGTGGCACTGATCACCGAAAGTCTCAATTCCAATGCAATCGACATCGCCCGGGCGATGGACAGCGAGGTAACCGACACTGCTTGGGGAGCTTACCTCAAGGGCGACCGCGGCATCTTCACCCGCCGTGCCGTTCGCCTGCTCGACAATGCCGAGGCGAAGGCAGTTGCTCAACTCTATGAGGACGATCGGGGCTTTGCCGACCACGTCAGTCGCTACATCCACGATTTCGAAGCGATGCTGCGGCAGTTGCTTTCAACGCGCGATGGGCACGCGCTGGGGGTTACGCTGCTATCATCCGATATGGGCAAGCTTTACGTCGCACTGGCCCAGGCGATCGAACGGCTGCGCAATTAGAGATAGCGGGTAATGTCGATGTCTTCGATAGTCAGCCAACCCTGAATGTAGTTCAGGTAGAACAGCGCAAACAGGACCACCGAGACCACTGTGGCCCGCAGCGCCACCTTCCCGGCGTTGAAGTTCACCGGCGCGCTGGTTACTT
>CAZOSI010000242.1:0-4205 GCA_964582485.1 uncultured Novosphingobium sp.
ACCACGCAGATGTTCTTGCGGGCCTGGGCAAGCAGCCGCAGCCACAGGTACTGGACCTGGTTGGTGTCCTGGTATTCGTCGACCATGATATATTTGAAGCGCTGCTGGTATTGCTCCAGAATCTCGCGATTGGTCTGCAGAATCTTGAGCATGTGCAATAGCAGATCGCCAAAATCGCAGGCATTCAATGCTTTTAGCCGGTCCTGGTAGAGCCGGTAGAATTTCTGCCCCTGGCCATTGGCATAGGCTTCGCTCTCCGCTGCCGAGAGGTCTTGCGGTGAGAGGCCTTTGTTCTTCCAGCGATCGATGCAGCCCGCCAGCTGGCGGGCCGGCCAACGCTTTTCATCCACGCCTTCGGCCTGGATCAACTGCTTGAGCACGCGCAGCTGATCGTCGGTATCAATGATCGTGTAATTGCTCTGGAGCCCAGCCAGTTCGGCATGGCGACGCAACATCTTGGCGGCGATCGAATGGAACGTGCCCAGACCCGGCATCCCTTCCACCGCCGGGCCGATCAGATGTCCGACCCGCTCCTTCATCTCGCGCGCGGCCTTGTTGGTGAAGGTGACACAGAGGATTTCGCTGGGCCAGGCCAGCCGGCTGCGGACGATATGAGCCAGCCGCGCGGTCAGGGCGGCGGTCTTGCCGGTGCCAGCTCCGGCAAGCATCAGGACCGGGCCTTCGGTAGTCAGCACGGCCTCGCGCTGCGGCGGGTTCAGCCCGCTGAGCAGGGGATCGGATGAAGATTCGTTGGGGAGTTGCACGGGTGAACAACTAGGGAACGCAGAAAGGCTGCGCAAGGCTTTCGGTTGACAGGGAGCACGCCAGCGGCAACCCACGGTTCAATGCATCCGGTCCGCCAGCACGCCCGCATCCTTACCGCCGCACTTACCGGTACGGCAGTGGAATTCTACGATTTCTACATCTACGCCACAGCCGCCGCATTGGTGTTTGGGCCGCTGTTCTTTCCGGCAGAAAGCCAGGCGGCGCAGACCATGTTTGCATTCATGAGCTTTGGCCTGGCCTTTTTCGCAAGGCCGGTTGGCGCGATCGTGTTCGGCCATTTCGGTGACAGGATCGGGCGCAAGTCGACGCTGGTGGCTTCGCTGATGCTGATGGGGCTTTCGACACTGCTGATCGCCTTTCTGCCGACCTATGCGATGATCGGTTGGGTCGCGCCGCTATTGCTTTGTGTGCTGCGTTTCGGGCAGGGCTTGGGGCTTGGCGGGGAGTGGGGCGGGGCATCGCTGCTGGCCGTTGAATATGCGCCAAAGGGCTGGGAAGCGCGGTTCGGTTCGGCGCCGCAATTCGGGGCACCGGTGGGATTCCTCGCCGCAAACGGGTTGTTCCTGCTGCTTGGGCTGGGCCTGTCCGACGCTGAGTTCAAGGCCTGGGGCTGGCGCATTCCGTTTCTGGCCAGTGCTGCGCTGGTCGGTCTGGGGCTTTGGGTGCGGCTGCGGATCGCGGAAACTCCGGCATTTCGCGAAGCGCTGAGCCGCAAGCCGCCACCGGCCGTGCCGATTGCCAGCTTGCTTTCGCGGCACCTGGGCGCGGTACTGGCGGGGACTGCCGGGGCAGTGGCTTGTTTCGCGATCTTTTATCTCTCAACCGCCTACGCTCTGGCTCAGGGCACTACTGCGCTGGGATACTCGCGTGAGGTGTTCCTTGGTGTCCAGCTTGGCGCGAACTGCTTCCTCGCGCTGGGGATTTTGATCGCTGTGATCCTTGCCGATCGCACCAGCCCGCGACAGGTGATGCTGACCGGGGCCGTGCTGACCGTGTTGCTCGGCACCGTTTTTGGAGCGGGCTTGACCTCGGGTTCGCTGGTAACGATTTTTGCTACGCTGTCGGGCGCGCTGGTGGTGATGGGCTTTGTCTATGGCCCGTTGGGATCTTGGTTGCCGACACTGTTTCCGGTCAGATTGCGCTACAGCGGGATCTCGCTGGCATTCAACGCGGGCGGGATCATTGGCGGGGCCTTGACCCCGATCGGAGCGCAGCTTCTGGCTGAAGCTGGGCAGGGCAAGCATGCCGGCATCCTGCTGTCCCTGGCGGGTCTGGCCACCCTTATCGGCGTTCTTGCCGCTAAGCCTGCATCCGCAGCAGCGTGATCCGGGCCTTGCCGACCTTTCGGTCGGCGGCTGTTTCCAGCCCCTTGATCTTGGGCACTTCGTTGTAGGCTGTCTCAAGGCTGATCCAGGTCGCCTCGCCAATCCAGCCCAGCCGCTGCAGCTTGTCGAGCGCCACTTCGCCTGCCCCCGTGCCATAGGGCGGGTCGAGCATGATCAAATCAAGCGGGGCCTTTGCCGGGCCGAGGGCGAGCACCGATCCGGCCCGGACATCGCTTTGGCTTTGCGCCTGCAAATTGGCGACATTGCTGCGCAGCGCCCGAATTGCAGCAGGGTCCTGTTCAACGAATACGCAGCTGCCCGCACCGCGCGACAAGGCCTCAAGCCCCAGCGCGCCCGATCCGGCGAACAGGTCGGCCACGGCCAGTCCTTCAAGATCGCCCAGTCGGCTGACCAGCATCGAAAATAGCGTCTCGCGAGTGCGATCGGCGGTCGGACGGGTGGTTTCGCCTACCGGCGTGAGCAGTTTGCGTCCGCGCCACGCTCCGGCAATGATCCGCAGGCTCATTTGCGAGGACCCGGCTTTCTGGGCCCTGGCTTGCGCGGCGCTGGCTTGCGGGCGGTTGGCGCGGCAGCACCCGGTTTGCGCGGGGCAGGCTTGCGCCCGGTCGAAGGCGGGGCGCCCGACTTGCGCGGCGGTTCGGCCTTGCGCGGGCTGGTTCGGGCAATCCGTGCGCGGGCTTGCTGCGGGCTGCTCATGGTGATTTCGGTTCCGGTGCCGCCAATCAGCGCGCGGCGGAACCGCTCGACTTCAACCTGGCGAATCTCGGCCGCTTGTCCGCGTGGCAGATCGAGCAGTTCGAACGGGCCGTAGCGGGTCCGCAAGAGCCGGCTGACTTCGAGGCCAAGATGTTCCAGCACACGCCGCACTTCGCGGTTCTTGCCTTCGGTGATCGTCACCTCGATCCACTGGTTGCGGCCAGTGCTGCGTTCCAGATTGGCGTCGATCTTGCCATAGCGCACCCCGTCGATCTCAACGCCCTCGATCAACTCCTCCAGCCGGGCCTGGCTGATCTCGCCAAAGGTGCGCGCGCGGTAGGTGCGGGGCAGGCCGGTTGCGGGCAGCTCCATCGCGCGTTTAAGTTCGCCATCGTTGGTCAGCAGCAACAGGCCCTCGGTGTTGAAGTCAAGCCGACCGACCGGCATCACCCGCCCGGCATCAGGGGGCAGCGCATTGCGCAGCGCGGTGTAGATCGTCGGCCGTCCAGCCGGATCGCGCTCAGCCGTCAGCAGACCGGATGGCTTGTGAAAGAGGAATATCCGGGTGGGCTCGGCCGCTTTGACCGGCTTTTCGTCGACCGTCACGCCTCTGAGGGATTTCAGCACTGTTGCTGGCGTGGTCAAGGTCTCGCCGTTGAGTTTGACCCGTCCATCAGCGATCATCCGCTCCACTTCGCGGCGGCTGGCCACGCCGGCCCGGGCCAGCAACTTGGCGATGCGTTCGCCCTCACGCGGTGGTTCTGGTGCGGTCATGTGCCGCCCATAGGCGGATCGGCGCGGCTAGTCACCCCTCCGCCAGGGCGAGCTGCTCTGCGATGATCTCGTGCAGGCGAAGGATCCCGCCTTCCAGCGTGCCAAGCGTGAGGTGCGGGACCGCGCCAGTGGCAAGCCCTTGCTGGCCCAGCGCGGCCGCACGGAAGTCTTCACCGGCGAACACCCCGCCATCAAGCAGGGTCCAGCTGCGTTCCCAGTGGCTGCGGGCCTTGTCGGTCTGCGGCGCTTCGGGGATCAGCATGAAATCTTCGACCAGGGTCCGTTCGTGCCCTTGCGGCCACAGCGCCATGACGTTGATATAGTCCGGGCTGATCACCAGCACCGTTGCCGGAAACAGCTGGTAGGCAAAGGTCCCGATCCTGCGCAGCGCGGCCATATCGGTGAAATCGACGCCTTCGAGTTCAGCCGCTCGGGCGACGAAACTGCGCTGGTGCGGACCGATCTGGTCGCCGCTGGTCACCCCGTCCTTGAAGAACGGCCCGATCGTCGCCGCGTGGAGCCGGGCGACGTGGTAGCTTTCCAGAAACGCGTCCATGATCAGCTTCCAATTCGACGCCACCTCATGGGTGCGGCGCGCGAACA
>CAZOSI010000243.1:0-4185 GCA_964582485.1 uncultured Novosphingobium sp.
GGTCGGGTAGGGCAGGGCGAGCAGCACGCAGTCGCTACGGCCGTGGTGCAGCGATTCGATTGCCGCGGCGCTGGTTTCCTCACGCAGGAAAAGCTTCAACTGAGGTCGTTCGCGGCGCAGGCGGGGGAGCATCCGGGGGAGAAGGAACGGTGCAATCGTTGGGATCACACTCATCCGCACCTCGCCCGACAGCGGCTGGCCGGCGGATTGGACCATATCGGTCAGTTCCTCCGCCTCGCGCAGCAGGCGATGGGCCTTGGCAACCACGGCAATGCCCAGCGGTGTGAAACGAACTGCGCGCTTGGTCCGCTCGACCAGCACAACTCCTAACAGCGCCTCCAGATCGCGCAGGCCAGCTGACAGCGTAGATTGCGAAACGAAACAGGCTTCGGCTGCTCTCCCAAAATGCCCATGCTCATGCAGCGATACGAGGTATTGAAGCTGCTTTAGCGTGGGCAAGTAGGTTGTCATTCAGCAGCCTCGGCTGCGGCTTCGACAGCCGCCTCCACCCGCGTCATCTTCAACTTTCCGTTGACCACGGCAAATGCCATTTTGCCCTCGACCAGGTCGAGCGCATCCTTGCCGAACACCTCGAAACGCCAGCCATTGAGCAACGGCAGTTCGCGGATTCCGGCGGCCAGCAACTCCAGCTCCTCGCTGCGGGCCAGCAGGCGAGCGGCGACGTCGATCTCGCGGCTACGGATTTTGAGCAGTAGCTTGAGCAGATCTGCAACCAGCGCTCCCTCTTTTCCTAGCGGAGCGCCCCGCGGAGTGCGGGGGGGCAGTTCTGCGTCGGTCAACGGCTTGGAACTCTCAAGTGCGGCTATCATCCGGCGACCGATTTCATTGTCCTTCCAAGCCGCCGAAAGTCCGCGGACCTTGGCCAGATCGGCCTGGGTCTTTGGCGGATGGCTGGCGATATCGGCGACAGTTTCATCGCGAGCGATCCGGCCGCGCGGTATATTCTTGTCTTGCGCTTCAAGCTCACGCCAATGCGCCAGCGCCTTAAGCCGGCCAAGCATGGCGGGATTGCGGCCCGGGGCCTTGATCCGGTGCCAGGCTTCACCCGGTTCATTGCGATAACCGGCTGGATCGGCCAGCTTCTCCATCTCGATATCCAGCCATTCTCCACGCCCGGTCTTGATCAAACGCTGGAGCAACTTGGGGAAGATCTTGGCCAGATGGGTGACATCCCCGATCGCATAGTCGATCTGCCGATCGGTCAGAGGACGGCGGCCCCAGTCGGTAAAACGTGCGCCCTTGTCGATCTGCAGGCCAAGCCAGCTCTCAACCAGGTTCGAATAGCCGATCTGCTCGCTCTGGCTTACTGCCATCATCGCGATCTGGGTGTCGAATATCGGGTGCGGGGTCCTGCCGGTCAGGTTGTAGACGATTTCAACGTCCTGCCCGCCAGCGTGGAACACTTTCAAGACGTCCTCATTGTCGACCAGCAGGTCGAGCAGCGGGGAGAGGTCTATGTCCTTGGCCAGCGGATCGACCGCTGCGGCTTCATGGCTGTCGGCGATTTGGATCAGACACAATTCGGGCCAATAGGTGTTCTCGCGCATGAATTCGGTGTCAACGCACACGAAATCGGCCTTGGAGAGCCGGGCGCATAGGTCCGAAAGCGCTTCGGTGGTGGTAATCAGGGGATGGATCTTCATCGTTCTTTTCTTCTGGTGGGCCCGTGCGAGCCCTCGGCTTGGTCATTCGCGGCAGTCGCCAAACTGCCGTGACCGCGCTCCTGCACGATTCGCGCCTGAATTGAAAGGGGAGCGCCAGACCTGCGCCGAATGTGTGCACGGCTGTGAACAGTGTGATCCAGTTCTTAACCCTCTTTCAATATCGCGCAGGACATGGAGCAGGCCCATAGATGCTTTATCTCGGTTCGGACACGATCTTGTCTGGCGCTGCCTTGGGGGCATTTGCAGGTGCCTATCCGGCGCGACCAGCAACGTTCAGCCACACTTTGACCCACCATCCCTTGCTAACGATCGACGCCCTTGCTGCTGCCGTCGAGCGAATGGACCCGGCCCAGGTCGAGTGCCGTCAAGCGAACAACGCGAACGGCGGCGGGTTCGATTTTATGCAGGATTTGGCCGGAGGCGCGGCAGCTACAACCAGAAATATTGCTTCGGCCGGGTGCTGGGTGATGCTGCGGTTCGCCGAATCCTTGCCGGAATATGCGGACCTGCTTGCGAAGCTGATCGAGGAAATCGGGCCAGTGACGTCACGCCACGGCCCCCCATTGAAGCCCCGTGCCTTCATCTTCATCTCTTCACCAGGAACCCTGACCCCGTTCCATTTCGATCCAGAGTTCAATATCTTGTTCCAGATTGCCGGCACCAAGCGCTTTGCAACTTGTCCGGTGCAAGAACCGTGGCTCAGCGCTGCGCAGCAACAACGGTTTCATGCCGATGGTGACAACCTGCTGGCCTGGTCGCCCGATCTCGCAGACGGGGCGACGGTGCATCGCCTTTCGCCAGGTGAGGCGCTGTTCGTTCCTTACAAGGCACCGCATTGGGTTGAAGTCGAAGATGTGCCTTCGATCTCGTTGTCGCTAACCTGGTCCAACCGTACAACATTGGAACTTGAAGCAGCCTGGCAATTTAACGCCAGACTGGCCCGGATTGGGTTTAGTCCCTTTCCGCCGCCTGACTTTCCCGGGCGCGCCCGCTTTAAGGCTGCAATGCGGCGCGGCGCTGGCAAGCTGGGCTGGGATTGAAGCGTGCTTGAGCTCAATTTTCTCGATCAGTTCGACACGGCGATGGCTGCCGCCTGGCGGTCGGAAGCGCGCTTCGACATTGAGCAGGCCGGTCTTCGCTTTCGCCTGATCCCGCACAAGGCGCTCAAATCATCCGATGAATCGGCCTGGCAACGCCTGGCCGATGACGCCCAAACGCGTTCCCCATTCGCCGAACTCTGGTTTATGCAAGCTGCGCTGCGGCACTGCGAAGGTGCCGATGAAGCGATCTTGGCGGTGGTTGCAGATCTTGCTGGCGAGTGGCTGGGGGTGGTGCCCGTTGTACGCAAGGGCAGGCGCGGCAAAGCGCCCTTGCCGAACTGGGAAATCTGGCAGCATCCGAACCAGTTCGTCGGATCACCAATGGTGCGCACAGGGAAAGCGGCGATTTTCTGGCGCGCCTTGCTTGCGGGGCTTGAATCCGAGCCGGGAAGCGAGCTGGCGTTTTGCGTATCCAGACTGCCGCATGACGATCACGTTACAGATGCCTTGATCGAGGCGTGCATTGCCGATGGCCGTGAGTTTGAGATCGAATCCAGGCATTCCCGCCCGGGCCTGCCTGCCGGTGGTGAGTTTGCGCCAGACCCGCAGCAGCGCCGCCGCCTTGCCAGTCTACAACGCAAGCTGGGCCGCGAACTCGGCGAAGCGCGCTTCACTGCAAGCCGAGATTCTGATCAGATCGCCCAGCTGATGGAAGAATTGCTAAAGCTGGAATGCGCCGGTTGGAAAGGGCGGTGTGGATCGGCTCTGGCTTCATCCGTGAGCACGGCTGCACTGTTCCGCGATGTGGCGCTTGACGGTGCCCGGGCCGGCAAGTTTGAACTCATAACGCTGCATGCCGGCGATCGGCTGCTGGCTTTTTCGACAGTGTTGATTGGAAAGGGCCGCTGGTATGGCTTCAAGTCGGCCTACGATGAAACCGTCGCACGGTTTGGGCCGGGCGTATTGCTGCTGGACTGGATCTCCCAACGTTTCGCCGCGCAGGATCAGGCGAACAGCTTTGACAGTTGCTCGGCCCCTGGGCAGCAGCCGGTTTCGCGGTTGTGGTCGAGTGAGCTGGCCTTGTCAGACTACCGGATTTCACTTGGTGGTCCGATCCGGCAAGGGGCTTTGCAGGTAATCCGGGCCGGCGAAGCCGCTTATTCGTGGCTCAAACGCAACGTCTGATCGGCGGCCAGGGCCTGCCAAGTCTTGACAAAGCACCGATCGGCGGTTGTTAGGGCGCCATTCGGCGTCCCCAGGTGACGCGGCCCTTATTTCGGAAGCTGATTGTTTCATGCACCTCTATCGCACCCACACTTGCGGCGCGCTTCGCGCATCCGATGTCGGCCAGACGATCCGCCTGTCGGGCTGGGTCCACCGCAAACGCGACCATGGCGGCGTTTTGTTCGTCGATCTGCGCGACCACTACGGCATGACCCAAATTGTCGCCGACGTGGATA
>CAZOSI010000244.1:0-4112 GCA_964582485.1 uncultured Novosphingobium sp.
GGCTGAAAGCACTCCTGCAGCAGCGAGAGCCCACATCGCCTTGCCATTTGCCGCATGGAGGCGCGACGCGGCCGGGCGGCGCGGACGAAAGATGTCGTCGATCGATGCCGAGCGACGCTGCGCTGGTTCCTCGCCCGCGCTGCGCCAGGGATTGCCGGCTGGTTCGCTCGATTGGGGGCTGGCCTCGACGGGCTTATCGCCCGGTGAGTCCGTCTCCGGCGCCTTGCCCTCACTTTTCTTCTTGCCCCGTTTCGGGCTTTCGCTTTCGCTCATGAACCACACTATAGGGGGGCGCGGCGCAATTAACAGGGTGGCCGATGCATTTTTCCTTGCCAGCGGAGTGCGAAACGGGTTTCGGCCCTAGGCCATGAGTAACCCCGAAGACGATACTGCCGCGCTGCGCGCAGCCCTGCCGCCTCTGGCCCAGTCCCGCCTGCAGTCATTGCGGCTGAAACAGAATATGGCGATCGTCGTGCTCGATGCCGGCGGGCTCGATGCAGTGGAGCGCGGGCAGCTGGAAGCTACGGTGAAAGAGGCCCTTACCGGTCAACCCGGCGTGGCCGACGTGCGGGTCGCACTGACGGCCGACAAGCGGGGGCGCCGGATCATCGCGGTTGGATCGGGCAAAGGCGGGGTCGGCAAGTCGACCGTATCGACCAATCTGGCTGTCGCGTTGGCCCGCACCGGTCGCAAGGTCGGGCTGGTTGACGCCGATATCTATGGCCCCTCACAGCCGCGTCTGCTGGGCAATGAAGGGATCAAGCCGCAGGCCCGCGGCGACAAGCTGGTGCCGGTCCCCAGCGAGTGGGGCGTTCCGGTACTTTCGATGGGTCAGCTGATCGAGCCGGGTAAGGCCATCGCCTGGCGCGGGCCGATGGCAGGCAATGCCCTGGGTCAGCTGATCGACGCCGATTGGGGCGATATCGATATCCTGGTGGTCGACCTGCCGCCGGGCACTGGCGACGTTCAACTGACCATGCTGCAACGCTACAAGCCCGCCGGCGCGGTGATCGTATCGACCCCGCAGGATCTGGCCCTGATCGACGCGCGCCGCGCGATTCAGCTGTTTGAAGTCGGCCAGGTCCCGGTGCTGGGCCTGATCGAGAACATGTCCGGCTATGCCTGCCCGCATTGCGGCGAGATTAGCGATCCGTTCGGGAGCGGCGGGGCTGAGGCCGCAGCGGGCGAGCTGGGGCTGTCCTTCCTCGGCCGGATTCCGCTGGAACTTTCGATTCGCGAGGCCAGCGATGCCGGTACTCCGCCGGCAGCCACCGACGGCCCCGGCGCGGACGCCTTTGCCGCGATTGCCCGCCGCGTGGCGACCTGGCTCGACAATCAATAGCCAGCGCTTAAGGTAACCTTGAAGGGACAGGCTTTTTCATGCGGTTCACGCGGCGCGGGGTTCTGATCGGGACGGGGGTGACCGGCGGGCTGATTGCCGCCTGGGCGCTCAGTCCGCGGCGCTTCACGCCGCCGCTGGTGGCGGGCGAGGGCGAACACGCCTTCGATGCCTGGCTCAAGATCGGCAAGGACGGGGTGGTCAGCGTGGCCGTGCCCGATCTGGAGATGGGGCAGGGGATCACAACCGTGATCCCGCAGGTCGTTGCCTACGAACTGGGCGCAGACTGGCGGCAGATCGCGGTCGAACCGGCTCCGGTCAGCGGGGCCTATGGCAATGCGCCGCTTGCCGCGCTTTGGGCGCCGCTGTGGATCCCGCTTGCTTCGGGCCTGGCCGATGCCCCCGATAGCCTGCTGGCGCGGCGTTTTGCCGAAGGAGAAGCTTTCGTCGTCACTGCCGCCGGCACTGCGCTGGCTGCCCATGAAGAGGCGGCACGGGTTGCCGCGGCCAGCGCGCGGGCAGTCCTGGCGATGGCCGCCGCAGATCGCTGGGACGTTCCCTGGGAAGAATGCGACGCGCAGAACGGTTTCATTGTTCACGACCGGCAAAAGCTGTCCTTCGCCGAACTGGTAGCCGATGCGGTCAGCTATGCGCCGCCCAGCCCGGCAGTCGCGCGGGCCCAGCCGCCGCAGGAACGCCCCGCTGAATTTCCCGCCGGCGCCCCGCTCCGCGCGCCCCGGCTTGATCTGCCGAGCAAGGTTGACGGGACCTTTTCCTTCGCAGGCGACGTGCGCCTGCCCGACATGGTCTATGCCGCGATCCGTCATGCCCCGATCGGTGATTGCACGCTGGGCAGCTTCGATGCGGACCCCGCCAAGGGTGTGCCAGGCGTGATTCGGCTGATCGAGAACAAGCACTGGCTGGCCGCCGTCGCGACCGACTGGTGGGCGGCCGAGCGCGCACTCAAAGTTGCCCAGCCTAAATTCCGCCCGGCCAACCTGGCCGATAGCGGCAGGATCGGAGAACTGTTGGAAGGCGCCTTGCGGCGGGGCGAGGCGACGCGGATCGCTGAAACCGGCGATCCCGATGCCTGGCTGTCGGAAAAGTTCGAACATGTTGCCCGCTATGCGATCGCTCCGGCGCTGCACGGCGGACTGGAAACCACCACGGTAACCGCCCGGGTCGAGATCGGCCGGGCCGAGCTGTGGCTGGCCAGCCAGGCCCCCCAAGCTGCCCGGCAGGCCGTGGCTGACGCGCTGAATTTCAGCCTCGACAACGTGGTGATCTACCCGATGCCTGCCGGCGGCAGTTTCGACGCCCGGCTCGATTCCGCCCATGCGGTCGAAGCCGCGCTGATCGCGCGCGAAGCGGGCAAACCGGTGCAGCTGATCTGGTCGCGCTGGCAGGAGCATCTGGCAGGCTTGCCGCGCACTCCGGCCCGCGCGGTGCTGGCGGCGCGGACCGCGCAGGATGGTTCGCTCACCGCGCTCAAGCTGCGCATCGCGATGCCGGCGACGATGCGCGAGTTTGGCGCGCGGCTGTTCGACCGCGACAGCCGCCGCGATGCCCTCGACATGCAGGGCAAGGCCGATCCGCTGGCGATGGAGGGCATGGAGCCAGTCTACCGGATCCCGCATCTGGTGGTGGAACATGTTCCGACAGCAATTCCGCTACCGACCGGGCCGCTCCGCGGCAATTCGAACGCGATCGGGGCTTTCCTGATCGAGACCTTCATCGACGAGCTTGCCCGCCGTTCCGGGCGTGAGCCGTTGTCCTATCGAATTGCAATGCTGGGGCACGAGATCAAACTGGTCAACTGCCTGCAACGCGCGGCGACCCTGGCCGAATGGAGCGGCGGCGCGGGCGGATCGGGGCAGGGTCTCGCCTGTTTTCGAATGGTCAGAGGCGGTCGTGAAGGGCGGATCGCAGTGATCGCCAGCGCCCGGCTCGACGAACGCGGGATCCGGGTCGACAAGCTGACCGCGGTTGCCGACATCGGCCGGATCATCAATGTCGACATTGCCCGGCAGCAGATCGAGGGCGGTCTGATCTTCGGCATGGGGCTCGCCAATGGCAGCGCAACTGCCTTCAAGGACGGGTTGCCGACAGTCGGCAGATTGGGAATGCTTGGGCTTCCCCTGCTGAGCGACTGCCCGGAGATTGAAGTGGATTTCATCGATAGCGACGCCGACCCGTTCGATCCGGGTGAACTGGGCGCGGTGATCGCTCCGCCAGCGATCGCCAATGCCTTGGCTTCGGCCGGTAGCGAGCGCTTGCGGACCCTGCCTTTGACCGGGGCCGGGCAATGACTTTACCCGCCGGGCACCCCCCGGTCACCGCGCCCAAGCTGGGCGTGCTGCTGGTCAATCTCGGCACGCCCGACGCGCCAACGGCCAGCGCGGTGCGGCGCTATCTCAAGGAATTCCTGTCCGACCGCCGCGTGGTGGAAATTCCCCGGCTGGTCTGGTGGCCGATCCTTAACGGGTTCATCCTCAATACCCGCCCGCGCAAGAGCGCCCATGCCTACAGCCAGGTCTGGTCTGAACATGGCTCGCCGCTCGCCGCGATCACCCGCGCCCAGGCCGAGGCCTTGCAGGCGCGGCTTGGCGATACGGCAATGGTCCGCTGGGGGATGCGCTATGGCAATCCCGCGCTGGGGGCGGAACTTCAGGCGTTGAAGCAGGCCGGGTGCGAGCGGATCCTGTTCGCGCCGCTCTATCCGCAGTATTCCGGCGCGACGACCGCGACCGCGATTGATGCATTGGGGGCCCAG
>CAZOSI010000245.1:0-4078 GCA_964582485.1 uncultured Novosphingobium sp.
GCCGCTGGTCACCCCGTCCTTGAAGAACGGCCCGATCGTCGCGGCATGGAGCCGTGCAACGTGGTAGCTTTCGAGGAATGCATCCATGATCAGCTTCCAGTTGGAAGCGACTTTGTGGGTCTGGCGCCGGAACAGATGCAGGTCCGCCATGGTAAAGGCATCGAAATCCGCGCCGAGCGTGCGTACGTCGGAGAAATCGGCGTCGCTCTTGGGCGAGAACCAAATCAACCCGCCAGCCTCGCAGCTCTCAAGCTCGACCAGGCCATAGTCGGTCTTGTCGAGACCGGGGAAGGCATCGGGCCGGGGCAGGGCGAGCAAGCGCCCGTCAGTGGCAAAGGTCCAGGCATGATAGGGACAGGTCATCCGCTTGGAGCACTGGACCTCGCTCCCCTCGATCAGCCGGGTGCCGCGGTGGCGGCAAACGTTGAGGAAGACGTGCGCCTTGCCTTGGCCGTCGCGGGTAATCAGCAGTGGGCGACCGCTGGCGTCATGCGGCACGGCCATGTTGGGCTGCGGGATCAAGGCCGATGGGCAGAGCACTTGCGGCAGCCGGGCAAACAAGCCGGTCTGCTCGCGCTGCCAGTGGGCAGGGTCGGTATAGACTGCGGCAGGCACGGTGGAAATGCCGCGCGTGGCCCGGGTGCAGCCATCTGCGATCGCTGTGGCCAAGGCCAGCTGGCCAGGGGTCGGCGCGGATCCGGGCAAGGTTGCGGTGTGACTCATTGCGGCTCAGGATACGCCAAATTTCGCATTCGTCACGAAAATCGGTGGGCAAGGCAATTTGGGCTTTGTTAGCGGGCCGTTTTTTTGCTTTACTGCGGCTTCACGATATTTGTTGTCCATGGGTCGCACCAGGGGAGACTACGCAATGCAAGTTTCACGTAGATCAGTCTTTGGCGGCGCGGCTATTGCAGCTGCGGCGGCGGTGGTTCCTTCCGCGGCTTCGGCGGCGGTGGAAAGCGCTGATCGCAAGCGCCTGGCAGACAAACTCAGCCGCGGTGAATTGATTGAGAACGAACATTTCGAGTTTTTTGATGGCAAGCCGGTAATGATTGGCGGTGCGGCCAAATTCCGTCTGCGCAATTGTCGTTTCACCTGGCACGGCAAGGCGCCCGCAGGCTACCTCGCCTTCACCCGTCAGAACTCGGGCGAAATGGCTAACTGTGTTTTTGAGCATGCCTCGGGCGCAGCGCGGCCGATGACGATCCGCAAGATCTGATCTCCATCGGATTTCAGGATAGGCGCGAGTGCCCGCCGGGCACTCGCGTCGCCTTGTTTGGGGTTATGCTCAAGGATCTTTCGTGCGCGCGATAGCCTGCTAGACTGAAGACAGGACAATGATCGCGGGAGGGTTGGCGATGTCGGTTGAATTGACCCGGTTTCTTATTTTCGCCGGCATTCTGGCCGCTCTGGTAGTGTTTGCGGCGACGAGTAAGACGTTTCGGCCCTACCTGGCCAAAGCGCCCATGGTTGCCTTTCTGCTGGGCATTTCAAGCGGATTCCCGCTAACCTTGCTTATTGCGACCATGACCTTCTGGCTCGCCAAAGTCGGCATCGACAAGGCGACGATCGGTTTTCTGGTTGCACTGGGGATACCTTACACCCTCAAATTTCTGTGGGCACCGCTGGTCGACAAATTGCATATCCCGGTGCTCAGCAAGGCGCTTGGTCAGCGCCGGGCCTGGTTGTTTGTGATCCAGGCCCTGCTGCTGGTTTCGGTCTGGCAACTTGGCGCGAGTGATCCGCAGCCTGGCGCGATGGGCAGCTTCGCCTTGTGGGCGTTCATCACGGCGTTCCTTTCGGCAACGCAGGATATCGTCATCGATGCCTACCGGATCGAGATCCTTGACGACGACAACATGGCGCACGGGACCGCCAGCAACCAGTTCGGCTACCGCACCGGCAATCTGATCGCGGGTGCCGGCACGATTTACCTCGCTTCGGCGGAAGGCTTGGGGCTGGGTTGGGCGACAGCGTACGGATTAACCGCCTTTGCGATCGTACCAGCGATTCTTGGGGCTCTGTGGATCGGTCCTGGCACCTTCGTCGATCGCTTCGCCAATGTCAGTGGGATGAAGCCCGGTGAATGGCTGACCGAGGCCGTGGTGAATCCGTTCCGCGAATTTCTGTCGCGCGATGGCGCCTTCCTGATCCTTGGCTTCGTACTGGTTTACAAGATCGGCGATGCAATGGGGCAGACGATGCTCAGCCCGATGATCGTCGATCTGAAATTTGCCGATCTGGACTATGTTTCGGCCAACAAGCTGTGGGGATTTGCCGCGCTGATCGTTGGCTCGGCGCTGGGCGCACCGTTCATCCTCTGGCTTGGGATGGGACGAGCGCTACTCATTTCCGGCCTGATGATGATGTTCTCCAATCTGATGTTCATGATCCTGGCCTTGGTCGGCAACAATTACTGGATGCTGGTTGCCGCAATCGGGACGGAGAACCTGACCAGCGGCATCGGTTTGACGGTATTCGCGACCTACCTGTCCGGTCTGTCCAATATCGCCTACACTGCAACCCAGTTCGCGCTGCTTTCTTCCTTTGCCGGGGTTGGGCGGACCTTCATGGCCGGACCTGCCGGGATCCTGGCGGAAAAGCTCGGCTGGTTCGGATTTTGGGGCGTTACCGTTGTAGCGGCGATCCCGGGGATGTTCCTGCTGTGGCTGCTGTGGAGCAAGGGCTATGTCGTTGCTTCGGTACGGCAAACCAAGGCCATCGATGAAAAGGCCTTGCGCGCGCCGCTGCCGCTGGTGCGGATCTTCGGCTCGGCCGTGGCTGTTGTCGGCCTCGTGGGCATATTGCTGGCACAGACGCTTGGCTGGGAAACCAACACCGCCTGGACCTTTTTCGCTGTCTTGGTCGCGGGGGCCGGAATCGCCTGGTTCGCGCCAGGCAAATCCCCCGTCAGTCCGGAAACTCCCGGTTGAGCCGGAGCACTTCGCCCGCAAGGTAAAGCGATCCGGCGATCAGCACGTCGCCCTTTGGCGGGAGAGCCTGCAATGCTGCCTCGACATAGCCGAATGCCCGCACTGCCAGGTCCGCGTGGGCGGCGATGTCCTCTGGCCGGTGGGCGTCGTGGCCGGGGGCGGGGACGACTGACAGGCTGAGCAACTTGCCCTTCAGCGGCGAGACAATCGCGGCCGGATCCTTGTTCGCGAGCATGCCGGTGATCAGGTGCAGCGGTGCGGCGTCAGCAAAGTGCCGGGCGATCGCGAGGCCCGCATCGGCATTGTGCCCGCCATCGAGCCAGACCCGGCGGCCCGGCACCAGCGCGGTCAACGGACCTTCACCCAGCAGCTGCAGCCGTGCCGGCCAGCGCGCGGCGCGGATGCCTTCGGCCATGGCGGCGGGAGAGACCGAAACTTGCGATTGGTGGCGCAGCATCGCCACGGCAAGCGCGGCATTGTCGGCCTGGTGTATTCCGACCAGCGTCGGCAGCGGCAGGTCCAGCGTGCCGAACCGGTCGCGATAGGCGATCCCGCTGCCGATCTCGGCAAACCAGTCGAGCCCGCGGATCGCAGTCTTCGCGCCGACTTTCATCGCGTGATCGATGACGGTCTTGGTTACCTCTGGCGGATAGGACTGGGTCACCAGCGGCACTCCGGGGCGGGCGATCCCGGCTTTTTCGAAAGCGATCCGGCACAGTGGATCGTCTGGCACGCCCGGTTCTGGCACCAGCAGGAATTCCCTGTGATCGATCCCCAGCGTGGCGATGCCGCAGGCGGCCTGGCCATCCAGCACATTGGTCGCGTCGAACCGGCCGCCCAGGCCAACCTCGATCACGCAGGCGTCGGCAGGAATGCGGTGAAAGGCCAGGAAGGTGGCGGCGGTGGTGACTTCGAAGAAGCTGGGGGAAAGGTCCTCGCCCAGGTCCAGAACTTCCTGCAGCAGGTCAGCCAGCAGGTCGTCCGAAATCAGCTCTCCTGCCACCCGGATGCGTTCGTTGTAACGAACAAGGTGCGGCTTGGTCGCGGCGTGGACGGTGTAGCCTTCGGCCTCCAGCATCGCGCGCAAGTAGGCGCAGGTGCTGCCCTTGCCGTTGGTTCCGGCGACATGGAACACCGGCGGCAGG
>CAZOSI010000246.1:0-774 GCA_964582485.1 uncultured Novosphingobium sp.
CTACAAGGTTGATCGTTTAGATTGGCAACAAAGGTTGGGATTCGTTGCAAAGGCCCCACGCTGGGCAATTGCTCACAAGTTTCCGGCAGAGCAAGCTCAGACGACGCTTACGAAGATCGAAATTCAAGTTGGCCGCACAGGGAAGCTAACGCCCGTCGGGCGCTTGAAGCCAGTGACTGTCGGAGGGGTCGTGGTGTCTAACGTCACTCTCCACAACCGGGATGAGATTGCCCGTCTAGGGCTGCGTGAAGGAGATCGCGTGGTCATTCAACGAGCAGGAGATGTAATTCCCCAGGTCGTCGCGAACCTCAGCAGTTCGGTTGAACTCCCGGCGTACAAATTTCCTGACCATTGCCCGATTGAATATGGCGGCTGCGGCTCCGAAGCGGTCGCCGAAGAGGGCGAGGTCGATGTCCGCTGCACCGGCGGGCTGATCTGCCCGGCGCAGCGGACCGAACGGCTCAAGCACTTCGTCAGCCGCGCTGCGCTCGATATCGAGGGGCTGGGCGAGAAGACCATCGACGAGTTCTTCGCACTGGGCTGGCTGGAAAGCCCGGCCGACATCTTCCGCCTGCGAAAGCGGCGCAGCGAAATCCTGGGGCGCGAGGGTTGGAAAGAAAAGTCGGTCGACAATCTCCTCGCCGCGATCGAAGCCAGGCGCGCTCCCGATGCCGCGCGGCTGCTGTTCGGGCTGGGGATCCGGCATGTCGGCGCGGTGACGGCGCGCGATCTGCTCAAGCGGTTTGTGACACTGGAAGACTTGCGCGAGGTAGC
>CAZOSI010000246.1:784-4043 GCA_964582485.1 uncultured Novosphingobium sp.
GGAGGTTGCCCATTCCTCCCCTTCAGGGGAGGGGGACCACGAAGTGGTGGAGGGGCACCTTCCTGAATCACCAAGCTCGCCGCACCCTCAGGAAATCCCGCATGTGCCCCTCCACCATCCTACGGATGGTCCCCCTCCCCGTTCCGGGGAGGAAGCCCTCGCCGAACTTACTTCGATCGATGGCGTTGGCCCCGCGGTGGTCGAGGCGCTGGGCGATTTCTTCCACGAGCCCCACAATATCGCAGTCTGGGAAGACTTGCTCTCCGAAGTGACCCCGCCGCCCTACGTGGTCGAAACCAAAGACAGCGCGGTGGCTGGCAAGACCGTGGTTTTCACCGGTGCGCTCGAAACGATGAGCCGCGACGAAGCCAAGGCCCAGGCCGAGCGACTGGGCGCGCGCGCGGCCGGTTCGGTCAGCGCCAAGACCGATCTGGTTGTGGCCGGGCCGGGCGCTGGATCAAAGCTGAAGAAGGCGGCAGAGCTGGGGATCGAAGTGATCGACGAGGCCGCCTGGGCCGCAATCGTCAAGGCGGCGGGCTAGGTCATGGCTGAACTGCGCATCCAGTTGCCCCAGCCGTTTTCGCCGGGCGCCCGCGCGCTGGGTTTTGCGGACGGGTTTCAGGTTCTGGTTTTCAACGTGGCGGGCACGCTCCACGCGGTTGAAAACAATTGTCCGCACGCCGGTGGCTCACTGGCCGGAGGAAAGCTGGAGGAGCAACTGCTGCGTTGCCCCAGCCATGGTCTGAAATTCGATGTAGTCAGCGGGAAGGGCGGCGGCGACCTTAAGCTGCGGACCTTTCCGGTCAGGACCGAAGGGGCGCTCGCCATCGTTGATCTGGGCTAGCGGTAGTAGCTGTAACTGGCGCATAAACCCGGGTCATCGCTCGATCGCGGCATGGCCGGGCCTTCGAACACTTCCATCCCCAGGCTGTTGCGGGCGCCCTGGCGATAGACCACGATCCAGCGGACCGGGGAATTGCAGCCGAATTCGTTGCCGCGCAGCATCTTTACGCGGCGCGGGCTCGTCACCTTGAGAACCCGGGCCGGAAAGACGCCGGTGATGCTCTGATAGGCGGGAATATCCGCGGCCACGGTTAGCGGGATGGTCTGCCCGGCGGCGATCTACCGGGTGGGGGAAAGCCGGATATCGCCGGTGATCGAGATCGCCGTGGTCGATGCGGCGCGCCAGCGTTCCTCTCCGGCGGGTTTGGCCTGAGCGACCGAGGCGATGGCGGCAAGGGCAAGTGCGGCAAGGCGAAGAGATTTCATCCCTTCATCTTAGCGCAGTCCGCGCCGCTGGCAATTGTTTGAGCAGCCTGGCGCGTTCTGACTGCCATGCGACACTCAGGTAAAGCTAGTTTTTAGGGGCGGAGCCTGCCTACCGCAAGACTTCGTTTACCATGCGCCGAAAGCAGAAATTTACCAATCTCTTATAGGCTCAGGTTCGATCCATGCATTTGACGAGGGTTGAGGACCATGAAAATTTGGAAATATCTTCTAGCCGACAACCGAGGTACCGCTGCGGTTGAACTTGGTTTGGTTCTTGGCCTGGTAACGATAGCTGTACTCGGTACGGTCATTGGGCTGGGTACAGGTGTCCAGTCGAGCTATCAGGATACCGCGCAAAAGGTTGCCGACGCCACACCGTAAGGCCTGCCGCGTTCAGGAATGCTCCTGCGCTTCGGGTATCGGCGCGCGGGTCCGGCGGACCGCAACAATCAGCACACCCACAAGTGCAATCACCGATCCGGCTATCATCTGCGTGTCGAGCTGATCCCCGGTGATCGCCACCCCCAGCCCGATCGTGGCGAGCGGGGTGATCAGGGTCAGCGGGGCAAGCAGGTTTGCCTCATAACGCTGGATCAGCACGAAATAGGCGGTGTGGGCCAGCACCGAAACGACCAGCGCCGAAAACAGCAGCGCGATTACAAAGGGCCAGCCCGCTACTGCGGCGTTGCTCCATTGCGGCAGCTCGGTCGCCAGGCTCAGCGGCATCAGCAGGACCATTCCGGTTAGTCCAACCCAGGCCTGAAACCGCAGCGGGGCGACCGCTTCCATCTGCTTCATCAACACGGCACCCAGGCTACCGGAAAATGCGGCGGCCAGCACCAGCAGCATGCCGGCTGATATTGCAAAGCCGGGTT
Source organism: uncultured Novosphingobium sp. (assembly GCA_964582485.1). GTDB lineage: Bacteria > Pseudomonadota > Alphaproteobacteria > Sphingomonadales > Sphingomonadaceae > Novosphingobium. Next base: position 2,929 of record CAZOSI010000246.1, read on the forward strand.
TCCACACTACCAGCAGCACCCCGATCAGCGTCAGCGTGATCCCCAGCGCGCGGCGCCAGCGGATCCGCTCACCCAGCAGCAGGATCGACAGCAGCGTGGTGATAGGCACCCCGGCCTGGCTGACGATCGCCGCCTCGGACGGGGTGACGGTGGCCAGGCCGATGAACAGCAGGGCAAAGCTTCCGCCGCCCAGCAGCAGGCCGACCACTAGGGTCCGCCAGGCCGGTCGCGGCATCGGTCGCAGCCAGGGCAGGGTGGCGAAGAGCACGATCGCAAAGCGCAGTCCGGCATAGAACAATGGCGGCACGTGCCAATCGGCCACCACGATCTTGCTGACTACGTTATTCACCGCCCAGACCAGGCAGATCGCGACCAGCAGCAGAAAATCGCGAAGGTTCAACTTGCACCGCCCTAAAACACAGAAGGCGCGACCGAAGCCGCGCCTTCCCCCATGCTGCCCCATGGGTGTGAATGCAAGGATGGGGTCGCCTTTACCCTTGCATTCGGGAGCTCAGAACATGAAATCGGCTGCACTGAGCGTCTGGTTGCCGGCGCCGACCAGCAGCATTTCCATGTCAGAAGTGCCGTTGCCATCGAGATCGACATAGACCCGCAGGTCCGTGCCGAGATCGGCCCAGCGCACTTCGGACTGGCCGGTGGCACTGAACGCGCCGGTGCCAACATAGGTCAGCGCCTGCCGCCCGGCGATGTTCGGGTTGGCGTCCAATACACGGAAGTCGAGCTTGTCGGTGCCAGCAAGGAAATCGAGGATCTGGTCAGCGCCCGCCCCGGTGCCGCTGTCGCCGGTGAACAGATAGCGGAATTGGTCCGCGCCGTCGCCGCCAGTCAGCAGGTCGGCGTCGCCAAGGCCCATAATTTTGTCGTCGCCAAGCCCGCCAATGATCGTGTCGCCAATGTTTCCGCCGCGGATCTGGTCGATCCCGTCACCACCGTTGATGAAGTTGACCGCGCCGAGTGCCGATTTGATCACATCGATTCCGGTGCTGCCGGTGATGTTGAAGGTGATATTCACGCTGCTAGACATACCGGTGGCGAAGAACACGTCGCCCGCTGCCATGGTGACCGCTATGGTCCCCGTGCCTGACAGCGCCGAA
>CAZOSI010000247.1:0-4033 GCA_964582485.1 uncultured Novosphingobium sp.
GCGACGATCTGGGCCGGGCCTGGTACAAGGCCGGCAAGCTGGAGCGGCGGACCAATACCTTCACCGATTTCGTCGATGTCGCGAAAGGCCTGATCGAACGCGGCTATAGCCAAGCCGGCCGGATCAGCATTTCCGGCGGTTCGGCCGGGGGCGAGCTGATGGGCGCAGTGGTCAATTCCGATCCCGAGCTGTGGGGCGCGGTGGCGGCGCATGTGCCGTTCGTCGATGTTCTCAATACGATGCTCGACCCTACGCTGCCGCTGACCCCGGGCGAATGGCCCGAATGGGGCAACCCGATCGAAGACAAGGCCGCGTTCGATCTGATCCGCAGCTATTCGCCCTACGATCAGGTCAAGGCCCAGGCCTATCCGCCGATGCTGGTCACCGCCGGCCTCAACGATCCGCGCGTAACCTATTGGGAACCGGCCAAATGGGTCGCCCGGCTGCGCGAGCTCAAGACCGATGACAACGAACTGCTGCTCAAGACCAACATGGGCGCAGGGCATGGAGGCAAGAGCGGCCGGTTCGAAAGCCTGAAGGAAACGGCCGAGGAGTTTGCGTTTATCCTGTGGCAGTTGGGGGTAGAGGGGTGACCAACCGCTACACCCTCTCCTTCACCGCAGAGCCTGAGCACATCGACGAACTGGGCCACGTCAACAACGCAGTCTGGGTTGACTGGATCCAGCAGATCGCCACCGCGCACTGGTCGGCCGTCGCCGCGCCCGAGCATCAGGCGGCCTACATCTGGGTCGTGACCCGGCACGAGATCGACTATCGCGGCAATGTCGGACCGGGCGCGACGGTGACGGCTGAGACCTTTATCCCGCGCGCGCCAAGCGGGGCACGGTTCGACCGGCGCGTTGATTTCCGCGATGGGGCGGGCAAGGTTATCGTCAGCGCCAACACCACCTGGGCGATGATCGATCGGGCCAGCGGGCGGCTCGCCCGGGTCCGCGACGATGTCACCGCACCGTTCCGGCCTTTCGCCGAGGATGTGGCCCCGGCCTAGGCTGCAGCCGGGCGGCGCGGTGCTCTGTGCCTGTCGAACACCTGCAGCCGCTCGCTGACCATCCGGTTCCGCCCGGCGCGTTTGGCTTGGTAGAGCAGCCCGTCGGCCCGGGCATAGATTGCCGCGAAGCTGGCGCCAGGCATGACCTGCGCTGGAATCTCAACGATCCCCATCGATGCAGTGACGGGTCGGTCAAGACCGGGGACGTCCTGCGCGATCCGGGTGGTGATCGCCTGACGGATCCGCTCGGCGCGCTGGACCATGTCGGCACCGCGAAGCACCAACATGAATTCTTCGCCCCCCATGCGCATCGGCAACATATCCTCACTCTCGGGCAGAGCAGCGGCGACCACCTTGAGCACCTGATCGCCGACGGCATGGCCGAAGCGGTCGTTGACTGACTTGAAATGATCGAGATCGAGCAGCGCCAGCGTGGCGAAGCCGTCCTCACGCAGTTCGGCAAAGCGGTTTTCGATCGCTCGCCGATTGAGCAACCCTGTCAGCGGATCGCGCTCAGCCAGTCGAGACATCTCACCGGCGCGCAAACGATGGCTGTCGCGTTCGCGGCGCAGTTGGATGAACCGGTCCGCAATCGCGATCGAGCCGATCAGCACTTCGAGGCCGATCGCGATGCGTTGGGCGATGAACAGCTCCATCGGTTCGCTCTGACCGCCCAGCGCACCGGCCATGATTTGCCAGACGCCGGTCGCGATCAACGGCAACCATGAGGCGATCAGGAACCTGACCGCGCGGCTGCCGCGCCGCAGTGCCGCCCCCATTGCCCAGCAGACAATGCCGATCACTACCAGCCAGTTGGCGAAGTAGATGCTCAGCCCGCGGCTTTGCAGCCAGTCGATCGTCGCGACGAAGAAGGCTCCGTTGAACACCAGCCACAGCGCCCCCAGCCGCAGGGCGCGGCGGTGTTCGGGGTCGATTTTGTCAGGCTCAATAAAGTCGCTCGCCATCATCAAGGCTGATGCAGCTCCGCCAGAAAAAATCAGCGCGATCATCAGTGCGATCGAGCCAACAGGCAGCGATACGACCAGCGGTGTCAGGCCTGAACCGATCGTGGCATGAACCAGCATAAAAGCGACCACGCCGACATGCCACAGCAGGAACCGGTCGCGCAGCACCCGGTACAGCGCCAGGTTGAAGAACAGCGGCACCAGCAGCACCCCGCACAGCAACGCGATCCACACCTGTTCGCCGCGCAGCAGCGGCAGCGGTTTGGCATGTAGGCGGGTCTCGCTGACCAGCGTGGTCACGGTAGGGCCGACATATTCGACCGTCAGCCGCCGCGCCAGCTCGCCCCCTTCGGGCAGGGGCATGGCCTGGCCCATGTGCCCCTTGGGCTCAAAATCGCGCATTGAGCGCAGGTAGCGCCCGATACTGCCATCGGGCCGCTCGATTACGATCTGCATCGCCTCAAAGCGGGCCAGCCGGGTGGTCAGTTCGGCCGGGACCTGTCCACCAGTTCCCAGATCGAACCGCAGCAGCACGTGCCTTTGCGCCGCGCTCCAATCCCGGTCTTCGCAGGTCCAGCCCCTGGCCGAGCTGCGCAGCACGTCGGCCTGGGACTGCGTATCGGCGGCGGCATGGCAGGCCGGGCTCAGACCATCCTCGGCGTCCTTGGCCAGGGCCGGTCCAGCTAGTCCAACCAACCCCAGAACCAGACCCGCGATCAGCCGTAAGGCGGCCCGGATCAGTCTGGCATAAAGAGTGCGGCCGGCATGCATCCGCAAGGGTATAAGACGCGGGCCATGCCAATTGGTGATCCAGGCTGGTTAACGGCGTGACAAGGATTGCCCCCGCAAACTGCCCGGGATTTTCGCTCAGCCCAGAATTTCCTCCAACGGAACAAAGGCATATCCCAGATCCCGCGCCACGGCTTCATAGGTCACCTGGCCTTCGTGGACGTTAAGCCCGGCGGCCAGGTGCGGATTGGCCTTCAGCGCCGCCTTCCAGCCCAGATCGGCGATCTTCAGCGCATGCGGCAGAGTGACGTTGTTGAGCGCATAGGTGCTGGTCCGCGCCACTGCGCCGGGCATGTTGGCGACGCAGTAATGGACGATCCCGTCCACCACATAGGTCGGCTCGGCATGAGTGGTCGCCTTGCTGGTTTCAAAGCAGCCGCCCTGGTCGATCGCGACGTCAACCAGCACCGCGCCGGGCTTCATGGTCGAAAGCATCGCACGGGTCACCAGCTTGGGCGCAGCGGCCCCGGGGATCAGCACTGCGCCGATCACCAGGTCAGCCCCGGCTACTTCCTGCGCCAGGCTGGCCTTGCCTGAATAGAGCGTGCGCGCGCGGCCGGCGAAATGGTTGTCGAGCTTTTCGAGCGTGGCCGGATCGCGATCGAGGATTGTCACTTCGGCGCCCAGCCCCACGGCCATCTGCGCAGCATTGAAGCCGACCACGCCGCCGCCGATCACCACCACCTTGGCCGGCAGCACGCCGGGTACGCCGCCCAGTAGCACCCCGCGCCCGCCATGGGCCTTCTCCAGCGCGGTTGCACCGGCCTGGATCGACATCCGGCCCGCCACCTGGCTCATCGGCTTCAATAGCGGCAGCGAATTGTCCGCGCCCGTCACGGTTTCATAGGCAATCGCGGTCACGCCTGACTTAACCAGGTCGGCGGTCTGCTCGGGGTCCGGAGCCAGGTGGAGGTAGGTATAAAGCACCTGGCCCTTGCGCAGCTGCGCGCGTTCCACCGGCTGCGGCTCCTTGACCTTCACCACCATTTCGCATGCCGCAAAGATCTCGGCAGCAGTCGCCTTGATCGCGGCCCCGGCTGCGACGTAGTCGGCGTCCGAAGCGCCAATCCCGCTTCCGGCAGCAGTCTCAACCCAGACCTCGTGGCCATGCGCAACCAGCTCGCTCACGCTTTCAGGCGTCAGCCCGACGCGGTATTCGTGGTTCTTGATTTCCTTGACCGTACCGACGCGCATGATGGCCTCTCCCAGAGCTGAAACCCAGTCCTTGACTTGCCTGGGCTGAATCGCCCCTCCCCGAGGGGGAGGGGTT
>CAZOSI010000248.1:0-4001 GCA_964582485.1 uncultured Novosphingobium sp.
GCTTCCGATGTAGGTCGTGATATCCACGATTTCTTCCTTTCCGGCCATCGGCGCTGCGTTCCTAAGTCTGTCAGGCACAACGCTGAACGCGCGCTTCAAGTGCTGCGAGGCGTCCCTTTGCTGCCGCAACGCTGGCCTCCATATCTTGGCCCGAGAGTGCCGAGATTGGCACGAACACAAGCAGGCTGCTCACCTTGTCGGCATTCGCAATCTTGGTCTGTTCTTTGCTTAGAGCCGCCAGATTGGCGCGTTCGTCGGACAACTGTCGGCGTGCCTCGCCGCAGCTCAGATGGTCAAGAGACGTTTCGAGTCTGGCCGCCGGAATATCTTCGGGCATCTTGGCACAGGCGGCCAGTCCCAGCAGGACGCCCGCGAACAAAGCATATTTCATCGTAGGAACCTCATTTGGATGGATTGATTCGTGTGGGCTTCAGTCTTGTTTCGCCGTCATTTGTCGGTGGCCGGTTTCGGCGCAGACACGGGTTCGAGTGCTCGCCAGCCGACGGCGCAAAGCGCGAGCATGACGGTGTTCGAGATGACGTCGATGAGCATGTATGAATTGAAGACCGGCTCAGTGATCGTGAAGTGGTAGTTGAACCAGAAGAAGGGCAACAAGGCCGACCCGTAGACCAGGAAAGTCACACGCGTGAAACGTGAGAAAGTCGCGAACAGTCCCGACAAGATCGCTTGGGCACCGAAGCAGCCCATAAGAATACGCGATGCTTGCGTCCCGATGTAATGGTCCGGATTGAGGCTCAGGGCCTCGACAGTGCCTGGCCACAGCAGGCACCATCCGCCGAGCGTGATGAATGGCACGGCGATCGACCATTGTGCAAACTGCGCCAATTTCTTGGACCGGACCATCAGTGCACCATATGCATGATGAGCGCGTGCCGCTCTGATTTTGCCAGGGCGGCATAGTAGACGGGCAACCCGACGTCGCGTAGCAGATGCGAATCCAGAGCTACCAGACGGCGGTCAACGCTCCGGCGTTCGAAATGCCTACGGATGGTCTGTGCAGCAGCGAGAAGCCAATTGCTCGACCTAGAGGACTTCTGCGGACTGGACAGGCTTGCAGTTGAGTACATTCCATTCTCCTTTGCAGTTGATCAGGTTTCAGAGAGAGACGGTGGCCGAACGGCGGGAGATGCCCGACAGGTTCAGGGCGAGCCGCTCGCGGAAGACAGGCAGTTTGGAAACCAGCGACAAGGCAAGGTTGCGCATGCGGCGCTTCCACGGGCTCGCCACGGTTGCAGCAGACGTCAGCGCGCCCGCGAGTTCGAGAACCTTTGCCGCGGCGGGGCGGCGAAGCGCTTCGTACTGGTCCAGTGCCTGTTCGCTCGCACGGCCGCTCAAGACATTCGCAAGCAGCGATCCCAGCGTATAGGCGTCCACCAGCCCAGTGTTCATGCCCTGCCCACCCGCCGGGCTGTGCGCATGCGCAGCGTCACCCGCTATGAAAACCCGGCCCTTGCGGTAACTGCGTGCAAGCCGGTGATGCAGATGGAAGCGCGAGCTCCAGGTAACGTCGCGGACCTTGCCAAGGCGTCTGGCAGCTGGCCCACGGGCGTCGAGCAGTTTCTGGACCAATTCCGCGTCGGGATTTTCGGGCGCATGATCGACCGTCGCGACGACCCGATAGCGGTTTCCCGGAAGCGGCGCGAGCACGACGAGCCCTTCGGGCGAGAAGAACAGCGTCACCTCATCACGGGGATCTGAGCCTTCGAGTGCGACGTCTGCCAGCACGAAGGAACCTTCATACTGAGCACCATCGTACGGAATGCCGCAGGACTTGCGGACTTCGCTGTGCATTCCGTCGGTGCCAACCAGATACTTGGCTTCGATGGTCTTCGTGCCTTCGACAGTTTCGACCGTTGCAATGACACGGCCCCGGTCTTCGGCATAGCTCTGGAAGGTGCAGCCGCGCGCAATCTCGACTCCGAGCTTTGCAAGCCGGTCAAGCATGATTGCCTCCGTCCGGTCCTGGGGCAGCATCAGAAGATAGCGGTGTTCTGACGGCAAGCTGTCGAACTTGATAAGGCCGAGCCGCCTGTCCCGTTCACGGAAAGCGAATTTCTCGATCTTCAGACCCTCGGACAGCATCGGGTTGGAGACACCGAGGCGATCGAGAATTTCGAGCGTATGGGCGTGAATGACTGCAGCCCGCGAAGTAGTTTCCTGTTGCTCGGCGCGCTCGATGACAAGCGGGCGCACACCCGATTGTGCCAGTGTAATTGCCAGCGCCATTCCGACGGGACCGGCACCGACGATAAGTACGTCTGTCGTCTTGTTCAGCATTGGAGTCTCCGTATTTGAGCGCCGTCTGGGCGACGGTCGGTTGGTTCGTCGTGTTGGCGCGCCGCTGGGCCGTGGCCGAATCAGAATGTCAACGCTTGTTGATATTTGCCAATTTGAGGGTTTTGTCAACACATGTTGACTTTTACTCTGCGCTCGTGCATGACATGCAGGACAGGAGAGGAATGTAACTCCAGTGAACCAAAAGAAGTCCGACAGAACACGCGGCGTGATCATCGAGGCCGCGCGGAGATTGTTTCGCGAGCATGGTTACGAGCGAACGACGGTCCGCGATATCGCGGCCGAGGCGTCGATCGATCCCGCCTTGGTCATTCGCTATTTCGGCAGCAAGGATCAGCTCTTCGTGCATGCCGCTGATATCCGATTGGAATTGCCGGATCTTTCAGCCGTGGATCGTTCCAAGGTCGGGACCGTGCTGGCCGGTCATTTCATCCGCATATGGGAGAGCGACGGAAGCAACAGCGGCTTGCCGATCCTACTGCGTTCGGCCGCCTCAAACGAAGTTGCGGCGGAACTGATGAGGGATATCTTCGGGAAGCAGGTCGCGCCAAGGCTTCAAGCGCTCGGCTCCGGCCCGGAGGCACAAGAGCGTGCAGCTCTTGTCTCCAGCCAACTCCTGGGTGTTGCTCTTTGCAGGTACATCTTGCGTTTACCCCCCATTGTGGCCATGCCCGTCGATCAACTTGCCCAGGCGGTCGGAGCGACAATTCAGCGATATCTTACTGGCGATCTTGCAGCGAACGATTGACGTGATCGAAGTGCCGGTTCGGATTGACTGACGTGGCTGATCACGGCAGCGCATTTGACGCTCGTTCCGCTTGCACGCCTTAGGGTCAGGACAAATTGACCCTCACAGCCAGAAGATGACGGTGGCCGCGAAGGTAACTGCGGACAGGAAGGTCTTGGCGCACCTGTCATGGCGGGTTGCGACTCTGCGTCAGTCCTTCAGCCGATCGAACACATTCTGGATCCGGCCGCGGCGGCGATAGTGCCGCTTGTCGCAACAGACGGCTTTGCCGCGCGACTTCCGGCCCAGGATGCAGCGGCGTATCCCTTTGTCTTTCAACGCATCTCGGAACCAGTGGGCGTCATAAGCCCGGTCCGCGATCATCTACTCGGCGGCCTGAAAAGCTAGCTCATCGTCACCCGCGTCAGTTCCGGAGTTTTAACCACCCACGCCCAGCCCCTCAAGCTGATCAATGAGGGCTGGCCCCAAAAATCAATGTACTAAAAGAGAAATGGCGGTGCTGTCAGACGAATGCGAACTCGTCTTGGATCCCCCTACCCTCGCCTGGTTTCAGGAATCAAGGAGGCCGCGCCACTCGATGAGAGCAGCGGCACGGTTCGCTTTGAAATTTATTCGGGAGTAGAGCGCGCGTGCCTGATTGAAGTGAGTGTAAATCGAGCCGTGGACTGAAGCGAACTTCTGCAAACTTCGCATTCGCCTGAAGCGCAGCATCGCCCGCTCTCGCCTTCGGAAAGGCAGGTGTGAGTTCTCGGCACGGTTATTGACCAACTGACCTATCTCACGATCATCGCCGCGACCCAGATCCTTCAGGGCGGCGCCATACGAGCGCAATCGGTCTGTAACCATTTCTATAGGCCGACCGTATCGACGCATCGCTTTCTTGAGGAATTTCAACGCTGCTTTGCGGTCTCGCTTCTTTTTCACGAAGCTCTCAAGA
>CAZOSI010000249.1:0-3995 GCA_964582485.1 uncultured Novosphingobium sp.
GGCGCAGGTGCTGCCCTTGCCGTTGGTTCCGGCGACATGGAACACCGGCGGCAGGGCCTGGTGCGGATCGCCGAGGCGCGCCAGCAATTCATGGATCACTTCCAGCCCCAGCCGCCCGCTCGGCAGGCTGAGCGCCCCCAGCCGGTCAAGCTGCGCCTGGACGCGCGGATTGTCGGAGATCGCGAGGTCTTTCACCATTCCTCCCCTTCAGGGGAGGGGGACCACCGCAGGTGGTGGAGGGGCACGCGCAGATGATCCCGACGCTGACAGGTAAGGATCACTCGCACGTGCCCCTCCACCATGCGTCGCATGGTTCCCCTCCCCGTTTCGGGAAGGATCACGCCGCCGCCTTCGCCGCGCCCAGATAGTCCAGCACGCTCGCAAGTTTGGCCTTCAGATCGCGGCGATGGACCACCATGTCGATCATTCCATGTTCCAGCAGATACTCCGCGCGCTGGAACCCTTCGGGCAGCTTTTCGCGGATTGTGTCCTGGATCACCCGCTGGCCGGCAAAGCCGATCAGGCAGCCCGGTTCGGCGATCTGAATGTCGCCCAGCATGGCATAGCTGGCGGTGACCCCGCCTGTGGTCGGATCGGTCAGCACCACGATATAGGGCAGGCCCGCCCGGTTCAGGCGGCTGATCGCGACCGTGGTCTTGGGCATTTGCATCAGGCTTAGGATGCCCTCTTGCATCCGCGCGCCGCCGGCAGCGGTGCAGATGACATAGGCGCACTTTTCCTTGAGCGCGCGGTCGGCTCCGGCGACGAAGGCAGCACCTACGGCCATGCCCATCGATCCACCCATGAAGGCAAAGTCTTGCACGCTTAGCACGCATTTGTGGCCGCCGATCGCGCCAAGCGCGTTGGTCAGTGCATCGGAATGCGGATTGGCCAGCCGCGCGGCTTTCAGCCGGTCGGGGTATTTCTTCTGATCCTTGAACTTCAGCGGGTCTTCCCTGACCTTTGGCGTTTCCAGGACCGTGAAGCCCTCATCCAGCAACTGCGCGAACCGCGCGTCCGCGCCGATCCGGCCATGATGCTCACAGCGCGGACAAACCGAGAGATTTTCCTCGTACTCCTTGGTGAACAGCATTTCCTTGCACGAAGGGCAGCTGATCCAGAGGTTATCGGGAGTGTCGCGCTTGTCCTTGAAAGGCAGCGCTTTGCGAACGCGATCGATCCAGCTCATGCCGCACCGCCGTGGACCGCTTGGACCACAGTCCAGAGCACAAAAAACCGTTGATCCTGGCCGCACTGTATCGGGCGGCGGGAGAATGTCGAATGCATGGTCATGGACGTCTCATGGCACATTTGGACGATGTAGGACAATGCTGGCCGCCAGCGACTGCAATTATCGCGCGCGGTGAACCGCTTGGGCCAGTGCGGCAGTCAGCTCGCGGACCGGCCCGGCGGCATTCACGCCATGCTCGCCGACCAGATCGACCAGCGCCGAGCCTACCACCACTCCGTCGGCGACCTTGGCGATGGCAGCAGCCTGTTCGGGCGTGCGCACGCCGAAGCCGACCGCGACCGGGATGGTGGCGCTGGCTTTGAGCCGGGCGACCGCATCCTCGCTCCGGGCCGGCCCGGCCTGCTGCATCCCGGTGACCCCGGCGACCGAGACAGAGTAGAGGAACCCGGAGGACCCTTCGAGCACGGCAGGAAGCCGCGCGGCATCGGTGGTCGGGGTGGCCAGCCGGATCAGGCTGACTCCGGCAGCGCGCAGGGCGGGGCCGAGCTCGGGGTCTTCCTCGGGCGGAATGTCGACGCAGATTACCCCGTCAACCCCGGCCTTGGCGCATTGGTCCCCAAACCATTCAGGTCCACGCGTGATCATTGGATTGGCATAGCCCATCAGCACCAGCGGCACTTGCGGATGCCGCGCGCGGAAGGCGGCGGCCATGGCGAAGATATCAGCCGTGGTGGTGCCCGCGCCCAGACTGCGCAGATTGGCCTGCTGAATCGCCGGGCCATCGGCCATCGGATCGGTGAACGGCATGCCGAGTTCGATCACATCCGCGCCGCCTTCGACCAGCGCGTCGAGGATTGCGTCAGTCGGGCCATCGCCCCCGGTGACGAAAGTGACGAGGGCAGGGCCCTTGGCGAAAGCGGTGGCAAGGCGGGTCATTTTTTTGGGCATTCCAGATCAGACGCGAAATCTTCGCATGAGTTTAGGTCTTCTAGGGTCACGATTCTGTGGAAGTTCGACCAGAAGGGGTCGCCGTACGCTTTTTCGATCTCGGTGATCGACGGAAATTGACCCCGAATAGCTAGCGTCAAAATGTCCTTTTTTAGCAATGCGAACATCTGCGAACCTTCGGATTCCTCGAAGTGCAAAATCGCGTCACCAAAGTCGCGGTAGAGATCGAAAGCCATCTCGTGCCAATAAGCTCGCATAAAGTGTTCGAAAGCCGACGAGTTATCGTTTGACGGAGGCTCCAAGCTCCCATCTTCGGCACTCACAACTCCACCCCCAGATGCTCCGCGACTGAGAAGATGTCCTTGTCGCCGCGGCCGCAGAGGTTGACGAGCACGATGCTGTCCTTGGGCATGGTCGGGGCGATCCGGGCCACGGCGGCGATCGCGTGGCTGGGTTCGAGCGCGGGGATGATCCCTTCGGTGCGGCACAGCAACTGGAAGCCTTCGAGCGCCTCGGTATCGGTCACGCTGGTGTAGTCGACCCGGCCGACATCGCGCAGCCAGGCGTGTTCCGGGCCGATCCCGGGATAATCGAGGCCCGCGCTGATCGAGTGGCCTTCGGTGATCTGGCCGTCTGAGTCCTGCAGCAGGTAGGTCTTGTTTCCGTGGAGCACGCCGGGGCGTCCGCCCGCGAGGCTGGCGGCGTGTTCCTTGTCAAGCCCGTGCCCGGCCGCTTCGACGCCCAGCATCTTGACGCTGGGATCATCGAGGAACGGATGGAACAGCCCGATCGCATTGCTGCCCCCGCCGATTGCCGCGACCAGCAGGTTGGGCAGGCGGCCGGTGCGGGCGAGCATCTGGGCGCGGGCTTCCTTGCCGATCACGCTCTGGAAATCGCGGACCAATTCAGGGTAGGGGTGCGGGCCGGCGGCAGTGCCGATGATGTAGAAAGTGTCGTGGACGTTGGCGACCCAGTCGCGCAGCGCCTCGTTCATCGCGTCCTTCAGCGTCGCGGCACCGGCAGTGACCGCGCGGACTTCGGCGCCAAGCAGCTTCATCCGGAACACGTTGGGGGCCTGGCGGGCCACGTCGGTCGCGCCCATGAAGATCACGCAGGGCAGGCCGAAGCGTGCGCAGACCGTGGCGGTGGCGACGCCGTGCTGGCCCGCGCCGGTTTCCGCGATGATCCGGGTCTTGCCCATCCGCATCGCCAGCAGGATCTGGCCGACGCAGTTGTTGATCTTGTGCGCGCCGGTGTGGTTGAGCTCGTCGCGCTTGAACCAGATCTGCGCGCCGCCCAGTTCCTCGGTGATCCGGGGCGCGAAATAGAGCGGGCTGGGTCGGCCGACGTAATGCTCCAGCAAGTCATCGAATTCGGCATGAAACGCCGGATCGACCTTGGCGGCGTTGTACTCCCGCTCAAGGTCGAGAATCAGCGGCATCAGCGTTTCGGCGACATAGCGCCCGCCGAACTGGCCGAAATGCCCGCGCTCGTCGGGCTGGTTGCGAAAAGAGTTTGCTGGCGGATTTGCTGTCATCACGCGACCAGCGCTTGGCAGAGCGGGGCCGCGAAGTCCAGCCTTGCCGCCCCTTTGGTTATGCGCCGCGCGCGGCCTGACAGAAGGCGGCGATCAGGCCGGCATCTTTGATCCCCGGAGCACTTTCGACCCCCGATGCCGTGTCAACCAGCGCCGCGCCGGTCTGCTGCACCGCATCCGCCACATTGCGCGGCGTTAGACCTCCGGCCAGGCCCCAGGGCAGCGGGGCCTTCCAGCCGGACAGTAAGCCCCAGTCAAAACTCAGCCCCATTCCGCCGGGCAGCGTGCCCTTGGGGGTCTTGGCATCAAGCAGCAGGA
>CAZOSI010000250.1:0-3961 GCA_964582485.1 uncultured Novosphingobium sp.
GCGGCGCGGATCATCCGTATGCGGCAGCGGCGAGAAAGCCTGACTCTCCGCATGACCGCGCGCCGCAATTGACTTTACCCGCTGAAAAGCGACAGAAAACCTATCCGGCGCTGGCGCCGGGAATGGATGGAACCACGGTGGCCGGTAGCATAATGACCAAGAGTTGGAAGCACCTGTTCAGCCAGTCCCTGGCGACGCAAGCGCCTCGCCTGTCATTCCTTGCCCATGGCCACCACTTGTGGCCCGACGCATCGCGTGCAGCGCACATGCAGGCTTGGGACGACGCCAGCGCCCTGGCGGGGGTTAAGTGGCGCAAAGTGCTCGGCTCGGTATGGGAGGAGGCGCAACGCCATGTCGCCAGCGAACTGAACCTTCCCGATCCCGGCACGGTGACTTTCGCGGGCAACGCACATGATCTGTTAGTCAGGATTTTTTCCGCACTGTCTGGTGGGCCGGTGCGGATTTTGACCAGTCGGCAAGAATTTCTGAGCGCAATGCGCCAGTTCCGGCGCTGGGAAGAAGCTGGTGCAGCCAGTCTCACGCTGGTTGACAGCAATCAGATTGCGGATGTCGCGGCGACGGGGCATTTCGATCTGATCTACCTCAGCCAGGTGTTCTATGACAGCGGCCAGGAAGCCAGTTGGCGCGGGCTTGCGTCACTGGCGCGGCCCGAAGGACCGTGGGTGGTGATCGATGGCTACCATGGTTTCATGGCCGTTCCGACCGACCTTGCCGAAGTCGCCGAAAGCATTTTCTATATCGCCGGCGGATACAAATACGCCATGGCTGGCGAAGGAGTGGGAATTCTGCACGCGCCGCCGGGCTTTGCGTCGCGGCCGGGGATCACTGGCTGGTTCGCCGAAGTGGATCAGGGGGGCGGTTTGCCGGATCAGTCGGTGCGTTACGCCAGCGATGCGCGCCGATTTCTGGGCAGCACCTTCGATCCATCAGGGCTCTATCGATTCAATGCGGTCCAGCAAATGCTGAAGGCGCATTCCCTGACAACCGCAAAGATTGCCGCGCACGTAAGGGACCTGCAAGTAGCCTTCCTTGACAGGATCGCGATGCCAGTCTTGCAACTGGCCATCCCGGGAGGTAACCCTCCTGCCGGGAGGTTTCTGGCTTACCGCACACAGTGGGCTACCCAGATCGGAGACCACCTCAGGTCGCGCGGAATTGAGGTGGACGCAAGAGGAGACTTACTTCGAATCGGTTTTTCGATATACCACAGCCTCGAAGACATTGAGCGCCTGACAGCGGCATTGGCTGACTGTAGTATTGAGTGACGGACATGAACCCATCGCCTACTCGGTGGGTCAGTCGTGCAAGATCGCGGCAACGATTATCTACTGAATCGGCCCGAAACAGCCTCTAAATTTCCGCATATAGAGCCGTACGTGAGGGAGTTGAGATCATTAATATGCAAATTATCTATAACATTTATTCTCTAAGTGCATGGAATTTTATGTAGCTGTGAATTTTTTATGTCTGTATAAATCGATTATATTATGCCGCGCAAAAGTCATGGGGCAGCAATATAATCGAGAAATTGATTTAGCATTACCATGAGGTGGCAATACTAAATTTTGTGCTTTTGATATAACCAGGTGTATTCCCTCATTGACTATGGATCTTTGCCAACTCCGATTCGCAGTCGCGACTGCTGATGCGAAGAGCTTTTCCAGAGCGGCGGCGATCCTGAATGTGAAGCAGATCACATTAAGCCGACGGGTCCAGCTGCTGGAAGATCGCTTGGGTGTGAAACTGTTCGAGCGAACCACGCGCGGCGCGGAGCCGACCGAGAACGGCCGGGCCTTTATCGAACAAGCGCGCCGCATCGTCACCGACGTCGACAACCTTCAATCCACTGCCCGCAACGTCAGCTATGGTCTGCAAGGCCGGATAGCGGTTGGCTATTGCTCACCATTGATATCAGGCAACCTGAAGCTCGCCTTTACCGATTACCTAACCAAGTTTCCGGACGTGCAATTCGACGGGATCGAGGCCGGTCCCGAAAAGTTGCTCCACGGGCTTCAATCAAGGACGATGGACGTCGCCATCGCGCCGATCGGGCTTAGCGAAGCGGGATTGAAGTCGCGGCGGCTTTGGTCGGAGAGGCTGTTTGCAGTCCTCTTGGCTAACAGTCCTCTGGCAGCAGAGGAGCGGATCTACTGGCAGGACCTCAGGCGCGAAGTCTTCGTGGTTCCCGGCAGCGGGCTTGGCCCGATCCTCCCCAATTTGATCTCAGCGCGGCTCACCGAACAAGGCTATCGTCCGGCCATCATCCAGCAGGACACCAGCCTTGAAAGCGTGTTGAGCATGGTCACGGCCAAGCGCTTCATTACGATTGCCACTGAAGCTTCGCAGGGCATAACCTGGCCGGAACTCCAGTTCCGCGAGATCTATGACTCCGCAGGGCCTGCCCGGCTGGAATACGCGCTCTATTGGCGCGACGACAATGGAAACCCGGCATTGCAGCGCTTTTTCAAACTAATCGAGGAGCGCTACCCGGGCTAAGCCGAACGGCGGGTTTTCGCGAAGCTTCGGTCGGTTGCAATGAACCGCTCGGTCATCGGTGGGATCAGCCGCTCAGGGGGCGGCGCACCCTTGGCATCGCCGCCGTTCAGGACGGCGGCATAGGCCAGCAGTTCCCGGTGCAGCCGCGCCGATACCTCTACCGTCAGCCGCACCGGCTTCTCGTCGGCAAGATCGGCGAGCTTCAGCCGCGTCATTGTCCACTTCCCAGCACCAGGTCGCGGGTCACCAGAACCCGCACCGGAAAGCCGGGCCGGATCGTCAGGGTTGGGCGCACATTGAGTTCGCGGCTTACGATCTGTTCGCCGGCGCGGTTGATGCTGTCCTGGGTGCCACGGCGCAGCGCCCGCGTGAGGTTGCTGTCGCTGCCAGACCCAAATTCCGCTCCCGCGCCAAGCAGCGTCGAAACCAGCACCGCTTTGAGTACGCCCCCCCAATGGTAATCAGTGCCATCCTGCAAGCCGGCATAGCCGCTCGGATTAGAGGCAGGTTGGCGTTCGAGCACGATCGAGCGGCCATCGGGCAGGACCAGCCGGTTCCAAGCGAGCAGCACGCGGCTCTGTCCGAACGCGACATCGGCATCGTAGTCGCCGATCAGCCGCGAGCCTTGCGGGATAAGCAGGATGCGCCCGGTCGGGCTGTCATAGACATTCTGGGTGACCTGCGCAGTTACCAGCCCCGGCAGGTCGGAGCGAATGCCGGTGATCAGCGCTGCCGGAATGACCGAACCGGCCTGAAGGATCGAAGGCGATGCCAGCCCGTTCAGCCGCTCGCCCGACACGGTGCGTCGGTCGCTGGCCCGGTCCAGAAACCCCTGCTTGCGGGCAGCATCAGACTTCGGCGCAGCCGCAGAAGTTGCAGCCGGAGCCTCTGCGGGTGGCGGCAGCCCGGCAAAGCTAGCACTCCCGCTTGCCTGCGACCCGCCGCCGAAGAACAGGCGGCTGCCGCGCGCTGCTTCGCCTTCCTGTTCGGTGCGCTGACGCGCCGCATCTGCGGCGGCAACTCTGGGATCGACCTGAGCAACCGGCGGCTGCGCGCCAATCGGCGGCAGGGCTGCCACGTCCCCGCGGCGCTGGGCATCGAGGATTGGTTTGCCAAGATCACCGGGGAGCGGCGGGCCGAGCTTGGGCACCTGACCGTAATCCTTGGGTGCGCCCGCGAGGTTGTCGGCCACCGCAACGCCATCGGTGTTGTAGAGCTCTTCCGCCCCTTTTCGGCCAGCAGGCTGAAGCGCATAGATCAGCGCGCCACCGACCAGCGCAAAGCCGCAGGCCGAGGCAATGCCGATGGCCTTCCGCGACAGCCGCATGACGCGCGGCGGATCCCCGCGCAGCTTGACCGCGTTTTCAGGATCGGCGGGCGGCGCTTCGGCGCGTTCGTCGTGGTCGTCGCTGGTCATGCCCGCCCCCGCCGGTTGGAGACGATC
>CAZOSI010000251.1:0-3954 GCA_964582485.1 uncultured Novosphingobium sp.
GTCACCCGCTCAGCGCTGAGCGGCTCCTGGGTATGGGCGGGACTGGCGAGGGTCAGCGCGGCGGCGGCCACGACGATCAGTTTGCGGATAAGCATGGCGCAAGCCTAGCTTGTCCTGTCCCATCCGCAACTGTCTTGCAAAGCGTCGCACCCCGCTTAAGTTGCAGCCAGAAACCCAATAAGACGAACAGGAGAAGCCCATGTCCGACACCGAGTACACCCCGCCTCCGGTCTGGACCTGGAACAAGGACAACGGCGGCCAGTTCGCCGCGATCAACCGGCCCACCGCCGGGGCGCAGATGGAAAAGGAGCTACCGGTCGGCGAGCATCCGTTCCAGCTCTATTCGCTGGGCACCCCCAACGGCCAGAAAGTGACGATCCTGTTCGAGGAACTGCTTGAAGCCGGGCATACAGGCGCAGAATACGACGCCTGGATCGTCAACATCCGGGAAGGCGACCAGTTCGGATCCGGCTTTGTCGCGATCAATCCCAATTCGAAGATCCCCGCCCTGCTCGACCGCTCGGGTCCCGAGCCGATCCGGGTGTTCGAAAGCGGCGCAATGATGCTGCACTTGGCCGAAAAGTTCGGTGCTTTCATCCCCACCGATGCGAAGGGCCGGGCCGAGTGCCTCAGCTGGCTGATGTGGCAGATGGGCAGCGCACCGTTCATCGGCGGCGGATTCGGTCACTTTTATGCCTATGCGCCGATCAAGAGCGAGTACGCGATCGACCGCTATTCGATGGAAACCAAGCGGCTGTTCGATGTCGCCAACAACCGCCTGGGCGAAAGCCGGTTCCTGGCCGGCGACGGCTACACCATCGCCGATATGGCGACCTATGCCTGGTTCGGCTTGCTCTATCGTGGGCTTGCCTACAACGATGCGGCCAATTTCCTGCAATTGCACGAATATACCAATGTCGGGCGCTGGGTCGAAGAGATCGGCGCGCGCCCGGCGGTCAAGCGCGGGCAGAAGGTCAACCTGCCATCTGGCCTTATCGAACGCCACTCGGCCGCTGATTTCGACAAGCTGGATGCCGACCAGGACTAGATCCAATCGCTGCCATTTGCGGCATCCGGTAGGCAAGCCGTGATCGGGATCACGGCTTTAGCGCTTTCTGCGAACTAGTTTCCTTCTGACGCCGGGCTCTACACTTGCTGACCTGGCCGCCAGGAGGAAGCTATGTCGACAGAAAAATACGTGATCGTCCAGGATCCAATGGGGGTTACCGGTAATAACCAGCCCCCGGGGCAAGTCGATGCCAGAGCGCTCGAATCCGCCGCCAGAAAGTTCGATGGCGCCTTGGTTGAAGTCGCCGATCTGACCCCGGGCGAGGCTATGGCGGTGGCCAATTCGCCAAACATGGTCGCGGCGCAGATCATGCCGACTTCGCTGATTGCACCGATGGTCAGCCTGGACGACAGCAGCTGGCACAATCTGCAAGGCAAACCAGCGGAAGTCACAGCCGATGCCAGCGCCGATGGCAATTGGGGTATCAAAGCGATTGGCGCGCATGCCAGCACTTACGATGGCGCTGGGACCAAGATTGCAGTGCTTGATACTGGCATTGATGCCAACCACATCGCCTTTGCCGGGGTCAACATCCTCCAGCAGGACTTCACTGGCGAAGGCAATGGCGACGGGAACGGTCACGGGACACACTGTGCCGGAACGATCCTGGGCCGAGATGTTGATGGACGCAGGATCGGCGTAGCCCGGGGCGCCAGCGACCTGCTGATCGGAAAGGTACTCGATTCAAATGGGTCGGGTAGTTCAGAAGCGCTGTTCAAGGCTATGAATTGGGCGGTATTCGAGCACGTCGATGTCATCTCGATGTCGCTTGGCTTCGACTTTCCCGGGATGATCGTTGGACTGATCAACCAGGGATTACCCAAAGACCTTGCGGCGTCACGAGGACTGGTTGCCTATCGCCAGAATTTGCGCGCTTTCGATGCGATCATGGCCACGATCAAGGCGATGGCTTCGTTCAACTCCGGTTCGCTGGTGGTCGCAGCATCGGGTAACGAAAGCCGAACCGACATTAACCCGAAATACCGGATCGACGCCTCGCTCCCGGCAGCTGCGTTCGATGTGCTGGCGATTGCTGCGGCCGACCGAGTCGGCGCGGGGGGCCTGCATCCGATCGCGCCATTTTCAAATGGGGCTGTCCAGATTACTGCTCCCGGGGTTCGCATCCTCTCAGCGCAAGCCGGGACCACGAAGGGGCTTGTTGCCCTATCGGGAACCAGCATGGCCTGCCCGCATGTTGCCGGTCTTGCAGCACTATGGTGGCAGCATCTTCGGCAGGCTTCCCCAAATGGATTGAGCAGTGCCAGGATGGTAGCCGCACAGCTCTCTGCCAAAGCTCGCATGGACGTATTCATGCCGGGGCTGGGCACCTTCGATTTCGGCGATGGACTGGGTATCGCGCCTTAAGTCGGCGGCCACCAATTGCCCCCTTCCCTTGGACGCGCGGCCTGATTATAGGCCGCGCTCCTGCTGGGGCGTAGCCAAGCGGTAAGGCACCGGTTTTTGGTACCGGCATGCGAAGGTTCGAATCCTTCCGCCCCAGCCAGGAGTTATCTGCAAAGCGGAGCGCAGCGACAATTGGCTCAGCCAAGGCTGCAAGCGTTCGACGAGTTGACCGCTACTTTTTCAGCGCAGCAACTTCCACGGCATAGTCGCGCCGGATCAGCATCATCGCCAGTGCCGAAAGCAGGCAAGGTAGCGGCAGCACCTTGAGCGCGGTAAGCAGCTCAAACCGGTCGGCCAGCAGGCCAGTGATGTAGGGCCCCGGCGCGAGACCGATCAGGTTGTAACTTAGCCCCAGCACCGCCATCGAGGTTGAATGGACCGCGCGCGGGGTGGAATTGGCGATCATCGATCCGGTCACCCCGGTGATCCCGGCCACCACCAGCAGGGCCCCGGCGATGAAGGCAAGCTGCATGCCGCCCGGCGGCGAAAAGAACGCGCCGGCAAACAGCGCGGCCGAAAGCAGCGAGAACACGATCGAAAGCCGGGGCGTGACCGCCGGATCGCGGCGCGACATCCGGTCAACCAGCATGCCGCAGCCGACCATGCCCACTGCGCAGACCAGCAGGAACAGCGCGGTAGTCTTGCCTGCCTGTTGCAGTGCCATGCCATAGTGCCGGGTCAGCAGGATCGGCAGGAACACCGCCAGCGTGCCAGTGCAGAACAGTTGGATTCCACCAGCGAAATAGGTCAGCCACAACAGGCGTCGCCCCAGCAGCAGCCGCGCAAGCTCGCCCCAGTTGGTCTTGGTGCGCGCGGGCCGGCCGCCCAGGCGGCTTTCGCGCACCACCAAGGGATAGATATGGGCCAGCACCAGGCCGAACAGGCCGATCGCCGCAAAAGCCGCGCGCCAGCCATAGACTGCGGCGACTTGCGCCCCCAAGGCCACCCCCAGCATCTGGCCGACCACCGATCCGGCCAGGAACGAGGATGACAGGGTGGCTCGCAAATGGACCGGGAACACCGCCAGCACCACAGCGATCCCGACGCTGCCATAGGCAGCCTCGCCCACCCCGACAAAAAGCCGCGCGGCGAGCATCTGCTGATAGCTTTCCACCCAGGCCCCGGCGAGCGTGGCCAGGCTCCACAACACCGCCATTGCGACCAGGCTTTTGACCCGGCCAAACCGATCGGCGAGGTATGACAGCGGCAGCGTCAGCAGCCCCACCGCCAGCGCGACCACGCTGGAGAGCGAGGCCAGTTCGGCATTGTTCAGGCTCCACTCGGCCTTGAGCTGCGGCCCGACCGCGGCCAGCACCTGCCGAGCCATATGGTCGCTCATCAACAGGCCGAAGCTCAGCGCGAAGACCGCCCAGGCGAAAGCAGTCGTCCGGTCTGGACCGGGTGCATCGTCGATGACTACGGGCCCTGCCACCTAGAACATCCCCCCGTTCGGGCTGATCACCTGTCCGGCCAGGTAATGA
>CAZOSI010000252.1:0-3925 GCA_964582485.1 uncultured Novosphingobium sp.
GACGCGCAGGGCAACGTGATGCGGATGCATCGCCGGATCAACTGGACCGCCGAACAGGCCATGCGCGAATGGGGCGACAAGAGCCCGGAGTGCGTGAAAAAGGCTGTCCGCGAAAGCCGCCCGGAAACCGAATTCCAGTTCCTGCACGTGATCGAGCCGAACCGCAGGCTGGACCCGGAGCGGATCGACATGATGGGCAAGCCGTGGCACGGCGGATATTTCTGCGAGAGCGAACCCGATATGGGGCTGTTCGTGGAAGGCGGTTACAACACGCTGCCGCGGATTTTTTCGGCGTTCAATTCCGAAGGCGAAAGCGGTTATGGCAACAGCCCGACCATGCTGGTGCTGCCCTATGTCAAGCAACAGCAGCAGATCTTTGCCGACCGCATGTTTGGCGAGGAATTGCGGCTGCTGCCGCCGTTGCTGGCCGCGACCGATGAACTGGACAATGCAGCGATCAACATCACGGCGCTGGGCCTGACCGAGGGCGGGCTGGACGATCGCGGGCAACCGATGTTGAAGGAGCTGCTGACCGAAGCCGATGGCAGCGGCGCGATGCAGCTTTCCAGTGAGCTGCGCGGGTTCATCGACAAGGTGTATTTCCGCGACCAGTTGCAGCTGAACCGGGATTACAAGACCCACATTACCGCAACGCGGATCGAGGAGGAAAAGGCCGAAAAGGGCCTGCTGCTGGGGCCGCTGGCCGAGCAGGAGCAGGAATGGCTTTCACCCATGACGCAGCGCGAGCTTTCGCTGATGGACGAGGATGGCCTGATTCCCGAAATGCCGGGCGAAGTGGCCGAGTATCTGGAATCCAGCGGTGTGCTGGGGATCAAGTACGACAATGGCCTTTCAGCCTTGCAGGAAGCCAGCAAGAGCGCGGCGTTCCTTTCGCTGTCCAGCCAGGTGATCCCGCTGGGCCAGATCGACCCGACCTATATCGAGGCATACAAGCGGATCTATCCGGCCGCCAAGGTGGTGACCGAACTGGGCCGGATCGCGCGGGTTCCGGCCGCGATGCGGGCGAGTGACGAAGAACTGGCCGTCTATGACCAGAAGAAGGCGGAGCAGGAACAGGCGGCGCAGCTGCTGGAAGCGGCCCCGATCCTGGCCAGCGCGGCCAAGGACGCCAGCCAGGCCGCGCAGCCGATGGGGCTGTAAGCGATGTTCGAGCGGGAGCTGGAAGCGCTGGAGGCCGGGCAGGCGCAATTGCGCGCGCGGCGGACCAACCAGATGCTTTCGTGGCTGAAGCTGCGCATCTACAAGCGACGGGTGCAGGCCTATGAGGCCTGTTTCCTGGGGCAGGACGGCGAACTGACCGAGGATGCCAAGGTAGTGATCGCGCACCTGTGCAGCGTGGCGCGGATGGGCCGTGCCGACGCGCGATTGAGCGATGCCGAGCTGCGCGAAGCGGCGGGCGCGCGCAAGCTGGTACTGACATTGATGGAATTCCTGCGGGGCGACCCGAGGACTTTGGGCCGCCTGGTGCGGCAAGCTAGGGAGCAAGCGAAAACATGACCGAAGGTGCAGCAGCGGCATTGGCCGTAAAGGGCGGCGAACAGCAGCAACAGCAGGGGCAGCAGCAGGAACAGCAGCAGCAGGTGCAAATGCCAGCGTGGATGGAAAACCTGCCGGCCGATTCGCCATACCGGCAGAACGCCGACCTGCTGCGGATGCAATCAATCGAGGACGTGGCCAAGGGCTATACCGAAACGCGGACCTGGGCGAAGGGGCGGATTGCGATCCCGACCGACGACGCGGGGTGGCAGGAGCTGGGCCAGCGGCTGCGCCCGGAAAGTGCCGATGCGTACAAGATCGACCTGCCCGAGGGGCAGGACCCGGCGATGGCCAATGCATTCCGCCAGTTTGCCCACGATCAGGGATTTCCCGCGCGCTATGCCGAAGCGGCGGCGCAGTTCTTCAACCAGCAGACCGGTGAAGCCATGTCCAAGCTGGCCAGCGACAACAGCGCGGCGATCGAATCGGTGAAGCTGCAACACGGCCCCGAAGGCTGGGCGCGGCGGGTGGAAGCGACCAACAAGATGCTGGCCGCAGCCGGGATCGAGGCGGACGTGGCCGACGCGCTGGCGCAGGTGGTGGGCCGCGACGGCAAGCCGGGTGCAGGAAAGGCGCTGGAGGCGCTGTTCACCCTGGCCGAAAGGACCGGAGAGCTGGGCAAGATCGACCCGGCCGATGTGGGCCTGCGGATGGGGACCATGACTGCCGCAACAGCCAAGGCGGAAATCGACCGGCTGATGGACGATGAAGGTTTCATGGCCAAGGCCAAGGTGGCGGGCAGCCCTGAAGCAAAGCGGTGGAACGATCTGAACATGGCAATGGCAAAGGGGGCTTGACAGGTTTCCCCATATTGGAGAAAAGACGGGCTTCGGGGGCGGTTGTTTCATCGGGCAGATTAAACCAGTTCCGCCCCCGACCCTTCCGGCCTTCCCGCGCTGCGGACCCGGTGCAATTGGCGAAAGCAGCCACGCCTAACGGGCGCGAGAGCCCGCCAGACTGGACCGCCAGCAGGCGCTTTCCCGGTCGAACGCAACCCAATTTGTGTTTGACAGGAGGCCGCAATGGCAGAGAATTTCGCGGAACAGCACCGCAATATCCTTTTCAACAACAACGTTACCGCAACCCTGCGTGAAAATCCGGGGATGCTTTATTCGATGGCCGGCAGCATGGCCAACTATTCGGGCAACAAGGCCGCGCGGATCGAAAACCGCTTTGGCCGCCTGAAGATGCAGGAACGGACCGGCCGAAACGCCGATACCAACAACACCGATATCGACAGCCTGGTACGGTTCATCGTGCCGGGCCGCATGGCCGATGTTGCGCCGCTGCTCGATCCCGAGGATGCGCAGAACACGTCGGTTGAGCTGGGATCGCCGATCCTGAAGGAAGTGGCCGATGCGGCCGCGACCTATCACGACGACATGTTCGTGCGCGGGTTCTTTGGCAATGGCTGGACCGGCGAAGCGGGCAACGTGGCGGTGCCGTTCAAGGCGGCCAACGTGGTTGCGCATGGCGGCACCGGGCTGACCCTGCCCAAGCTGCTGGCGCTGCGCGAACTGATGGTCAAGCGGCACGTTTCGATCCAGAAGGAAAAGCCGATCATCGTGCTGCATCCCGAGGCCGCGACCCAGCTGCTGAACATCACCGAATACAAGAGCTTCGATTACAACGGATCGAAGCCGCTGGAAACCGGTGAGCTGAAGCCCTGGCTGGGCTTCCGGTTCTTTGAATTCGTGCCGGATGCCGAAAGCCTGCCGACCACTTCGGCCAGCCTGTTCGCCGATGCGGGCGTGACCAAGCAGAACATGGTCATTGTCCCCACTGGCCTGCATCGCGGCGTGTGGGTGGAGTTCGACGGCAATATCAGCCCGCGTGCCGACAAGGGCGATTCGACGCAGTTCATGGGCAAGGCGCGCAGCGCCTGCGTGCGGACTGACGAGGACAAGGCCTTTATCCTTCAGACGCAGTAACCGGCGACGGCGGGGCGTGAGAGCGCCCCGCCCGACCTGTTGATGCAGAGCCCGCCCGATTGGCGGCAGCATAGGGAAACCAAGACATGCCTAACTATAGCGGAACCAATTTCAGCACTACCGACCCGCTCAAGCCCAGCCCCGGAAGCTCGGTCGATGCGGGCCTTCGCGTGCACCGCGAAGTGTTCAACACCACGACCCATACCCTTTCGGGCACGGTCAACGGTGCAATCGCGGCCAAGGTGCGCGAAGGCAACACCGTGCTGAAAGTGCGGATGAAAAGCGATGCCAACCTTTCGGCGATCAACTTCACCGTGGGCACGGTGGCTGCTGCAGCCAAGTATGCTGCCGCGCAGGCGGGCGGCGCGGCCGATGTGACCAAGCAGTTTGAAATCAAGCTCAGTGCCCTGGACGACGATCCGCTTACCGCGCCGGAG
>CAZOSI010000253.1:0-3906 GCA_964582485.1 uncultured Novosphingobium sp.
GCGTCGGTGCTGGGAGACTGGGTCCGCGAGATCAAATACTTCTGGTTCCGTGATGCCGAAATCGAAGGCATTCCGGTGACCGTGCAACGCTCGGGCTGGTCGAAGCAAGGCGGCTTTGAAATCTATCTCAAGGATCGCAGTAAAGGCACCCGGCTTTGGAATATTTTCAAGGAAGCAGGGCAACCCCACGGCATTGGCCCGGGCGCCCCTGCGACTGCCGAGCGCACCGAAAGCGGGCTGGTTTCGGTTGGTGGCGATACCGATGATCACACCAATCCATTCGAAGTGCGGATGGAAAAGTACGTCAGTCTTGACCTAGCCGATGACGTTATGGGAATCGCGGCGCTCCGCCAGATCAAGCGCGAAGGGGTCAAACGGCACCAGCTCGGCTTGATTCTGGAAGGCGGCACGCCGGCCCCGCTGGGCTTTGAGCGCGAGGACATTTTGGTGGGCGGGCGCAAAGTCGGTCAGATGACCAATTGCATGTGGTCGCCGCGGATGAAGGCCAATATCGGCTATGCGCTGATTTCAGTCGAATGCAGGGTAGGGGAGCG
Organism: uncultured Novosphingobium sp.; assembly: GCA_964582485.1. Lineage (GTDB taxonomy): Bacteria > Pseudomonadota > Alphaproteobacteria > Sphingomonadales > Sphingomonadaceae > Novosphingobium. Next base: position 555 of record CAZOSI010000253.1, read on the forward strand.
GGTTGAGATCGCTCGGCCATCGGGCGTAACTGCGGCCCGGCTGGTCGATCTGCCGTTCCTTTAGGCTTGATCCGCGAGTTCAGACCCGCGCGCCAGACTATCAGCCGATCCGGGCCTTGGCGGCAATCAGGGTGTTTTCCATCAGGCAGGCGATGGTCATCGGGCCGACGCCGCCGGGAACCGGGGTTATCGCGCCTGCGACTTTCACCGCTTCATCGAAATCGACATCGCCCTTGGTCAGCACCGTTCCATCCGGCTGCTCCACCCGGCTGGTGCCGACATCGATCACCACCGCGCGCGGCTTGATCCAGGCGCCGCGGACCAGCCCCGGCTTGCCTACCGCGCTGACCAGGATATCGGCCCCGCGGCAGATGAACTGGGTGTCGCGGGTGTGGATGTGGGTCTGGGTGACCGTGGCGTTCTCTTCCAGCAGCAGCGCCGCCATCGGCTTGCCGACGATGTTCGAAGCGCCGATCACCACCGCATGGCAGCCGGTCAGATCGGGGATCACCGACTTGATGATCTTGAGGCAACCCATCGGCGTGCAGGGGATCAGCGCGCGGCTGCCCTGGGTCAGCCGCCCGGCATTGAGCGCGTGGAGCCCGTCAACATCTTTGCCCGGATCGACTGCGGCCATCACCCGCAGCGTATTGAGCTGCGGGGGCAGGGGCAGCTGCACCAGGATCCCGTCGATGTCTTCGCGGCCATTGAGCCAGGCGACCCGACCCAGCACGTCAGCCTCGCTGGTATCGGCGGGCAGGCGGATCGTCTCGGACTTGAAGCCGACCCGTTCGGCGGTGCGGACCTTGTTGCGGACGTAGAGATGGCTGGCCGGATCGTCGCCAACGATGATCACCGCAAGGCCGGGCTTGCGGCTCATCGTGGTGACTTCGGCGGCGACCACATCGGTTACTTCGCGCGCCAGGCGGCGCCCGTCGATTATCTCGGCTTGCATCGGACTACCGGTCTAGCTGATGTTCGAATCCGGGAAGCTGGCCTTTTTGGCTTCCATGAAGGCCACCAGCTTGGCGTCGATCTCGGGGTCGAGCTCGGGCGCGACGTAGTTCGCCAGCATTTCCTTGTAGAGCTTCTCGGCGCGCTGCTCGGCATCGAGCTTGCCGTCTTCAACCCACTGTTCGTAGCTGTTGTTGTCGGCAATGGTTGAGCGATAGAACGCGGTCTTGAAGTTGGCCTGGGTGTGGCTGCAACCCAGGAAGTGCTGGCCGGGACCGACTTCGCGCATCGCATCCAGTGCCTGGCCGTTTTCGCTCATGTCGACGCCGTGCGCATAGATCGCCATCATCGCGGCCTGGTCGCAGTCCATCACGAACTTCTCGTACCCCATCGCGAGCCCGCCCTCGAGCCAGCCGGCGGTGTGGAGCATGAAGTTCACGCCCGCCATCAGGCCCTGCTGGAGCGTGTTGGCGCTTTCGTATGCGGCCTGGGCATCGGGTACCTTCGAAGCGTTGAAACCGCCCGCACTGCGGAACGGTACGCCAAGGCGCCGGGCGAGTGCTGCGCCGACGTTGATGATCAGCGAGGCTTCCGGGGTGCCAAAGGTCGGCGCGCCCGACTGCATCGACATCGAGGAGACGAAGTTGCCGTAAATCACCGGCGCGCCGGGGCGAACCAGCTGGGCCAAGGCCATGCCGACCAGACCTTCGGCCAGGCTTTGCGCAGCGACCGCCGCGACCGTCACCGGGCTCATCGCGCCTGCGACGATGAACGGGCTGATCATGGTCGCCTGGTTGTGCCGGGCATAGACCTTGAGCGCGCCCAGCATGGTCTCGTCGAAAGTCATCGGCGAGTTGGCGTTGATCAGGTTGACCGTGACGCAGTTCTCTTCGACGAAATCATCGCCGAACACGATCTTGGCCATCGACACCGTGTCTTCGGCGCGGCTGGGGTGCGTGACCGAACCCATGAAGGCCTTGTCGGTGTATTTGATGTGGCTGTAGACCATGTCATAGTGGCGCTTGTTGACCGGCAGGTCGACCGGCTCGCAGATCGTCCCGCCCGAATGGTGCAGCGGGTCGGCCATGTAGGCCAGCTTCACGAAATTGCGGAAATCCTCGATCGTCGCATAACGCCGTCCGCCCTCGCGGCTGTAGACGAAGGGCGAGCCATAGGCCGGGACCAGCACGGTATTGTTCCCGCCAATCACAACGTTGTTGGCCGAGTTCCTCGCGTGCTGGGTGAAGATACCCGGCGCGTTGTTCTGGACGATTTCGCGGCACATGCCGCGCGGGAAGTGCACCCGGACCCCGTCGGCCCTGGCCCCGGCCGCGACGAACAGCGCGATCGCTTCGGGATCGTCCTTGATGTCAATCCCGATCTCTTCAAGGATCGTATCGGCGTTGTGTTCAAGGATCGCCAAATCGGCATCACCCAGCACCGAATAGGGCGGGATGTTGCGCTTGATATAGGGCTCGCGCGGAGCCAGCTCCGCGGCATTGGCGGCTCCGCGGCCACGGCGGCCTCCGGTGCGTCCTTCTCTCGACATTTGAAACCTCTCTATCTGGATCGTTCGCGCAGGCGGCTGCGGCGCCCCCGGCCGCTGGCATTGTCGCCATCGGTGCTGGGAGCTGTGGGGAACTGCATAGCAGCCACGAAGTAGTCCTGAAACTTCGGCTCGGTAGCAGTCTCAACTTTAATGACATGCTTTACCGCCTCGATGATCCGGGCTTTCTCGTCCTGGTTGTTGAGCGCCATCGCCGCGCCCATGCCCGCGGCGTTGCCGACCGAGCGGATCTGCTCTGCACTGGCAAACGGGATGATCCCGATATCGGCGACATACTGGCTGTCCAGGTGCGTGCCAAAGGCCCCGGCCAGCAGCACTTCATCGAAGGCCGGGCACTCAAGGAAATCGACCAGCAGGTTGACCCCGGCCGCCAGGGCAGCCTTGGCCAGCTGGACCGCGCGCACATCGGTCTGCTTGACGTAAAGCGGGTTTTCGGGGCGATCGAGCAGGATATACTTCCAGCTCTGGCCTTCCTGGATGAAGCGGTGCGGGGCGGCCTCGGGTTGGAACAGGCCGCCCTTGTTGACCAGCCCGGCGCTGGCGAGTTCGACCATCACTTCGAAGATGCCCGAACCACAAATCCCGACTACGCGCTTTTCGGCGATATCGGGGTCGGCGTCAGACAGCCATTCGTCGCTGCCGATCACCTTGAAGCTGGGCTGGAAAGTCTCCCGGTCGATCCGCACGCGTTCGATTGCGCCCGGTGTAGCGCGCACGCCCGCGCTGATTTCCGCGCCTTCAAAGGCCGGGCCGGTGGGTGAGGAGCAGGCGGCGACCTTTCCGCCATGGCTCAGCACGATCTCGGCATTGGTGCCGATATCGACCAGCAGC
>CAZOSI010000254.1:0-3902 GCA_964582485.1 uncultured Novosphingobium sp.
GGCCGAGCTGATGGCGGCGTTGGGCCATGAACGCTACGGCGTGGTCGCGCACGATTGGGGCGGCCCTGTGGCTTTCGCGCTGGCCGCGCAGTTCCCCGAACGGATCAGCGCGATGGCGGTGTTCGATGCCCCGGTGCTGGGTGATGGCGGGCCGATCGAACACCACAATCGCTGGCACTTCGGCTTCCACGCATTACCCGGCCTGCCCGAGGCGCTGACCGAGGGGCGCGAGGACATCTACCTGCGCTTCATGTTCCGCGCAGCCGGGGCCCATCCCGATGCGATCGCGCAGGAGGCGCAGGCCGAATTCGTCCGCGCCTATAGCCAGCCGGGCGCAATGACCGCCGGTTTCAACTATTACCGCGCAGTCCCCCAGGACATCGCCGACAATACTGCGTTCCGCGAAGCGGGTCGCAGGCTGGAGATGCCGATTCTGGTCTATGGCGGCGATCCGGCCACGCGCGGGCGGGGCATGACCGCGCGGGAAAGCTGGGCGCGCATGGCCAGCAATGTCAGCGGCGGAGTGGCGGAAAATTGTGGGCACTGGATCCCGGAGGAGCGGCCCGAATGGGTGGCCGGGGAGATCGTGGGCTTCTTCGGGGGGCTGATTCAGCGCTAGCCATTCGCGCTGCGCCACTGGCTGGGGCTCAGACCGAAGCGGCGGCGGAACCAGGTGGTGAAGGCTGCCGGGCTGGAGAAGCCAAGCAGGTCAGCGATCTGGCCGAGGTTGCGGGCGCGCCCGGCCAGGTGGCGGCGGGCCACATCTTCGCGGGCTTGATCAAGCAGTTCGAGGAACCGGGTTCCCTCGCTTTCCAGCGCACGGGTCAATGTCCGGCGAGACAGGCCAAGGTGCTGAGCGACATGCGCGGCAGTGCAGCGCCCGCTGGGCAGCAGCAGCGGCAGGACCCGTTCGACCCGCATGGCCATCGCTTCGCCTGCTCCCGGCGCAGCACCGCCCAGAAGCTGGTTGGCATAGGGGCGAAAGGCGGTGTCGGCCAGCGGGTTGGGCCGTTCGAACAGGTCGGCTTGGATCACGATTCCATCGAATTCGGCATCGAAGCGCAGCCGCCGCCCCAGCACCTGGCGAAAACGCGATGGGTCAGCCGGCGCGGCGCGGGTCAGGCAGACTTCCTCGGGCACCCAGCCCGGTCCGGCAAGCTGCTGCAGGATCCGGTGCTGCGCCGCCAGCGCCATGTCGATCGCCTGGATCTTGCGACCCGGAGCAAGGATTTCGGAGCGCAGCACGACCAGCTCACCAAAGTGCTGGCGGCTGATCGCCAGCGCATCGTTGTGCAGCGGCAGGTAGGCTTCGATCACCGCAAAGGCTGCGCCCACGCTGGGCTCGTCGCGGGCGATCAGGCCGATCGGGCCAAGGTTGGAAAGCCCGCGCAGTTCGGCCAGCCTGAGGCCGAAATCGTCGCGCCCGGTGGCCGCGGCGGCCAGTTCGAGCACGTGGTTGACCGCCTCGACCGGAAAGCGGCGATCGGGCTGCACTTCGGCATTGGCGGGCAATCCGGCCTGGCGCAGCAAGGGCGCGGCATCGACGCCATAGCTGCGGCACAGCACGGCCAGCCCGGTCAGGGCTGCGGCACGCACGGTGAGGTTCCCGGTGTGGCTCATATTCGAAAGATTATGGCGCAAATTATAAAGCACGCAAGCGCGTGATGCAGCACCTTGTCTACCAACAAGCCAAAGGGGAGAGCGATGACCGCCACACCGATCAGCGACGCCGCGCGCGCCAGCGGCGGCTGGAACAAGGCCTGGGACCAGGCCGCCGCTTTCGACGAGGAGTGGATGGAGAAGTTCCTCGACATGGGCACCCATGCCCTGCGCAAGGGCGTGCTCGATCCCAAGACGTACGAATTCCTGGCGATCGCGGTCGATGCCAGCTGCACCCACATGTATTCGCCGGGGGTCAAGCGGCACATCGCCAAAGCGCTCGATCTGGGCGCCACGCCCGAAGAGATCATGGCCGTGCTGCAACTGGTGGCCGTGCTGGGGATCCACTCGGTGGCCTTGGGCGCCCCGCACCTGGTCGATGAGATGAAAGCGCGCGGAATGCCCGTGCCCGAACTTAAGGAGGACTGAGCAATGCAATTCTTCGATGACAGCCTGCTGCCCGAAACCCAGGATCCGCTGGTAATCCAGGTCGCTCCCTATGCCCCCAGCTTCCTGCCGCGCGACAGTGACGACATTCCGGTCAGCTTTGCCGAGCAGGTCCAGAAAGCCGTTGATTGCTACAACGCCGGGGCCACCGTGCTCCACGTCCACGTGCGCGAACCCGATGGCACTGGCTCGAAAGACCTCGACCGGTTCAACGAAATGCTCGACCGTCTGCGCACTGCGGTGCCGGGAATGATCCTGCAGGTTGGCGGCTCGATCAGCTTTGCCCCCAAGGATGAGGGCCAGGCCGCCAAGTGGCTGTCCGACGATACCCGCCACATGCTGGCCGACCTGACCCCGGCGCCCGATCAGGTGACCCTGGCGGTCAACACCAACCAGATGAACGTGATGGAGCTGATCACCGAGGACGACTGCGCCGGCACCTCGATGGGCGAAACCAACTACGCCGAAGCCTATACCGAGATGTATTACGAAGCCGGGCCGAAGTTCATGAAGGAGCACATGAAGCGCCTGACCGCTTCGGGCATCCAGACCCATTTCATGATCAGCACCGCGCGCGACCTCGAAACGGTCGAACGGCTGGTCCGCACCGGGCACTACATGGGCCCACTGGTCTGCAACTGGGTGGCGATCGGCGGCGGGGCGGATGGCCCCAACCCCCGCAACCTGATGGAATTCGTCAACCGCCTGCCGCAGAATGCCGTCTTCACGGTCGAAGGGCTGATGCGCAATGTCTATCCGCTCTGCACCATGGGGATCGCCATGGGCTTCCACGTCCGCGTGGGTCAGGAAGACAACATGTGGGGCCGCAAGGGCGAGCGCGCCACCTCGGTCCAGCAGATCGAAAAGATGGTGCGGATTTCCGAGGAACTCTACCGCCCGATCGCCACTGCTGATGAAGCCCGCCGGATCTACAAGATCGGCACCTTCTATGGCAGCGTCGAGGAAACCTTGCGTGAGAACGGCTGGCTGCCGAACCGCAACCGCAACTTCGGCGTCGCCAATGTGCGCAGCGCGCCACTGGGGGCGTTGGTTTGAGCTCAGTCGCCGGGCGGGTCTGCGTCGTCACCGGCGCGGCCCGCGGGCTGGGTGCGGCGATCGCCGGCGCGCTGGGCGCGGCTGGCGGTCGCCTTGCCCTTTGCGACGTGCTCGTGGCCGAGCTTGAGGAGACGGCTGCGGCGCTGCGGACCAAGGGCGTCGAGGTTCTGGCCGCCTCGTGCGATGTCAGCGACAGTGCGGCGGTCGATGCCTTCTTCGCCCGGGTTAAGCGGGAGCTCGGCCCGGTCGAAGTGTTGGTCAACAATGCTGCGCGGGTGCCCGGCGGGCCGGATGACGAAGTTCGCCGCAGTCAGCACTATGCCTACCTGACCACGCCTGAGCCGCGCCGCAGCCTTGGGTTCACAAGTGCGATGAGCGATGCGGAGTGGCTGAAGTACTGGGACGTCAACGTCCATGGCACCTTCTATTGTACCCGCGCCGCACTGCGGCAGATGGAGCCGCGCCATTATGGCCGGATCGTCAACATCGCCTCGATTGCAGGGCTTTCCAGCCTCAGCGCGCACAGCCCGCACTATTCGGCCACCAAGGGCGCGGTGATCGCCTTTACCCGTTCGGTTGGGGCGGAGGTTGCCGGGGCCAACATATTCGTCAATGCGATCGCGCCGGGCGGAGTCGCGACCGAATGTTCGAAGCCTATATTGCCAAGCTCGATCCCGCAGCGCAGGCTGGCTTGTTCCAGATGATCCCGGCCGGGCGGCTGGGCACGCTGGAGGAATATG
>CAZOSI010000255.1:0-3876 GCA_964582485.1 uncultured Novosphingobium sp.
GGCGTTTCGGCCGGGGCCAAGGCTGCGGTCGAAAAGGCTGGCGGCTCGGTCAGTGTACCCGAAGCCGGACCCAGCGAGCATGAGAAGAAGACGGCTCGCCGCGAAGCGAACAAGGCAGCCAAGGCCGCCAAGTAAGCCAGTCAACCGGATCCCCGCCCACCAGTGGCGGGGATTTTGGCTTGCAGGGGTTCGACATCGCGCAAGGCTCCCTATATGGGGAGCGCAACCCTCAAGCGAGCGGGCCGGGCGACCGGCACCCAGACAAGGCATATAGTCCCGATGGCATCACGCGCCGACAATATTGCGAGCAATCTCAGCCTCGCCAACTTCTCCAAGGCGACCGAGCTCAAGAAGCGGATCTGGTTCACGGTTGCGGCCCTGATCGTGTTCCGTTTCCTTGCTTTCGTGCCGCTGCCGGGGATCAACCCGATTGCGCTGAAACAGTTCCTTGAACGCAACGCGGGCGGGGTGCTGGACTTCTTCAACATGTTCTCGGGTGGGGCGCTGTCGCAGTACAGCCTGATTACCCTTGGTGTTATGCCCTACATCACCGCGTCGATCGTGGTGCAGCTGGCCGCTTCGCTCCATCCCTCACTGATGGCGCTCAAAAAAGAAGGCGAAAGCGGGCGGCGCAAGCTTAATCAGTATTCGCGTTATGGCGCTGTGTTCCTGGCCATAATCCAGGGTTATGCTGCGTTGCGCGCCGCGGAAGTCCAGGGTTTTGCGATCAATCCGGGTCCGCTGTTCTATGTGGCCGGAATGATCTCGCTTGTAGGCGGCACCATGTTCCTGTTGTGGCTGGGTGAACAGATCACCAGCCGCGGGATCGGCAACGGCACCTCGCTGATCATCATGGCCGGGATTGTCGCCCAGATGCCGACTTTCGTCTCGAACCTGTTTGAAGGCGGGCGCACCGGCTCGATCTCAGGCTTCCTGATCTTTGGTCTGATTGCCATGCTCGTGGCGCTGGTGCTGTTGATCTGCTTCATGGAGCGGGCGACCCGGCGGCTGCTGATTCAGTATCCCAAGCGCGCCAGCCAGAACGGAATGATGCAGGCCGATCGCAGCCACTTGCCGCTCAAGCTCAACACCGCCGGCGTTATCCCGCCGATCTTCGCCAGCTCGTTGCTGCTACTGCCGCTGACCATCACCCAGTTTGCCGGAAGCTCGATTTCGCAGGATTCGGCCTGGGGGTCGTTCATAGTCACGCTGAACCAGTACCTGGGGCACGGCAAGCCAGTCTATATGGCGCTTTATGCCGCGGGCATCATGTTCTTCGCGTTCTTCTACACCGCGGTTGTCTTCAATCCCGAGGAAACCGCTGAGAACCTGAAGCGCAATGGCGGCTTCATCCCGGGCATCCGTCCGGGCAAGAGCACCGCGACCTATCTTGACTATGTGCTGACCCGGGTCACCGTAATCGGCGCGATCTATCTGACCATCGTTTGCGTGGTTCCCGAATATGTGATTGCCCAGACCGGGATCGGATCTCTGTTCCTGGGCGGCACCAGTTTGCTGATCGTGGTCAATGTCACGGTCGATACGATCACGCAGATCCAGTCGCACCTGCTGGCCCACCAGTATGGCGATCTGATCAAGAAGGCCAAACTCAAAGGCCGTATGCGCTAACATTCAAACAGGGGTTTGGACGTGGACATTATCCTGCTTGGACCGCCCGGAGCGGGCAAGGGTACCCAGGCCCAGCGCCTGGTCGAAGCGCACGGCATGCGCCAGCTATCGACCGGTGATATGCTGCGCGCCGCGGTCAAGGCCGGAACCCCGGTCGGGCTTCAGGCCAAAGCAGTGATGGAGCGTGGCGAGCTGGTCTCGGACGAAATCGTCTCCGCCTTGATCGGTGAAGAACTGGACGCGCTTGGCAGCGGGCAGGGCGCGATCTTTGATGGCTATCCCCGAACGGCCGCCCAGGCGGACTCCCTCGATGCGATCCTTTCCGCGCGCGACCGCAAGCTTGAGCATGTGATCGAGCTGGAAGTCGATGAAGATGCCCTGGTCGAACGGATCTGCGGCCGGTTCACCTGTGCCAATTGCGGCAAGGGCTATCACGACAAGTTCGAACAGCCCAAGGTCCCGGGTCAGTGCGACAAGTGCGGCAGCCACGAGTTCAAGCGCCGTCCCGACGACAACGAGGAAACCGTCCGCACCCGCATGGCCGAATACCGCGCCAAGACCGCACCGATTCTGCCGATCTATGATGCCCGCGGGATCGTATCGCGGGTCAACGGCATGGCCGACATCGATGATGTGACAGCGGCGATCGAACGGATTATCAAGGGCTGACCAGCCCGCGCTCCCACCGTGCGCGGCGCGATTGGGGAGGGCAAATATGATCCGCAAGTTCCTGCCAGGTTTGGCTTTGGCCGCACTGACCTTTGCGCCGCAGGCGGCCAGGGCCGAAGTCGTCGCTCAGTCCGACGCAGGCTTCGTGATCAAACACTCCGCCGAAGTTGCCGCCGATCAGCAGGTAGTATGGAAGGCGCTGATCGCCCCGGCCAAATGGTGGTCCAGCGACCACACCTGGTCGAAGAACGCCGACAACCTTTACCTCGACGCTCAGGCCACCGGTTGCTTCTGCGAAAAGCTGCCCAAACCCGATGGCGCCCCGGCCGACCAGCGGATGGGCAGCGTCGAACACATGCACGTGGTCTTCGCTGATCCCCAGCGGGGCGTGCTGCGGTTGACCGGCGGGCTTGGCCCGCTGCAGGGTGAGGCGCTGCACGGAACGCTGACCGTTGCGCTCAAGAAGACCGACACCGGCACCCGGATCGAATTGGAATACGTGGTTGGCGGCTACATGCGCTTCAAAACCGACCAGATCGCGCCGGCGGTGGATGGGATGCTGGGCGGACAGCTGGCGGGGTTGGTCAAGGCGGTTGGGGGGTAGGGGGCTTGGCGCCCGCCATAGAATGCGTCGGGATCGCCTCCAGGCCGCGCGAACGCTAAATCCACTCCAACTGGCGCTAATCGCTTTGACCGCGCCCGTGCTTCACGATATGCATCGTCCCTTAAGCGCGAATGGCGCCCGCACCTCGTCGGCGCGGGCCGTTGACATGTATGGCGAATCGCCTTAAGCGCGCGCTTCAACCGAAAAACGGAAGTGTCCGGAAGGCGCAAGTCATCGTGCTCGCCAGCCGGGCTTTTTGCCGTTTTAGACGTTGAAGCGTTGAGATGGAAGGCCGCAGGTGCTGCCTTCCGTGGAGCATGGAGAATTAAGTGGCTCGTATTGCAGGGGTTAATATCCCGACGAACAAGCGTGTTATCATCGCGCTTACCTACATTCACGGCATTGGCTCGTTCAAGGCCCGCCAGATCGTTGACAAACTGGGCATCGATCACACCCGCCGCGTGGCTGACCTTTCCGATCAGGAAGTGCTGCACATCCGCGAAACCATCGATGCCGAGCACACCGTGGAAGGCGACCTGCGTCGCACGACCTCGATGAACATCAAGCGCCTGATGGACCTGGCCTGCTATCGCGGCCTGCGTCATCGCAAGGGCTTGCCGGTTCGCGGTCAGCGCACTCACACCAACGCCCGGACCCGCAAGGGCAAGGCCAAGCCGATCGCCGGCAAGAAGAAGTAAGCCTCCTTCGAGACGCGCCCTGCGGGGTGCTCCTCAGGATGAGCGATTTCAAAGAAGGTAGGTAACAAATGGCACGCGAACCCCAGCGCATCAAGCGCCGCGAGCGGAAGAACATTTCAAGCGGCATCGCGCATGTGAATGCCAGCTTCAACAATACCATGATCACCATCACCGACGCCCAGGGCAACGCGATTTCGTGGTCCAGCGCCGGCATGATGGGCTTCAAGGGCAGCCGCAAGTCGACCCCCTATGCCGCCCAGGTGGCTGCGGACGACG
>CAZOSI010000256.1:0-3875 GCA_964582485.1 uncultured Novosphingobium sp.
TACGGCTACCAACATGGGGGGCGATTTCATCGCAGGACTGGAAGTTGTGGGATCCATGTCGCCTAGTCGTCTTTCTGTTGCATGGCCCAGATATAGACAGAGTGAAGGCGCCTCACTTGCGCCAAAATACTCGAATTGATCTGATCGGCATCAAACTGGGATGTATCGGTATTGCCAACGTCAATGTCCAGATACCAGTTCGGATTTTCGCGCGGCATAAAAACATTGGGATCATAGCTGCCGCCTTGTGGCATGACCCCGCTACGAAGGATCAAATGACCTTCATCAACGGCAAATCTCCATAGAAGGTCTGCCATCTCTAGGTCTTCGTTTCCGGTGATGCTGACTAGCTCCTGTGCGCAGTCAAGCCTTGGATCATCTGAGCCATCCACTGGCGCAGCATTGATGTAGCGAACCCCAATGTATTGCCGGTGAGTCGGCTCAAAGTGAGTGGCTGTAGCTTCAACCAACGCGCTGATGCGTTTTGCGAAATCTGGCCAATCTTTGTAGTTCGTTCCGTCAGTTTCAAGTGCGATGCTGCGAGGAGTAAGTGAGACGCGCCACGCCTTGTCGATATCCGAAATGCGCCAGACAGGTTGTTCCTCTTGCGCTGAGCCAATTGAGCCATCTGGCCGCAATTCGAAGCGCATTAGGGCTTCTTTCTCGAGTTCGACCAACGGGTACAATTGGCGAATTGATTCTTGGAACGACGCGATGCCAGTTCCCGACTCTTCGCCAATTTTCAGCACCGGCGTAAAGCGTACGACCACTAGTGCCCGCTCAAGCAGGCGACGCCCGGTGAACGGGACAGAGACGGGCTCTCCACGCAGTGGAAGTTTCATCATCAAAACTCTTTTAGAATCGCAGTGTGAACTTTGTGTAAAGTTTGGTGCTGTTGCGTTGGTAGCGAGTCGCATTCGTGGATGCAACGAATTTGACTCCCGGCCTGGCCTCATGGCTGATTTTGGGTGGTCAGTTGGCCGGTCAGGCGAGGCAATTCACTGGCCAGGATCTGGAGGTCCTGAGACCAGAAAATGCAACTCCGTCACAAATATCGCCAAACCGCAATGGCGCACCTGGAGGACAAAAGAAGACAAGGACCAAAAGGAAGAATGGCCAAGGCTCGTCTGAAACTTCTAACTGCACCAAACGGGCAGACTGGCAGCTGGCAGGAAAAATGCGGTCAGCAAGCGCATGGTTGTCAGTGATTCCGCAGGTAGGACCCGCGAATTGGCGCGGCGGGAATTGGCGTCCTTTGTCTGCTTCTCTCCCCAAGTCGGCTACGACGTATAAGCGCGCACTTCCACTTCATGTCGTGACCGAGGCTAAGAGACGCCTTTCAGGTCGAACCCGCATATGGCGCATCCGTTATTGGGGAAGTTTGCCGATCCCCAATTTAGGCCACGATGCTGCGCATCGGACCAGGAATTGAGATACACATCCCACGCACGGGTGCATGATGGTTTTCCGCCACGCTTGTAGAGTGCTATCGGCGCGCTCTCGATTGCGCCCTTGATGAGACTGGCTGTTTTTTGCCGTTTTTAGAGCACGCTATTCGCAAACTCGCTCCCAAAAGCGCGCAAATCGCGGCTGGCACGGGCAATCGCGCTCAAAGCGCATATTAGGGATGCATTGGGGAAATTCGCCAGATTCGCTCGAAAAATGGCGGAAAAGCTGGTGACCCCTACGGGAATCGAACCCGTGTTTCAGCCGTGAGAGGGCCGCGTCCTGACCGCTAGACGAAGGGGCCTGAAGGGCCAATCGCACACTTAGGCGCATCTGGACTGGAATCAAAATTCCTGCGTGCGCAGGTTGGTGACCCGTACGGGATTCGAACCCGTGTTTCAGCCGTGAAAGGGCCGCGTCCTAACCACTGGACGAACGGGCCATATGGCTTGCGCCGCTGGCAGGGGTGCGCCTTTAAGCGGGCGCGCCAGAACGGTCAAGGGGCAAGGGAAAGAATATCTCAGTCGGCGAAAGCAGCGTCGTCGACATGGAGTTCGGCCTGCGGACGACTGGCCCAATCGTCGATCTTCGCGCGGCCTGCCAGCCACAGCTTGCGGTGGTGCGTGGCGTGCAGCAAAGTCTGCCCCAGCTCGGTCGAGGCAGCGCGGAATGCGATCGCCTTGAAGCTGGCCCCGTCGTCGCCGCGCAAGATCAGGCGGACGTGATCGGTGCCGACCAGATCGGCCTTGACCAGCCGGACCGGACCGACCGCCACGCGCGGACCCGGCCAGCCCATACCATAGGGGCCGGCGCTTTCCAGATCCTCGACCAGGGCCGGGGTCAGCCCGCCCGGTGCCACCGCAAGGTCGAGCAGCATCGCCTGGTTGGCCATGGCCGCGCCGACTGTGCGGCCCAGCCGGTCATCAAGCCATTCGCCCAGCGCGTCAATTTGCCCCGGTGCGACGGTCAGCCCGGCGGCCATGGCATGGCCTCCGCCGGCCAGCAGCAGGCCGTGCTCACGCGCGGCGATGATTGCGGCGCCAAGGTCCACTCCGGCGATCGAGCGGCCCGAACCCTTGCCGTTTCCGGCTTCGTCCGCATCCAGCGCGATCACCAGCGTCGGTTTGCCGGTCTTTTCCTTGATCCGTCCTGCGACAATCCCGATCACCCCGGGGTGCCAGCCGCGTCCCGCCAAGGTCAGCACCGCGCGGTTGTGCTGGGAATCGACCTGGGCTTCGGCTGCTGCCTGCACTTCGCCCTCGATCGCACGGCGCTCTTCGTTGAGCGCTGAAAGCTGCATGGCGATCGCCTGGGCTTCGTCGGGGTCCTCGGTGGTCAGCAAACGTACGCCCAGCGTCGATTCACCGACCCGCCCGCCGGCGTTGATCCGCGGGCCCAGTGCAAAGCCAAGGTCGCTGCAGCTGGGCGCGCGGCTGAGGCGGCTGGCATCGATCAGCGCCGCCATGCCGACGCCATCGCGCCGGGCCATCACCTTCAGCCCCTGCGCCACGAGTGCCCGGTTGAGACCGTGCAGCGCGGCGACATCGGCGACCGTGCCCAGTGCGACCAGATCGAGCAGGCCGAACAGGTCCGGCTCGGGCCGGTCGGCAAAGAACCCGCGCTGGCGCAGGGTGCGGACCGTGGCGATCGCCAGCAGGAATGCGACGCCCACAGCGGCGAGGTGTCCGTAAGCGGCGGCATCCTGCTCCTCGTCGAGCCGGTTGGGATTGACCAGCGCCACCGCGCGCGGCAGCTCGGCCGAACATTTGTGGTGATCGACAACGATAACATCAAGTCCGGCAGATCTTGCCGCTTCTAGCGCCTCAAACGCCTGCGCCCCGCAATCGACAGTAACTACAAGGCTGGCACCCTCCGCTTTCAGTCGGACCAAAGCTTCGGCAGACGGGCCATAGCCTTCCAAAAGGCGGTCAGGAATATAGGGCTTCGCCTCGAGACCGAGCTGCCGCAGCAACAGAATCAGCAAGGCAGCTGACGTTGCGCCGTCTACGTCATAGTCACCATAAACCGCGACATTTTCATTGCGCAGGATGGCGTCCACCACGCGGCTGGCCGCAACGTCCATGTCGGCGAACAGCGAGGGATCGGGCATGAAGGCCCGCAGGCTCGGTTTGCGAAAATCCGCCAACCTGTCACGCGGCGCGCCCCGCGACAGGAGAATACGCGTAACAAGGTCATCTGGCTGGAGGCCGTGTGAGCCATCGGTGGCATCGCGCCAACGCCAAGTCTGACCGGACAGGGACCGATCAACCCCCAACGCGATTGGACGAGCATCCGTCATGCGGGTCGCCCTGCCCATCGTGGCCGCGCGCTGTTGCCTGTCCGAATTGCCGATTTTGATCCCATCAGGCTGCCGTAGCGCATAACCGCTGGTCGGGACAATCGCCCGTCAAGCCGTCCGCAAAGACAAT
>CAZOSI010000257.1:0-2227 GCA_964582485.1 uncultured Novosphingobium sp.
CCCCGGGGATCGCGCCCTTGAGCCACTTGGCGGTCTTGGCCGAGGCGAGCACGCCAACGCCCATCAGTACATAGCAGTCCTGGGTCAGGCCCAGATCGCGGGCGCTCGCCATGAACTCTTTCGCCATCGCCACGTCGAAGCAGTATTGCGACTGCACGAACTGCGCGCCAGCTGCGACTTTCTTGGCGAACTGGTCGATCCGGGCAGAGTGCGGCGGGGCGAAAGGATTGATCGACGCACCCAAAAACAGCCGCGGCGGCAGATCGAGCTGGCGGCCCGACAGGAACCGGCTTTCATCGCGCAGGGTCCGGACGGTCTGGAGCAGCGAGACCGAGTCGAAATCGAATACCGGCTTGGCTTCGGGATGGTCGCCCACCGAAACGTCGTCGCCCGACAGGCACAGCACCGAGCAGACCCCCAGTGCCGATGCGCCGAGCAGGTCGCCCTGGATCGCGATCCGGTTGCGGTCGCGGCATGAGACCTGGATGATCGGCGAATAGCCTTCGCGCGTCAGGACCGCGCAGACTGCCAGGCTCGACATGTGGCAGTTGGCGCCCGAACCGTCTGTGGCGTTGATGGCGTCGACATAGCCATCGAAATCGGCCGCGCGGCGCAGCACTTCCTCAGGATCGGCCGAATCCGGCGGGGCAATTTCGGTCGACACGGCAAAGTGCCCGGCGCGCAGCACGCGTTCGAACCGGCCGTGCGAGACGTGGCCCGGCAGCATCGCCAGGGGATCGCCGGGGTTGAGTCCTTCGGCGTCGATCTGCGCGCGGTCAGTCATCGCGGGCCAGTTTGAGCCACGAGCTCTTGCCCTTGAGCCGGTGATCGACCGCGAAGTTCACTTGCTTGATCGCATCGCCATGCTGCATCCGCGAGGCGCCGTCCCAGGCCGCGACCCAGACGCAGCGCATCTCGGGTTTGACTTCGCAATGCCCATTCTCGCGCACGCCGCCGCAAGGGCCGTTGCGGATCGTCTTGGGGCAATTCATCGGGCAGGACATGCCGGTTTTGGACAGCGCGCAATCGCCGCACATCTTGCAATCGAAGAAGAAGCCTTTGGCGGCGGCTTCAACCGCTGTGATCGGTCTATCCAGCTTGGTCCCAAAGACCTTTACGGTCCCCCGCAGCAGTTTGACCACCAGCGGGTTGAAGGTGTTGTAGAGCCATTCCATCTGGCGCGAACGCCGCACCGACCACAGACGGACCCTATACATCGGCCGCTGCCTTGATGGCCTCAGTCAGATCGCCATAGCCGACCTTGTGATAGACGTAGCGGAGGTCCAGCCGCTTGGCGGCCTCCTGCGCCTTGGCCTGCAATTCGGGTGAATCGGTTTGAGCCAGATAGACGAGGTCGCGGTAGTTGCCGAAATAGGTCTTGAGCATCTCAGGCCGGGTATCAAGACCGAGGCCTTCCCAAACAATCCGGTCGAAATGGCGGACGAGGAAGTCGGTCATGAAGTAGCTGCCGATCTCGGCCTCGGAGATCTCGTTGAAGCGCGGGGTCGTGGCGAAGAATTCATAGCAATGCGCGTGCGGCAGTCGGCCCGCTTCGTGCCGTGCCAGTACCTTGTCGATTGCGCCGCCGGTGCCGCAATCGCCGTAACCGATCAGCACGCGCGAGTACTTGTGGCGATGCTCTGATAAGTAGGCGTCCAGCCGCGGCGCGATCTGGCCCGGGCGATTGTGCAATTCGGCGGGCAGGCATTGCAGCACCATGGCATCGTCGGTGACGCCAAGCTGCTCGCGCAGGGCAATGATCTCGTTGGCGAGCGCGCCGCAGGCCAGCACCAGCACTGGCCCGTCCGGGTTGGCGCTGGTGGTGACCAGGTTCTCCGGCGCGACCGCCTCAGCTTCCTGCGGCCGCGCGCGGCGACCCAAGCGTGCCTGGCGGCCGCCGCTGCGGCGTCCAGCACTATCGCTCATTAACGGTTCTTGCCGACCAGAGCCTTGGCCAGTTCGGCGCTGACTGCTGCATCGCGGCCATAGGAAGTAGCGTTGATCGCGTCGGCGAATTCCTGGTTGAGCGGCGCGCCGCCAACCATCACCGGCAGGTTCTTGAGGATCCCGCGCTTGTCGAGTTCCTCGATCACCACGCCCATATAAGGCATGGTGGTGGTGAGCAGCGCCGACATGCCCAGGATTGTGGGATTGTGCTTGTCGATCGCGGCCAGGTAGTTGTCGACCGGGTTGTTGATTCCAAGGTCAACTACTTCGAAACCAGCGC
>CAZOSI010000257.1:2237-3793 GCA_964582485.1 uncultured Novosphingobium sp.
CAGGTTCTTGCCGATGTCGTGAATGTCACCCTTGACCGTGCCGATCACGTAAGTGCCCAGGCTGGTCTTGTTGTCGCTGGCGGTCAGGATCGGGCGGACCAGTTCCATCCCGGCCTTCATCGCGCCGGCGCACTGCAGCACTTCGGGGACGAACAGGATGCCATCACGGAAATCAATCCCGACGATCCGCATGCCTTCAACCAGGGCTTCGGTCAGCACGTCATTGGCGTCCCAGCCGCGTTCGAGCAGGATCTGGGTGCCTTCGTGAACTTCATCGGCCATGCCGTCGTAAAGGTCGTCCTTCATCTGCTCGACCAGGTCGGCATCGTTCAGGTCACGCAGGATGATTTCATCGCCGTCAGACATGGGCACCCCTCATAATGATTATCTCTTTAGCAGTAGCCCCGGCATCCTGCGCCAAAGCGTCGCGAAGATATGTTCCATTTCCGTCAATTGCTGATACATTCACGACATGACAATTTGGCATGCCACGCCGCCATCATGACCCGGCCCAGCCCAATCCGATCGCCGCGCAGCTTTGCCTTTGTGCTGGTCAGGGACTTCTCGATGATGCCCTTCACTGCGGCAGTCGAGCCGCTCCGCGCAGCCAACCGGATGGCGGGGGCCAGACTCTACCAATGGACTACGCTAAGCAAGGACGGGGCCCCGGTAAGGGCCAGCAACGGAACGATGGTCCATGTCGATGGTATGTTGCGGCTGGAAGGATTGGCCGATGCCGTCGTGGTCTGCGCTGGCATCAATGCCTATGATCACCTTGATCCAGACCTGGCCGCAGGGCTGCGCCGGGCTTCGCGCCAGGGTGCGCTGATCGGATCGGTCTGTTCGGGCAGCATCGTGCTCGCCGATGCCGGGCTGCTCGACGGCCGGCGCTGCACAGGACATTGGGAAGATCTTGAAACACTGGCTGAAAACTATCCGTCACTGGATGTGACCAAGAGCATCTATGAAATCGACGGCAACCGCTTCACCTGCTCTGGCGGGACCGCGCCGCTCGACCTGATGCTCAATTTCATTGCCCAGGACTTCGGCCGAGATCTGGCTGCGCAAGTGGCTGACCAGATGTTGCACCATTCGGCCCGGGCCGCTGCCGATCCGCAGCGTCTCGCCTTGTCCGAGCGCACGGGCGTGCGTCATCCGCGCCTGCTGGACTGTCTCGCGGCGATGGAAGCCAATCTTGAAAACCCAATGCCGCTAGCGGCCCTGGCAGACCTCGCCGGTCTTTCGCTACGCCAGCTTGAGCGTTTGTTCGCAGGCCAGCTAGGCGAGCGCCCGGCTGCCTATTATCGCAAACTGCGGTTAGCGCGCGCGCGCCAGCTGGTCCAGCAAACCGGGCTTTCCATGCTGGAAGTAGCCGTAGCGACAGGATTTTCTTCAGCCACGCATTTCGCCCGCGAATACCGCCGAGCCTTCGAGCGCGCGCCCAGTCTTGATCGCGCGGCCACAGCCCTTTCGCCGCGTTAGCGCGTCAGTTGCTCAGAACACCACGACGCTGCGGATCGACTTGCCGGCGTGCATCAGATCGAAGGCAGTGTTGA